>CAYTVY010000062.1:0-14623 GCA_964441925.1 uncultured Geothermobacter sp.
TGCCGTCTTTGCGCTTCGACCCGGCCCAGCTCGACCAGATTCTGCTCAACCTGGTCATCAATGCCCGCGACGCCATCCAGGAGAAGATATCCCCGGGATTTCAGGGCATCATTGAAATCGGTACGGCCTTTCACCGGCAGAAGGCCGATGGCGAAGCCCCCGCCGGCTGGCTGCTGCTGTCGGTACGCGACAACGGCATTGGCATGGACGAGGCCACCCGCCAGAGGATTTTCGACCCCTTCTTCACCACCAAGAGCGGCGGTCGCGGCTCGGGACTGGGGCTGGCGACCGTCTACGGCATCGTCCGGCAAAACGGGGGAACCATCGAGGTCGAAAGCGCACCGGGCCGGGGAAGCTGCTTTACCATCTTCCTGCCGGCCACATCCCGCGAAACCGGCAGGTCCCGCCAGGAGCATCCGTCCCCCAGTGACCTGCGTGGCAACGAAACCCTGCTGGTGGTCGATGACGAGCTGCAGGTTCTGACCGCCACCCGCCTGCTGCTGGAAGAGGCCGGCTATCGGGTTCTGACCGCCAATTCACCGGCGGAGGCGGAATCTCTGGCCGCCGGCAACCGGGACATTGCGTTGCTGCTGACCGATGTGGTCATGCCGGCAATGACCGGCCCCGAACTGGCCGGCCGGCTGGTGGCCGATCATCCCGGACTGAAGGTGATTCTGATGTCCGGTTACGCCGACCAAGAGCTGTTCGACCAGATGGCCGTCTCCTACGACGAATTGCTGCTCAAGCCTTTCACCCGCGAACGTCTGCTGCGCAAGGTCCGCTCCGTTCTCAACCAGCCGCGCCCGTGTTGAGGTCCAACCGGACCCTCACAGGGCGTTCAGCACAGGCTGCCGGAAAGGCTCTTCAGTCCCGATGCCGCCGCCCCCGGGAACCGACCGACGGACGGCCCGGCAGAAACTTTTTCACCTTCAGCTTCACCCCATCGATGATGTAGGGCGTCAGGCGTTTCTTCTCCCTCAGAATCCGCTTCATCAGGTCGCGCTTTTTCTCCGGAATGGCCGGGGGAGTCACCGGCACCAGGCACAGGGCATCGTGCGGGCAGGCCGGTACGCAGGCCCCGCAGCCGAGACAGGACTGCTCCTCGAGGTGCAGCCGGCGATCTTTGGCACTGCCGCCGGCAGCAACGCGCAAGGCGGAGACGTTGCAGGCTCCGACGCACCGGCCGCAGCCAGCGCAGCGGGCCTGGTCGACGGCGAGCCGCAGACCGGTCTTGCCGACCCCCTCGGTATAGCCCGCCTGGACCCCGGCCAGCAGCTCGCAGCAGCACCGGCAGCAGTTGCAGATGAAGCTCGGCCTGTGGCGGATGTTGTCGGTGATATGGGTCAGGTTGTAACCGCGTGCGGTGTCGATGACCGCCAGCAGTTCATCGACGCTCTTCTCTTCGGCAAAACCGCGCCGCACCATGAAGCGGGCGGCATTGCCGAGGGAGATGCAGATCCCCTCCATCGGCGCGCCCTTGGCGCAGCTCTGGCCGAGATGCTCCTTCTTGTGCCGGCAGTAGCAGATGCCGACCGCACCGTAACCGGCCTGGCGGATGAGCTGCCGCGCCCCGTCGTAGCTGGTCACGCTGGAGCTGACCGGCACCGTCTCCTCGTAGGCCAGGGAGCGGGTCAGGGGCGTTCTGCTGCCGAAAAATTCCCGGGCCTGGCCGTTTTCGGGATCGGCGTAGAGATAGTCGGTCATCAGCTGCGCCAGCTCGGCCAGTGGCAGGTCGACCCGCTGTTTCATGAAGCTGAATTCGAAAAAACCGATCAGGCCGGGCATCAGCATGTAGTAGGTGGTTCCCTGGTGCGGCATGTCGAGCACCAGTCCCTTGTCGGCCATGCGCTCCAGAACCTGCTCGAGGTGGCCGGCCGGACAACCGGTGCGCTGTACCAGTTCCTCCAGGGTCGCTTCGTGCAAGGGAAACCGGCTGGCGACAAAGGCTTCTTCCTCGCTGAAGAGAATCGCCAGAATCCGTCGCAGTTTTTCATTGTCGACCAGGCCGACGGGATACTTGTTGAGCCGGTCAATGAGCGAAACGATGCTGTCCTTGCGGGTGGTGTGATGACCCATGAGCCGTCATCCTTTCAAATCGTCGTGGTCACGGTACTGCAGGCAGGCCCGGACCAGGTTGCCCCTGGTGAACTGGAAACCGGTCACCAGGCTGACCAGATCCTCCCGGCCGAGCAGACGCCGGGTGATGATCTTCGGCGGCATGCCCCGAAGCAACAATCACCTACCTGCCCGCGCTTCCCGAAAATCACCGGCGAACCTAAGGATGCGCCGCACAAGCGAAGAGGGGGCCAACGAAGACATGGCGCAAAAGAACCGCCCCCTGGAAAAAAAATGGGGGGCCGTCCTGGCCCCCCGCATAACAGGGAGAGTCACGTACCGGCAACTCGGAGAGAGAGTCTCCCGGGACGGTACCTGGTTGAACCTGTCGTGAACCCGGCGCTATTGCAGGCCGAGCATGCCTTCCTTCATGTCTTCGTCGGCCGGCTCGGCGCCGAGATAGATGAGCAGCACCCCCCGGGCCAGCGCTGGCGACTTGAGGCTGCCAAGCAGCCGGCCGTTGTGGCTGGCACTGACCGTGCCATCGGCCGCCAGCATCAGATCGACCCGGTCGCCGGCGACGAAATCGGCATCGAACCAGCGCAGGAAGGTCTTGGCCTCCTCACTGTCCATCAGCTGGGGGCTGTTCTTGGCGAACCCTTCGGCAAAGGCGCCGACGATCTTGCCTTTGTCGACCTTGTGATAGAGAAAATCCATCCGGATCAGCTTGCCACCGGCATCGGCCAGTGCCTGTTCGGTGCTGTGCACCGGCCGGGCGGTGTAGAGGGAGCCGACGTAGATCTTGAAAAAGAATTTCTTGCGGATGCCGTAACCGTTGAGGCGCAGGGTCTGGCCGGCGACCTCCACCTGCGGCGCCAGTTTCACGCCGGCGACCTCCAGCGCCAGCACAGGCTGGCTCCAGATCAGCAGCAACAGGCACAGAATCAGTCTTTTCATTCTCTCCTCCCGGCCCTTGCGGGCATTGGTGGTGGATGGTGACGAGCCCTCTCAGGCAACCCTGGTGCGCACCTTCTCCCAGGGCTTGACCTGCCAGGTGACCCGGGCCGTCGCCACCCGTGTTCCCTTGTCGTCGTGGACCTCGGTCGGCAGGGTGACCAGCACGCTGTCCTGATCGGCCAGCGGCTTGAGCACCCTGTTCTTCAGCTCTTCGTCGGACATGCTGCTGCTGGCGACGATGGCGCCCTTCGCCTGGTAATGATAGTCGATCTCCAGCCGCGCCATGATCAGCCGGTAGCGGTTCGGATTCAGCCGGGACAGAAAGAGCAGCCCGGAGGAAAACTCCGCCACCGTGGCGATGCAGCAGGCGTGCATGCCGCGCAGATGATTGTGGTTGCGCCGCCGGTAGTCGGCACCGGTCTGCACCCGGTCCTCGCCGAGGGAGAGAACCCGCACGCCGTGCGGCCGGTTGAAGGGAATCAGTCGCCCGAGCAGCAGGTTCAGCAGCCAGAGACGGAAGCGCGAACGCCGGGCACCTTCCAGCAGGCCGGGCAGAGAGGCAAAACCCTTCATGCGACCTCCCTTCCCGCCCGGTAACCCTGGTGCACGGCGTCGAACACCATCGCCGGCCGACCGGCGTCGCCGATCACCTGGCAGGGGATGTCGAGCTCTTCACACGCCTGCTGCAGGCTGTTCTCGGCCCGGGTGCCGACGGCCAGCACCACGGTGTCCGCCGGCAGCAGTTCCGGTTCGGGATCGCCGGCCAGCAGCACGCCTTCGGCCGTGATCGCCTCCACCCGGGCCCCGGTCCGGCAGGCCACCCCGTAACGGTCGAGGTCCTGCAGCATGGTCCAGCGGGTGGTCTTGCCGAAATTGCGTCCCAGCTTGTCGAGCATCTCGACGATGGTCACCTGCTTGCAGCCGGTCGTCGCCAGCCGGTACAGCTCTTCCGGCTCTTCCGCCCGGTGCACCAGGAGAAACTTGAGGGTCTCCGCCGGCAGGGTTCCCTGCTCGGCCAGCAACAGCGCCGACTCGACACCGACGGCGCCGCCGCCGATCACGACGACCCGCCGGCCGGTCGTCACCCGGCCGCGCAACAGATCCCAGGCCTGCACCACATGCGGCAGGTCACTGCCGGGAATGGGCGGGGACTGGGGCGCCCCGCCGGTGGCCAGAATGACCTGGTCCGGCCGCTGCCGCCGCAGCAGCTCGCCATCGACCCGCTGCTCGAGCACCACTTCCACCCCGGCCGCACGGACCTGCCGGGCCAGGTCTCGCGCCAACAGGGCGAACTCCTCCCGCCCGGGAGGTGCTCCGGCCAGTTCGAGCTGGCCGCCGAGCCGGGAACCGGCTTCCATCAGCGTCACCCGGTGGCCCTGGCGGGCGGCGGCAATCGCCGCCGTCATGCCGCCGGCACCACCGCCGACCACCAGCACCCGGCGCGGCACGGCCGGCGCCGGAACCTCCTCCAGTTCGTGGCCGGCCCGCGGGTTGCACAGGCACTCGACATGCTGGAAACGGAACAGGGCGTCGAAGCACCCCTGACCGCAGGCGACACAGTGGACGATCTCCCCTTCCCGTCCGGTCGCGGCCTTGCCCGGCAGTTGCGGATCGGCGATCAGCGCCCGTCCCATGGCGACCGCGTCACACCAGTCCTCGGCGATCAGGCGGCGGGCGGCGGCCGGATCGTTGATCCGGTGACCGGCAATCACCGGCACGTCAACCCGCTGCCGGATGCCGCGTGCCAGGTAGGCGAAGGCGCCCCGCGGCACCTTGGTCACGATCTGCGGCATCTGCGCCTCGTGCCAGCCGACATTGACACTCAGGGCATCGGCGCCGGCAGCCACGATAGCCTCGGCGAATTCCTGCATCAGCTCCCGGCCGATGCCGCCGGGCATGAAATCGTTGCCGTTCAGCCGCACGATCAGCGGCAGTCCGCTGGCTTCCTTCACCCGCCGGACCACCTCGACACCGAAACGCATCCGGTTGGCGCGGGACCCTCCCCAGCGGTCCTCACGCCGGTTGGTCAACGGCGAGAGAAAAGAGCTGATGATGTAACCGGTCCCGGCCAGCACCTCGACGGCGTCGAACCCGGCCTCGGCGACCCGGCGGCCGGCCTCGGCGAACGCCTGGATCAGTGCCTCGATCTCCTCCTCGGTCAGTTCCCGCGGCGTCTCGCCGGTCAACCGCGACGGTACCGCCGACGGCGCCACCGGCTGCCGGCCGCCCGTCAGCATGGAATGATTGTAGCGACCGGCGTGGTTGATCTGGACGGCCGCCCGGGCACCACCCGCCTGGATGGTCTCGGCCAGCCGGCGCAGCCCCGGAATGAAGGCGTCATCGTGGGCCCCGATATGGCCGGGATGGGCGGCCAGCTCGTCGATGCTGGCATAACCGCAACTGATCAGGCCGGCCCCGCCTTCGGCCCGCTCGGTATAGAAGGCCAGCAGCCGGTCGGTCACCTGGTAGTCGTCGGCCATGTTCAGATGCATGGCCGGCATGATGATGCGGTTCTTCAGCCGTAACGGACCGATGTCCAGAGGTTGGAAGAGAGGGTCTTTCATCATGTTCATCCTTGCGATACGTCAGGCCACCCGTGCGAAGGGTTCCGCCACCGGCTCGAACAGCCCGAGGCGCTGCAACGCCTGCCGCAACCGTTCGGGCTCACGCAGAAAATCCTGCATGAACACCACTTCGGACGCCTTGAGATAGAGATGGAAGGGATGTTCCGCCTGGTCGGCGAACAGCCCCAGAACGATGTCGGCCAGATTGCCGCCGCCGAGAAGATGGCCGCGAATCCGCTCCGTCCGCTCCAGCAGCTTGCCGACATAGAAGAGGATCACGTTCTCGACATTCGCCACCGTCCGGCGATGGCCGGGGCAGATCCGGCGGCCGCGCAGGCTCTCCATCCGCTCCAGCGAGGCACAATAGGCCCGGTAGTTGTTGAAACGCTCCCCCGTCTCCAGATCGATGTCGAGCAAGGGCGACTGGAAGATGCCTTCGAGCAGTACGTCCCCGGTCACCGCCCAGTCGTCGCCGACATAGACCAGATCGGACTGCGAATGCCCGGGACAGGGAACGACCTCGAAGCCGACCTGCGCCGGCAGGTCCGATTCCTCGATAATGCGGGCGGCGGCGGGGAATTCCGGAAAGACCATGCCGTCCTTCATGATCAGACGGTAGTTCTCGATGAACTCCCGGGGAAATCCGTGTTCGGAAAGCAGCCGGGCGATTCCGGCCAGCCGCTCCTCGTGCCGGGCCATCTTCAGCGCGTCCCGGTAGGGGACGTACACGGTCGCCCCGTACTCCCGCTCCAGCCAGGCCGCCAGCCCGTAGTGGTCGATATGGCAATGGGTGCAGACCACATGACGTAGCCGCTGCAGGTCGAGCCGCTGCTGCAGAAGCTCCTTCGCATTCGCCGTCGGCGGCCCGGTGTCGAACAGGATCAGCTCGCCGTCCCGCTCGAGGCTGTAGCAGTGCACCTCACCCACCGGGTAGGGCGTGTCGATGGTATGCTGGACGATGGACATCGGTACTGCAGTATCCAGAAGTCAGAATTCAGGAGGCCGTCGTCAACCGGCCCCACGAGTCCGTGAGGCAACCGGGAAGGAGCAGGTGCGCCTGCGCAGCCCCTCTCGGGCAGAGAGGGGCAATCGTCACGCCGCAGACGCACTCTTGCCGGCTGCCGGCCTAAAAGAGGTACTTCTCGTCCTCGATCGCCGCCTGCGCCAGCTCCCGCTTCGCCTGCAGCAGGCCGCTGGCATCATAGCGGGTGAAGCGGCGCACCCCGGACAGGAGCATGGTCAGGGTGTCGCCCTCCTCGAGATAGAAGGCGCCCCGCCGGGCGGCGCTGGCGGCCACCTCGGTGGCGTTGAAGCAGAAGACCTTCACAGCGGCCCCGAGCAGCTGGCGCTTGCGCTCGGTCGCCTCCGGACCGACCTTCTCCGCCCGCAGGATGGCGCTTTCGATGGCGAAGATCTGGATCGCCAGGTCGGCCGCGGCCAGCAGGATCTCCTGCTCGTCGACCAGCTTGTTCATGTACTTCTGTACGCCGCTGCCGGCCAGAATCAGGAAGAGGGTCTTCAGGTTGGCCAGCAGCTGTTTCTCGGCGGCGAAGGGCACCGACTCGTCGAGCTCTTCGAAGCTGGGGGTCATCAGCGACTCGAAGGCCTTCATCGCCTCGGCCTGCAGCGGCAGCTCACCCTTCATCGCCTTGCGCAGGATCATGCCCGGAATCAGCAGCCGGTTGATCTCGTTGGTGCCCTCGAAGATGCGGTTGATGCGCTCGTCCCGGTAGTAGCGCTCGGCCGGATAATCGGCGACGAAACCGTAGCCGCCGTGAATCTGCACCACCTCGTCGACGGTGCGGGCCAGCACCTCGGAACAGAAGACCTTGGAGATGGCACATTCGGTGGCGTACTCCTCGATCGCCTTCTGGTATTCCTCGTAGTAGTTGTCGATCCCCTTCTCGATGGCGGCCAGCTTGGTGTCGAGCAGGCCGGCCAGCCGGTAGACCAGGGACTCGGAGGCGTAGATGTCGGCGGTCAGGTTGGCGATCTTCTCCTGGATGGCCCCGAAAGAGCTGATCGGCTTGCCGAACTGCTTGCGCTCGTTGGCGTACTTGATCCCTTCGACCAGGGCCATCTTGGCGGCACCGGTAACCCCGGCTCCCAGCTTGAAACGGCCGACATTGAGGACATTGAAAGCGATCTTGTGCCCCTTGCCGATCTCGCCCAGGACGTTCTCCACCGGCACCTTGCAGTTGTCGAGAATGATCTGGGTGGTCGAGGAGCCCTTGATGCCGAGCTTCTTCTCCTCGGCACCGACCACCAGGCCCTCGAAGTCGCGCTCGACCAGAAAGGCGGTGAAGTGCTCCTTGTCGATCTTGGCGAACACGGTGTAGAGCTGGGCGAAGCCGCCGTTGGTGATGAACTGCTTGGTGCCGTTGAGGATGTAGTACTTGCCGTCCTCGGAGAGGGTGGCGGTCGCCTGGGCGCCCAGGGCGTCGGAGCCGGAGCCGGGCTCGGTCAGGCAGTAGGCGGCACACCACTCGCCGGTGATGATCTTCTCCAGGTACTTCTCCTTCTGCTCCGGGGTGCCATAGTAGATCAGCGGCAGGGTGCCGATGCCGGTATGGGCGGCGAAGGCGACGGAAAAGGAGCCGGCCGGCGCGATCTTCTCGCCGACCAGCATGCTGGTCGCCTTGTCCAGTTCCAGCCCGCCGTACTCCTCGGGGGCGTCCATCATCAGCAGGCCGAGTTCTCCCGCCTTGGCCATCGCCTCGACCACCAGGTCGAAGTTGCCCGCCTCGATCTCCTCGAGATGGGGCAGGATCTCGTTGGTGACGAACTGTTCCGTCGTCTCCCCGATCTGCCGCTGCTCGTCGGTGAATTCCTCCGGGGTGAAAATATCCTCGCAGCTGCTCTCGGCAATGAGATATTCGCCGCCCTTGAGTGTTTTTTTCTCCATTGTCATCCTCGTTTCTCCTGATCCTGCGTTGATTTATAGAATCTGAAATTCTTTAACCACCCGCTCGCGATGCTCGCTCAAGACTCCAAGCTCGCCAAGTAAGACCAAATAAAATCAATGAGTTTCTTGGCGCCCTTGGTGCCTTGGTGGCTAAGCCTTACAGCTTCTCAAAAATCCCGGCGCCGCCCATGCCGCCGCCGATGCACATGGACACCATGCCGTAGCGGCCGCCGCGCCGGCCGAGCTCGTTGAGCAGGGTGGCCGTCAGCTTGGCACCGGTGCAGCCGAGGGGATGGCCCAGGGCGATGGCACCACCGTTGACGTTGATCCGCTCCGGGTCGAGATCGAGCTGGCGGATGACCGCCAGCGACTGGGCGGCGAATGCCTCGTTCAGCTCGAGCAGGTCGATGTCATCCTGCTTCAGCCCGGCCATCTTCAGAGCGGCGGGAATCGCCTCGACCGGCCCGATACCCATGATCTCGGGCGGCACCCCCCGCACCGCGAAGGCGACGAAACGGGCCGCCGGGTCCTTGCCCAGTTCCTTGAGAAAACGCTCGGAAACGACCAGGGCCGCCGCCGCCCCGTCGGTCATCTGCGACGCATTGCCGGCGGTGACCGTCCCGCCCTGGCGGAAGACCGGCTTCAGTTTCGCCAGACCGTCCAGGGTGGTGTCCTGGCGGACACCGTCATCGATGCTCACCGTTTCGAGCTGCTTCTGCACCCTGTTGCCGGCCAGAGCGACCTGCTCGACCTCGACCGGGATGATCTCGTCGGTGAATCGTCCCTCGGCAATGGCCGCCGCCGCCTTCTGGTGGCTCGCCAGGGCGAAGGCATCCTGGTCCTCACGGCTGATGCCGTACTGCTCGGCCACCAGTTCGGCGGTAATGCCCATGCTGGCGTAGGTCTCCGGCCAGTCACTGACCAGCGACGGGTTGGCGCTGTATTTGTTCCCGCCCATGGGAATCATGGTCATCGACTCGGCCCCGCCGGCAACGATACAGTCGGCGAAGCCGGCCATGATCCGCTCGGCGGCCAGGGCGATGCTCTGCAGGCCCGAAGAGCAGAAACGGTTGATGGTCATGCCGGGCACCGTGTGGGGCAGGCCGGCGCGGCTGGCGGCCACCTTGGCGAAGTTCATCCCCTGTTCGCCCTCGGGGAAGGCACAGCCGAGAATGACGTCCTCAACTCTTTCCGGATCGACTCCGGTCTTCTCGATCAGTCCGCGAATCGCCGCCGCTCCCAGATCGTCCGGGCGCATGTCCTTGAATTTTCCCTTTTTCGCCCGGCAACCGGGAGTCCGGTACGCTGCCAGAATGTATGCCGTGTTCATGTCGTCCTCCGAAACAGGCGTCGTATTGCCGACGCTCGGTTTTATTGATTCAGTACCCAGGAGTCAGGAGTCAGAATTCAGAAGTAACTGGCTCCTGACTCCTGTCTTCTGTCTCCTGCCTAGTTCCGCAGCGGCTTGCCCTTCTTCAGCATGTGCTGGACCCGCTCGGCGGTCTTCTTCTGGCCGCAGAGCTTCAGGAACGCCTCGCGTTCGAGCTTGAGCAGGTACTCCTCGCTGATCGGGGTGCCGGCGGGAACGTCGCCGCCACAGATCACCTCGGCGATCACGCCGCCGAGGTATTCCTCGTATTCGGTGACGAAACCGCCCTGCCGCATGTTCCAGAGCTGGCTCTTGATGCTCGCCGCCAGGGAGCGGCCCGGCGCCGGCAGGTTTTCGACCGGACGCTGTGGGCGGTAGTTGACGGCCAGGGCCAGGGCCTTCTGCTTGGCATCGGCGATCAGCCGGCTTCTGTCCATGGTCACCGAGTCGCCGTGGCGCAGGTAGTTCATGCCGAACAGCTCCATGGCCCCCATCGAGACCTTGGCCATGCCGATCTGCTGGAAGTGCTTGAACAGAAAGGGCGACACGTCGGCGCCGTTGCGATGGGCCAGTTCGACGGCACGCAGGCACATCTCCTTGGTGCCGCCGCCGGCCGGCAGCAGACCAACGCCGATTTCGACCAGCCCCATGTAGGTTTCGGCGTGGGCGACCACCGCATCGGCGTGCAGGGTGTATTCGGCGCCGCCGCCGAGGGTCATGCCGAAGGGCGCGACCACCGTCGGCACCTTGGCATACTTGAGGGCCATGGTCGCCTTCTGGAACTGACGCACCATCAGGTCGATGTCCTCGAACGCCCCTTCGGCGATCGCCACCGCCAGCAGCATCAGGTTGGCTCCAACCGAGAAGTTGGGGCCCTCGTTGCCGACCACCAGGGCGACCCCTTCGCGCTCGGCACGCCTGACCGCCTTCTGGGTCAGGGAAAGGATGTCGCCGCTGATGCTGTTCATCTTGGAGTGGAATTCGAGACAGAACACGCCGTCGCCGAGATCGAGCAGGGAGGCGCCGGCATTCTTTTCCACCACACCGCCGCCGCGGCGGATCACCTCGATATCGATCTGGCCGGCCGGCACGTCGAGCACCCGGTAGGAGCGGCTGGCGAAATCGAAATACTCCCGCTGTCCCTGCTCGTTGAAGCGGTAGAAGCACTCGACACCCTCCAGGGCCTCGGGCACGGTGATGCCGTCCTTCTTCGCCCGCGCCACGAAAGCCGGAACACCGATGGCGTCGAGCATCTCGAAGGGACCGAGCTCCCAGTTGAAGCCCCACTTCATGGCGTTGTCGACGTTGACCACGTCGTCGGCGATCTCGGGGATGCGGTTGACCGTATAGATCAGGGTGTCGCGCAGGGTCCGCCAGGCGTATTCGGCGCCCTTGTCATTGCCGTTCACCACCTCGCGCAGCCGCCGCGCCGGGTCGTCCACCTGCTTGACCGCCTCGACGGAAGGGAACTTCGGCCTCTCCGCCGGCCGGTACTCGCCGGTGCGCCAGTCGTAGGCAAGGATGACCCGCTTGCCGTTCTCGTCCTTGGTCTTCTTGTAGAAGCCGCCCTTGGTCTTGTTGCCGAGCAGCTTCTTCTCGATCATCTGCTGCATGAACTCGGGAACCTTGAAAACCTCGCGTTCCTCGTCGTCCGGCAGCAGCTCGTAGGAATTGTTGCCGACATGCACCAGCGTGTCGTTGCCCACCAGGTCGGCGGTGCGGAAGGCCGCCGACTTGGGACGGGCGGTGGCCGGACCGGCAATGGCATCGACCTCTTCGATGCTCATGTCCATCTCCATCATGTGCCGGATGCCCTTGTAGATGGCATAGACACCGATCCGGTTGGCGATGAAGTTGGGCGTGTCCTTGGCGCTGACGATGCCCTTGCCGAGCCGCCGGGAAAGAAACTCGGCCATTTCGGCGACGATCTGCGGATCGGCCTCGTCGCAGCCGACCACTTCGAGCAGCCGCATGTAGCGCGGCGGATTGAAGAAATGGGTCACCATGAACCGGCGGCGCAACTCGGGCGGCAGCGCCTTGGCCATGGCGTTGATCGACAGGCCGGATGTGTTGCTGGAAAGGATGGCGTCCTCCTTGATGTAAGGCGTGATCCGCTCCAGCAGCTGCAGCTTGATCGGCAAGTGCTCGATGATCACCTCGACCACCCAGTCGCACTCCCGCAGCCGCTCCAGATGATCCTCGAAATTGCCCGGCCGGATCAGCGTCGCGTACTCCTTGAGGTAGAACGGGGCCGGCTTCATCTTCTTCAGGCCCGCCAGCGCCGCAACGGCGATGCGGTCGCGCACTTTCGGGTCCTCGAGCGAAAGCCCCGCGGCCTTCTCCTTCTCGTCGAGTTCACGCGGTACGATGTCGAGGAGTTCGACTTCCAGTCCGGCATTGGCCAGATGGGCGGCGATGGTCGCTCCCATCACCCCGGCGCCGAGTACGGCAACCCGATTGATCTGCCTCATTGTCTGTCTCCTTGCTGGTTCTTGGAATTGGCGGACTGCCCGTTCTGATCGTAGAGGGCCTCGATCCGCTCCCGGTATTTCTCGTAGATCACTTTCCGCTTCAGTTTCAGGGTGGGCGTGAGTTCGCCGCCCTCCACCGAAAAGTCCCGCGGCAGCAGGACGAACTTCTTGATCGTCTCGTAGGACGGCAGCTTGGCGTTGAGCTGGGCAATGCGCTCGGCGAACACCGCCCGTACCTTTTCGTTGGCGACCAGTTCCTCGACATCGAAGTAATCGAGATTCTGCTGGTGTCCCAGCTCGATCAGCCGCTCCATGTTCGGCGTGATCAGCGCCACCAGGTAGGGCTTGCGGTCACCGTAGACGAACGCCTGGGAGATGTACTTGTCGAGCTTCAGCTCGTTTTCGAGCGGCTGGGGCGCGATGTTCTTGCCCCCGGCGGTGACGATCAGCTCCTTTTTCCGGTCGACGATATAGACATAGCCCTCCTCGTCGATGCGGGCGATGTCGCCGGTATGGAACCAGCCATCCTTCATCGCCTCGGCGGTCGCCTGCTCGTTCCGGTAATACCCCTGCATCAGCTGTGGGCCGCGCACCAGCAGTTCGCCGTCCTCGGCCAGTTTGACTTCGGTCAGATCGAGCGGTCGTCCGACGGAACCGAACCGGATCTGATCGAGGCTGTTCAGGGTGATGGCGGGACTGGTCTCGGTCAGCCCGTAGCCCTCGAAGGTCGGAATGCCGATGATCCACATGAATTCATTGATCGTCTTGTCGAGAGGCGCGCCGCCGGAGATGAAGAACCGCATGTTGCCGCCGAATTTCTGGCGGATCTTGGAAAAGATCAGCCGGTCGTAGAAACGGTAGCGGGCCCGCAGCAGGCCGGTCGGCCGGCGCTCCACGTAGCGGCGGTAGATGTATTCGCGCCCCACCTCGATCGCCCGGTGGAACAGCTGCCGCTTCGGAGGCGACATCAGATGGACGTTCTCGTAGATGCGCGAATAGATCTTCTCGAACAGTCGCGGCACACTGACCATCGCCGTCGGCTTGACCTCGACCATGTTCTCGACCACCTTGTCGATGCTTTCGGCAAAGGCGATGCGGCTGCCGCTCATCAGGGCGGCGTAATAGCCGGCCGTCCGCTCCAGCACATGGCTCAGGGGCAGAAAGCTGAGAAAGGTCTCCTGCCTTTCCCGCCCCTGCAGCCGTTCGAGCCCGAGCCAGGCGTCGACCAGGAAGTTGCCGTGGGTGAGCATCACCCCCTTGGGCACCCCCGTCGTCCCCGAGGTGTAGATCAGGGTCAGCAGATCGTCACGCCCGATCCGTTCGATCTCGGACTCCAGCTCGGCCTGTTCCTCGGCACTGATCGGGTGGGAGATCTCCGAGAGCTGGTAGAGATGAAAAACCGGCAGACTCCGGTCGCCGATGAACCGCTCGAAGGCGATGACCATCTCCAGCTGCGGCAGTCTCTCCCGGACCGCCATCAGCTTTTCGTACTGCAGACGGGTCGAAACGAAAACGATGCGGGCCCCGGAGTGCTCGAGCACGTAGGCGACCTGTTCCGGCGTATTGGTGGCATAGATCGGCACCGAAACCGCCCGTGCCGTCAGAATGCCGAGATCGGCGATGATCCAGCCCACCCGGTTTTCCGAAAGGATCGCCACCTTGTCTCCCGGCCCGACCCCCAGCTTGCGCAGGCCGCGGGCCGCCATCAGAACCCGCTGATAGAACTGGCCGTAGGTGAGTGACTGCCAGCGCCCATCCTTCTTGTAGGTGGCGGCAAGGCGGTCCCTGAACTCTTCGGCGCCCCAACGCAGCATTCCAGGGACCGAGGCGTACGGCATGGCGGCAACATCCTTTTTCATCGCAAGCTCCATGACCCTCATCTTTTACCTTCCCTTTACGTTCACGTCAAGCGGAAAATAAAACGTCTTTTGCCGGTCACCAGCGAGTCCCGTCTGCCCTGAACCGTTTTGTAGCCACATCCCGTTGACTCCCCGCTGCAGCAACCGCGACATCCCGTTCTAGAGGGCTTATATCGGACCTTAACGTGCAGGTCAACTTAAAACAGAACAATTTTTTACAAACTCTCCACCCGCCGTATACAAACCACCCCCACCAGCCGGACACCTTCAGTCTACCAGCTTTACCCACACCTGCCCGCTTGACACCCCAGCCCCCCTGTGCTAAGCAGAGCCCTGGACCGTCTTTCTCCCTGAAATCAGGCACTTTCATGAGTCAGCGGACTTCTGCCGGACAAGAAAAAACAAACGCCTGACTTGGATGCCGTTTTCCCTGAATCAGTGGG
>CAYTVY010000063.1:0-14507 GCA_964441925.1 uncultured Geothermobacter sp.
TACCAGACCAGGTTGGCGCCGGTCAGCAGGGACAGCAGCAGGAATCCGGCGTGGGCGAGGACCTTGCGTGGCCAGGCCCCCCGCAGCCTGTTCCGTTCGATTTTCAGGCCGGTTTTCCGGGCCCACCATTCCGCCAGGTCGGTCAGGGTGGTCTGCGGGCAGGCCCAGCCGCACCAGACCCGGCCGAAGACCAGGGTGCCCAGCAGGAAGACCAGCAGCAGTAGCAGCAGAGAAAAAAGGAACAGGGGCAGATCCTCCAGCCGGAGAACCTGGCCGAAGAAGCTGAGTGACAGGGTTTCGAGATCCAGGCGAAGCAGGCTGCGACCGTGCCAGCGGCCGAAGGGAAGCAGCAGGATCAGCAGGCTGCACAGCCACTGGAAGCTCCGGCGCCAGGGGGCCAGCAGCCGGGGGCGATCAGGTGTCATGGGCGGTGTGCCGGGGGAAGGGACGCAGCCTTCCCCCGGTTCCCTGTCCTTGTTCGGTTCAGTGTTGCAGCGAGCGGACAAAGGCTGTCAGGTCGGCGATCTTCTCCGGCGAAAGCTGGTTGCCGAAGGCCGGCATTCCCTTGGGCCGTCCGTTGGTGATCGACTGACGGATGCTGTCGGCATCGTTGCCGTAACGGTAGCTGCTGCCGGTCAGGTCGGGGCCGATGCCGCCCTTGCCGTCGGTACCGTGACACATGGCGCAACGGGCGGCGAAGAGCTTGCCGCCTTCTTTCGCGTCGCCGGCTTCCCCGCTTTCTTCATCCTTCCGCGGGACGGCGGCCGCCGCCGTCGTCGGCGCGGACGGTGGCGCCTGGCGGGCGACGGCCTGACGGTGCTGCTCCATCGCCTGGCGGAATTCCTCCTGGCTGCTCCAGCCGCTGAAGAGATAGTAGGCCATGAAGATCACGGCCCAGATGATCAGGCCGAAAAAGAGGATGTTGAAGTAGGCCGGCGGCCGGCGTTCGCGGTTCTCGATGATGCCGTCGGCGTCGTGATGATGGTTCTGTTCGGTGGTCATGGTTGCAATCCCCTTTCAGTCGTCGTCCAGCATCCGGTACTTCGCCTCTTCGCCCCGCTGCCGCCGCTTGCGGCTGTAGGTCCGCACGACGATGGCCGCGAAGACGACGAACAGGACGAAGGTGGTCCCCAAATAGACGATCGAGGCCAGATCCATGGTTTCAGTCGTCCTCTTTCAGGTAGTTGACCAGCTGCCAGGTTTTCTGGCTGCCCAGTTTCGAGAAGGCGGGCATGCCGCCGTCCGGGATGCCGTTGTAGATAATCTCGAACAGGTCGGCATCATCCATGTCGCCCAGGCCGCTCAGCTCGGGGCCGATGTCCCCTTCGCGTTTCTTGCCGTGACAGGCGGCGCAGTGTTCTTCGTAAAGGTCCTCTCCCGCCCCGACGGCGTCCCGGTCGCCGGGGAAGGGGTTTTTCAGCTCACCGACGATGGCGCTGCCGGTGTTCTTGCGCCAGGGGATGCCGGTGCCCAGCTTCTGCAGGTAGGCGACGATGGCGTCCATCTCGGTCTTGCCTGCCAGGGCGGCGATCTGCTCCTCGGTGTACGGGAACCCGAGAACCTCCATCTTGCGCCGGGTCAGATCGGGATCGATCCGGCCCTGATCGAGAAAGGCGTAGGCCGGCATGTTGGTCTGCGGCACCATCGATTTCGGGTCGCGCATGTGCTTGTAGTGCCAGGCGTCGGGATACTTGCCGCCGATCCTCGCCAGATCCGGGCCCATGCGGCGCGAACCCCACAGGTGCGGCCGGTCGTAGACGAATTCGCCCGATTTCGAGTAGTCACCGTAGCGCAACACCTCCGCCACCAGCGGCCGGACCGTCTGCGAATGGCAGTTGTTGCAGCCCTCGCGGATGTAGACGTCCCGGCCGGCCAGCTCCAGTGGCGTGTAGGGGGTGACGCTGGCGATCCGGTCGGCTTCGGTGTTGACCCAGGCGAAGGGCAGCACCATGGTGATGATGGTTCCGACCAGGATGGTGACCGTGGCCAGGACGAGCAGCAGAACAGGTTTCTTTTCCCACATAGAAAGTCACCCTCCTTCTTCAGTTGGTCTGCAGGGCCGGACTCTCGGCCGGTTCGCCCTTGCGGGCGGTCATGTACAGGTTGTAGATGAAGACCAGGATCCCGGCCAGGTAGATGACGCCGCAGATGGCGCGAACCCAGTAGTAGGGATACATCTCGGCCAGCGTCTCGACGAAGGTGTAGGTGAGGCTGCCGTCCGGGTTCATGGCATGCCACATCCCGGCCTGCTGCACCCCGGCGATCCACATGCTGACCGAATAGCCGAGCTGGCCGACGAGCACCAGCCAGAAGTGCAGGTTGGCCAGGCCGACGCTGTAGAGCCGGCGGCCGAACAGGTAGGGGGTCAGGTAGTAGATGGCCGCGAACAGCACCAGCGACACCCAGCCCATGGTTCCCATGTGCACGTGTCCCGGAACCCAGTCGGTGTAGTGGATGAAGGCGGAAAAGGAGCGGATCGACTGCAGCGGGCCCTGCAGGGTCTGCAGGCCGTAGAAGGTGATCCCGAGAATCAGGAACTTGACCAGGTAGTTCTGCTTCATCTGGTGCCACTGCCCCTGCATCGACAGGTAGCCGTTGAAGACGCTGCCCCAGGAGGGAGCGATCAGCATCACCGAGAAGCCCATCGCCAGGGTCTGCACCCAGTCGGGGACCGGCGTCCAGAGCAGGTGATGGGCGCCGGTCCACAGGTACATGAAGATCAGGCTCCAGAAAGCAACGATCGACATCCGGTGGCTGTAGATGGGAACGCCGGTCGATTTCGGCAGGAAATAGTAGAAGATCGCCAGGGGCGGCGTGGTCAGGACCATGGCGACGGCATTGTGGCCGAACCACCATTGGACATTGGCGTCGTTGGTGCCGGCGTAGGCGGAGTAGGACTTGAAGAAGGAGACCGGAACCTCCGCTCCGTTGACCAGGTAGAGGACGGCGACGCCGACGATGGTCGCCAGGATGTACCACAGCGAGATGTACATCTGTTCCTCACGCCGCTTGATGATGGTCATGATGATGTTGACGGCGAAGATCACCCAGAGAATGACGACCATGATGTCGAGCGGCCATTCCAGTTCATGGTACTCCTTCGAGGTGTTGTAGCCGAGCAGCAGGGTGACCGCCGCCGCGATGATGGTGGCGTTGAAGAACCACAGCTGAAAACGTGCCAGCTTTGGACTCCACAAGGGGGTTTTGCACAGTCGCTGGACGATGAAGAAGAAGAGAGCGAAGAAACTGCCGATCCCCCAGCCGTAGATGCCGGCGTTGGTGTGCAGGGGACGCAGCCGGCCGTAGGTCAGAAAGGGCGGCAGGTTGAGCGCCGGGTCGCAGAGCTGGAAAGCGATCAGGACGCCGACCAGCACGGTGACCAGGCCCCAGACCATGCTCCAGACGACGAAACTGCGCACGATCGCGTAATCGTAAGCTGGTTTTTCCATGGTTCCTCCCGTGGCAGGTAGTGTGGATAACGTGGTGAAGTTTAAAGGTAAAATTCCCCTAGTCAAGCGAGGTTAATTTATGACCAAAACGGTCATTAATATAGGTGGCCCGTTTCGGGTTGTCAATACCCGATTCCGTATTGGCCGGCAGGAGGGCGAAAGGTGTCTGCCCTGCTGCAGCTTGACAGTCCCGGCGGGCTTTCCTATCCTCAGCCGGGGTGCGGATGAAGCTGACCATCGGGCGAAAACTCTTTCTTTACACCAGTTCCATCCTTGTGGTGGTGCTGCTCGCCGCCTTCGTGGTGCTCGAGCGGAACCAGTCGCGGCAGTGGGAGCGTTCGCTCATCGACAGCAGCCGTTCCTTCGCCCGTTTCGCCACCCCGGAAGTGATGAAGCGCTTTCGCGGCCGTTTTGCCGACGGCGCCACGGCTGACAGCCGGGTGCGCCAGTTCCTTTCTTTCAACCCCGACCTGGTTCAGATCGCCTTCTACAATTCCGGCGGACGGCTGCTCTACCGGTCCGGCCCGCTCAACGGCCACGCCCCGGTGGTGTTGCCGGATACGGTTCTGCAGACCGACGAGCTCGCGTCGACGGCCGCCACCGATGACATTCTGGTGCGCAAGCGGCTCCTGGGCGATGGCGGACATCTGCTCGACCTGGTGGTGCCGGTCACCGGCCCGACCGGCTCGCGCATCCTCTACGCCCGCTACCTGATCAGTTTCGACCGGGTGGACGAACGCATCCGCGAGATCCGCATCCGGTTCGCCCTCATTGCCCTGGTGGCGCTGACCATCTCCCTGCTGCTGGCCGGCATCGTCGCCCGCCGGTTCACCCGGCCGCTGAAGGAGCTGACCGACGGCGTGCGGGCGATCGGTGAGGGCAAGCTGAAGACCCAGATTCCGATGACCCGGCAGGACGAGATCGGGGAGCTGGCCAAGGCCTTCAACGAGATGGCCGCCAGCCTCGACGCCAGCAACCAGGCCCTGACCGAGAGCAACCGCCGGTTGAGGCAGGCCAACGACGAGCTGCAGCGGATGCAGGAACAGCTGCTGCGTTCGGAACGTCTGGCGGCCATCGGTCAGCTCGCCGCCGGCGTTTCGCACGAAATCGACAATCCGGTCGGCATCATTCTCGGATACGCCGAGCTGTTGCTCGAGGACCTCGATCCGGACGACAGCCGGCGCGAGGATGTGCTGGCGATCATCGAGGAATGCCGTCGCTGCCGGCGGATCACCGGCAGTCTGCTCGGTCTGGCCCGTTCGGTCCCGCAGGACGTGGTTGCCGTCGATCTGGTGCGCCTGGTCGATGATGTCTTCGACAGTCTGCGGCCGCAGAAGCTTTTTCACCGGATTGAACTGCAGCTGAGTGTGGAGGGTGATCATCATTGTGTTCAGGGGGATGCCGACCGCCTGCGGCAGGTCCTGGTCAACCTGATGCTCAATGCCGCGCAGGCGATGGCAGGTGAAGGGGCGATTCGGGTCAGCATCGGGCGCCGGGGGGAGATGACCGAAATCCTGGTGGCCGATACCGGTCCGGGGGTTCCAGCCGACCAGCGCGAGCAGGTGTTTCAGCCCTTTTATTCCACCAAGAGCCGGGATGAAGGAACCGGACTGGGGCTGTCTCTCTGCCGCAAGCTGGTCGAAGATCACGGCGGTCGGCTCGAGCTGGTTGACTCCGCGATCGGTGCCTGTTTCCGCATCGAGCTGCCCCTTGCCGGCGGGGAAAAAAACTTTGACAAGCCGACAGGCGATTCTTTACCATAGAACAACTTTTCCCACCGGTGGTTTTTGATGCAGAAGGTATTGGAATTACTGAAAAATGACCTGACGGCGGTGGAGGATCAGTTCCGCCGGGACCTGGCTTCGGACGTTCCTCTGATCCGTAAGGTCGGCGAGTACGTTCTCGGCAGTGGCGGCAAGCGGGTGCGGCCGATGCTGCTGCTGCTCTCGGCCCGACTGGCCGGCTATCAGGGGGAAAAGCACATCGGGCTGGCCAGTGTGGTCGAATTCATCCATACCGCCACTCTGCTGCACGACGACGTGGTCGACGGTGCCTCGCTGCGTCGCGGCAATGCCTCGGCCAACGCCGTCTGGGGCAACGAGGCGTCGGTGCTGGTCGGGGACTTTCTCTTTGCCAAGTCCTTTTCGATCATGGTGCGCGACGGCAACCTGGCCATCCTCAAGGTGCTCTCCGATGCTACCACCATGATGGCCGAGGGGGAGGTGCAGCAGCTGATCTCGACCTGCGATCTCGATCTCGACGAAGAACAGTACATCCAGGTCGTCCGCAACAAGACGGCGGTGCTGATGGCGGCCGCCTGCCAGTGCGGCGGCATTCTGGCGGATATCGACGGTGAGAGAGAACGGGCGTTGCGCGAGGTCGGGATGGAATTGGGCATCGCCTTCCAGTTCATGGATGACGCCCTCGACTATGTCGCCGACCAGCAGGAGTTCGGCAAGCGGCGCGGTCAGGATCTCGCCGAGGGCAAGATGACCCTGCCGCTGATCCACGCCCTGCGGCAGGCCACGGCCGAAGAGCGGTTGCGCGTCGAGCAGATTGTCGAGCTCGACGCGCTTCAAGAGGCACAGATCGACGAGGTGGTGGCCCTCATCGAGCGGTACGACGGCATCGGCTACACCCGGCGGCGGGCCGCCGAGCTGGTCGCCTCGGCCAAGCGCCGGCTCGAGATCTTTCCGCCGTCGGACGCGCGTGACGCCCTGGGCATCCTGGCCGACTATGTCGTCGGCCGCTCCCTCTGAGCGGCCGGCATATCCAGGGAACCGGCGAAAACCAGCCTGTCTTCGCCGGCCGCTTTCCGTTATAATCCCTTTTCATGTTCCGCCTCACCCTGCATCGCAAGGTCCTGTTCGCTTTCTGGGCCCTGTCGCTGATTCCGCTGGTCATCCTGGCGCTCAATTCCAGCCACAGTCTGCGGCTGGTCGAACAGCTGCTGCTCGAGGGGGCGACCCGGGCACTCAACGAGCAGGCGGCCGAGGCTCTCGAGGTGCGCGCCGAGCTGGTTGCCCGCGAGGTTTCCGATTTCCTCCGTTCGACGGAGGAGGACCTGCGCGCTCTCAGCCTGTTGCCGCCCGATCCCGCCATGTACCGGGATTTCGCCCGCAGCCACAAGCGGCAGATCTGGTACCGGCGGCTCGATGTCGAGCCGCCGCGCGATGTGCTCGAGGATATCCCGCTCTACAGCGAGGTGGCTTTCATCGGCCCGGACGGCCGGGAGCGCATCCGGGTGGTCGATGGCGAGCTGTCGACGCAGTTGCGGGACGTGTCGCGTCCGGAGAATACCACCTACAAGAGTGAGACCTATTTTCTGCGGGCCCGGGAGTTGCCGGCCGGCAAAATCTATGTCTCCCATGTCACAGGCTGGCACATCAACCGGGACGAGCAGCTCGCCGGTGCCGAAGCACCCGAGCAGGCGGTCGGCGGCCGGCAGTACCGGGGCGTGGTCCGTTTCGCCGCCCCCTTGCGGCGCCCGGACGGCAGTCTGCGGGGGGTGATCGTGCTCAGTCTCGATCACCGCCACCTGATGGAATTCACCCAGCACATCACCCCGACCCGCGAGCGCTATGTGGTCTATCCCTCCTACCAGAGCGGCAACTATGCCTTCATGTTCGACGACGAAGGCTGGATCATCACCCATCCGAAGCAGTGGGATATCCGCGGTCTCGACCGGCAGGGGCACCTGGTGCCACCCTACACCGAGAAGACGTCGCCCGAGCTGGTGGCCAAGGGGGTGATCCCCTTTAATCTTTTCTACGCCGGCTTCGTCCACAAGAACTATCCGGTGGCCGCCCGCGAGGTCCTGGCCGGCCGCTCAGGCGTGGTCGACGTGACCAATGTCGGCGGGTCGCAGAAGATCATGGCTTACGCCCCCATCTTCTACGCCGGTGGCGACTATGCGGAAAAGGGCATCTTCGGCGGGATTACCATCGGCGCCGAGGTCAAGAACTTTCATCGTCCGGCTCTTGAGGCATCCCGGCTGATCCGGCGGCAGTTCCGCTCTTTCATGACCCAGAGCTGGTTTCTCATCACCCTGACCGGTCTGGCGGTCTTCGTCGCCGCCTACCAGCTGTCACGGGGGATCGCCCTGCCGCTGCAGGAGCTGATCCGGGGGACGCGGGAGATGGCCCGGGGCAACCTGTCGACCAGCATCAGCGTGACCTCGGACGACGAGATCGGTCAGCTGACCCGTTCCTTCAACACCATGGCGGCCGAGTTGCGCCTGCGTCGGGAGCGCCTGCTGAAAACCCTCGAGGATCTGCGCCGTTCGCGCAAGGAGATTCTGCGCGAACGCAACTTCAAGGAGACGGTGTTCGAGAATATCGAGACCGGCATTCTCACCCTCACGCCGGAGGGACTGGTCTCCTCGATCAACGGTCCGGCCCAGCGCATTCTCGGTCTGGAGGTCCGGCCACGGCCGGTGCCCTGGCGGGACCTGCTGCACAAATGGCCGGAACTGGAGGGGGTGCTCGAGCAGGGGCTGCGGAAGGTGGCAGGGGCGCGCTGGAGCGAGTATGTCACCATCGAGCGGGAAGGCGAGGTGCTCACCTTTCGTCTGGCCCTGTTGCCGCTCGGTCATCGCCGGCATTCGGGGCATATCCTGACCATCGAGGATCTGACCGAGCGGGTGCAGATGCGGCAGCGCATGGAGCGCATGGAGCGGCTGGCGTCCCTGGGGCGTCTGTCCGCCGGCATTGCCCACGAAGTGCGCAACCCGCTGACCGGTATCAGCCTGCTGCTCGACGAACTGCATGACCGGTTGCTGGGGCAGGAGGCGGATCAGCAGCTGATCCGCCGGGCGTTGCAGGAGATCGAGCGTCTGGAAGACCTGGTCGGCGAGCTGCTCAATTTTTCGTCCGTGAACCAGGGTGAGATGACGGCGGGGGATGTCGGTAAGGTGGTCGAGGATCTGCTCTTTTTGCTCAAGAAACAGTTTGAAAAGCAGCATATCGTTCTGCGTTTCGAGCGTGAACGGAATCTGCCGTCGGTGGCTTTCGACGCCAACAAGCTGAAGCAGGCGTTGCTCAATCTGTTGACCAATGCCATGGACTCCATGCCGGACGGTGGTGACCTGAGGGTGACGGTCGGGGCCGGCGACGGCGGTGTCCGGATCACCATCCACGACAGCGGCGAGGGGATGACCGCCGAGCAGATGCGTCTGATCTTCGAGCCCTTCTACACCAGCAAGAGCGGTGGCACCGGCCTGGGGCTGGCGATCACCCACAACATCATCTCCGAACACGGTGGGCGGATCGACGTGCAGAGCCGCCCCGGTCAGGGCAGCGCCTTCCGGATCTGGCTGCCCATGTCTGGCTGAGTTTGGCCACTTTTTGCCGGTTGATCCTGCATGCCCTTTGTTGTTGTGGCGAAAAACCACCGGTTTTCTGTTGCCAGCCGTTCCAGCATCACCTAGACTGAGATCGTATACAGTTCCTGTGCGTTGCAGGGCGCAGGTTTCGGGGGAGAAGCATGGAGAAAATAC
Organism: uncultured Geothermobacter sp.; assembly: GCA_964441925.1. Lineage (GTDB taxonomy): Bacteria > Desulfobacterota > Desulfuromonadia > Desulfuromonadales > Geothermobacteraceae > Geothermobacter. Next base: position 8,947 of record CAYTVY010000063.1, read on the forward strand.
TGATCGTCGATGACGAGGCCTTCATCCGCGAAAATCTCGAACGGATTCTTGCCGAGGACGGTTACCGCACCTTTTCGGTCGACAACGGGGACGAGGCGATCGGCATGGTCGCCGAGGAAGAGATCGACCTGGTGCTGCTCGATCTCAATCTCGGCAACCGCTCGGGACTCGACGTGCTGCGCCAGCTGAAGGAGATCGCTCCCCAGCTGCTGGTCATCATCATCACCGGTTACGGTACGGTCGAAAGCGCCGTCGAGGCGCTCAAGCTCGGGGCCTACGACTACATCAAGAAGCCGTTCAAGGCTGATGCCATCCACCTGATCGTCCGGCTTGCCCTGGAGACCCAGAACCTGCGGCGCGAGGTGAGGCAGTTGAAACGGGGCAGCGAGCGTGGCGCCTCCGGCACCGACATGATCGGCTCCAGCCCCCAGCTCGAACAGATCTACCGTCAGGTGCGCGAGGTGGCGAAACACGAGACGGCGACGGTGCTGATCACCGGCGAAAGCGGGGTCGGCAAGGAGCTGGTCGCCCGCGCCATCCACAACCTGTCACCGCGCGCCGGCCGCCCCTTCATCGAGATCAACTGCGGTTCGCTGCCGTTCAACCTGCTCGAGACCGAGCTGTTCGGTCACGAGCGGGGAGCCTTCACCGACGCCAAGACCCGCAAGATCGGTCTGTTCGAGGAGGCCAACGGCGGCACCATCTTTCTCGACGAGGTCGGGGAGATGGACATGAACCTGCAGGTCAAGCTGCTGCGGGTGCTCGAGGACCGGCGCATCCGCCGTCTGGGAGGCACCCGCAACATCGACATCGACGTCCGGGTGGTCGCGGCCACCAACCGCGACCTGAAGGAGGCGATCGAAAGCCGCCAGTTCCGCGAGGATCTCTTCTACCGGCTCAATGTCTTTCCCATTCATATTCCGCCGCTGCGGGAGCGCCGGGAGGACATCCCGCCGCTGCTCGACCATTTCATCGCCCTGTATGCCCGCGCCTTCAACAAGAAGATGCGCAGCGTCTCCCGGGAAGCGCTCGACCTGCTGATGCGCTATCACTGGCCGGGCAACGTGCGCGAGCTGAAGAATGTCGTCGAGCGGATCTGTATCATGCACAATGTCGAGACCATCCGGCCCGAACATCTGCCCGGCGAGATCTGGGGGGAGACGCCACGCAGCGAGTCACCTTTCAGTTTCGAGATTCCGCCGGAAGGAATCGCCCTGGAAGAGATGCTGGCGCAGATCGAAAAGGAACTGATCGAAAAGGCGATCGGCATCACCGGCGGCAATGTGGCCAAGACCGCCCGGCTGCTCAGTATCCCGCGTGGCACCCTGCGTTACAAACTGGAGAAGTACGGCTTCCGGGAGGAGGAATAGGGGAGGGGGCGCCAGGCGGCGGCAATGGCGGATGATTGGACAGGGCGGCCGATTTCGGCCGCCCTTTTTAGGGGTTGGCAAGATAAAGTATGTTTAAATATATGTCAAATACATATAAGTTATATAAATACCAATAGGACTTTCAGATTGGCACCGGGATTGCTAACAGCATGTGCTCGTTGACAGGCCCTGATCTTTTCCCCGTGGGGTCTCTATCGCCCCGAGCGCATCCTCCTCCGCGTTCGGGGCTTTTTTCAGGGGGCGGTTCTTTTGCGCCATCTCTTCGTTGGCCCCCTCTTCGCTTGTGCGGCGTACCATATGGTGTATGCCTCCGTGCTCATCGGCGGCCGCCTCGACCTGACGCAAAATTCCTCGCCCCTGAACGGGTGAGGGACGTCGAGAACGGCGAATCGCGTATCGAGGTTCGGGCCTCGCTTCACGTCCCCGTTTCTTTGTATTGCATTCCCGCCACGACCGCCTGCCCCAGGGAGAGCCCGCCATCGTTGGGGGGAACCAGGGAATGCCGCAGTACCTCGAAGGATTCCTCCTCCAGCCAGCTACAGAGGGTTTCGGTGAGAAACCGGTTCTGGAAGACGCCGCCGGAAAGGACCACGCTGTTCAGGCCTTCCCGGTTGCGCAGTTCGCGGCAGGTTGCAACGACGATCCGGGCCAGGCTCAGGTGAAACCGGCAGGCGATGCGTCCGCCGTCGATGCCGGCGAGGATGTCGTCGACCAGATCGCGGATCAGGGGCGCGGTTTCGATCACCAGTACGCCATTTCTGTCCACCGGTTCCCCGCCGTAGAGTCTGTCCGTTTCTCTTCCCGCGATGGCCATTTCCAGCCCGAGAGCCGCCTGGCCCTCGTAACTGACGCTTTCCCGGATTCCGACGAGGGCGGCGACGGCATCGAACAACCGGCCACAGCTCGAGGTCAGAGGGGAGTTGAGCCCCCGGCTCATCATCTGGCGCAGCAGCCGGAAGTCGTTTTCGGCGCGTCTTTCGACCAGCGGCAGCCGGGGCCAGTCGTCCCCGTAGGCGTGCTGCAGGTAGCTGGCCGCCATGCGCCAGGGTTCACGGGTGGCGGCGTCGCCGCCGGGCATGGGGACGGGGTGCAGGTGACCGGCACGCCGGAAGGACGCCAGGTCGCCGATCAGAAATTCCCCGCCCCAGACGGTTCCGTCGTCTCCCAGGCCGCTGCCGTCGAAGATGACGCCGATGGCCGGCCCGGTCCGGCCGTGTTCCGCCAGGCAGCTGGCCAGATGGGCATGGTGGTGCTGGACCGCCACTTTCGGCAGGTCGGCGAGCTGTTCGGCGAAGCGGGTCGACAGGTAGTCGGGATGCAGGTCGTGGGCGACCAGGCTCGGTTGTACCTCGAGGATCTGTTCCAGGTGGCGACGGATCTCGTCCAGTGAGTCGAGGACCAGGGCGTTTTTCAGATCGCCGATGTGCTGGCTCAGATAGGCCCGGTCGTCCCGCGTCAGGCAGAGGGTGTTCTTCAGTTCGGCGCCGACCGCCAGCACCGGTGGCAGGGATTGGGGAAGCTGGATGCCGCGGGGCACGAAGCCCCGGGCCCGGCGGATCAGCAGGGCCTTGTCCGCCATGACCCGGGCGATGGAATCGTCGGTCCGCACCTGGATGCGGCGGTTGTGGGTCAGCCAGGCGTCGGCCACGCCGTGCAGGCGCTGCCGGGCCTCGTCGTCCCGGTAGAGGATCGGTTCGTCGCTGAAATTGGCGCTGGTCATCACCAGGGCCTCGAAGGGTTCGAGCAGCAGGTGGTGCAGCGGCGTGTAGGGAAGCATCACCCCGAAGTAGCGGTTGTCCGGGGCCACCAGCGGCGACAGGGGATGGTCGGTCTGCTGTCGCAGCAGGACGATGGGCCGTTCCGGGCCGCTCAGCAGGCGTTCTTCGATGGTGTCGAAGCAGGCGAAGCGGCGGATTCTTTCCAGATCGAAGGCCATCAGGGCGAAGGGTTTTTCGTCCCGGGCCTTGCGCCGGCGCAACCGGGCCACGGCCTCGTCGCTGGTGGCGTCGACCGCCAGGTGATAGCCGCCCAGTCCCTTGACGGCGACAATGGCCCCCTGCTTCAGCAGCCGGATGGTCCCGGCCAGCGGATCGCCGGGGATCTCCTTACCGTCGGCGTCGGTCAGCCGCAGTTGCGGACCGCAGTCGGGGCAGGCGTTGGGCTGGGCGTGAAAGCGGCGCGAGGCCGGGTCCTCGTACTCGGCCCGGCAGGCCGCGCACATGGGAAAATCGGCCATGGTGGTTTTCGGCCGGTCGTAGGGGATGTCTTCGATGATGGTGTAGCGCGGGCCACAGTTGGTGCAGTTGATGAAAGGGTAGCGGTAGCGCCGGTCGGCCGGGTCGAAGAGCTCGCGCAGGCAGTCGTCGCAGACATGCGTGTCGGGCGCGATCTGGGTTCTGGCCTCGCTGTCCCGGACCGAGCGGCGGATCGCGAAGCCGGATTCACCGGTGGGGGAACGGTCGCTGACGTGCAGCGCGGTGATGACGGCCAGGGGCGGATGTTCCGTTCGCAGGGCCTGGACGAAGGCGGCCACGGCCCCTTCTTCGCCCTCGATTTCGATCTGCACCCCCCGGGCATCGTTCAGCACCCAGCCGGCAAGACCGTGCCTGCGGGCCAGCTGGTAGACGAAGGGGCGGAAGCCGACCCCCTGGACGATGCCTTCGACGGTGATGCTGCGGTGAAGCCGGGTGCTCATGGTATCTGGCGGACCTTCCGTTGGGCGGGAGCGCGTTCGGGTCGGAAGGTAATTACCACGCCGGGGCGGCGACGGCAAGAGACAAGGGCAGGGGCGCCGCCCGTTTTTTCCCGGCGCCAGTGCCGGTCCGTTCCCTGATGGTGGAAAGAATTCTTGACAGATACGCCACAAAGTGGACATATTTATTTCCAGTTTGCACATGGTCTGGAAACAATGCTGTCCAGAGTGGAGGTGGCATGATAGAGACACTGAAGTCAATCATCCTGGATTTTCAGGAAGTTGAACTTGCGACCGGGGTGCCAAGGCATCTGAAGATCAGGGCGGTTCCAGGAAAGGCCACCATTTGTATCGGGGTGCGCCGCAGCGGGAAATCGACCTATCTGTACCAGGTGATCCAACGACTGCTGAATGACGGCGTGCCTCGTGAAAACATCCTGTATCTGAACTTTTTTGACGACCGCCTCCACAATCTTCGTCAGGTTGGGCTCGGGGCGATTACAGAGGCCTATTATTCGCTCTATCCGGAGAAGAAGAATACGGAAACGGTTTACTGCTTTTTTGATGAGATCCAGGCGGTCGAGGGATGGGAGTCCTTTGTGGACCGCCTGATGCGAACCGAGACGTGTGAAGTCTACATCACGGGCTCGTCGGCGCGGATGCTTTCAAAGGAAATCGCCACCCAGATGCGGGGGCGGGCTTTGTCCTGGGAGCTTTTTCCGTTTTCATTCAGGGAGTTTCTTGATCACAGGCAAATTGATGCAACAGGCCCCTTGTCCACGAAGGGGCGGCTTCTCGTGCAGAAGGCGTTTGAGGAGTACTGGGATACCGGAGGTTTTCCGGAAGTTGTGAGCCTTGACCGGCGCCTGCGAATCAAGATCCATCAAGAGTATTTTCACGCCGTGCTGTACCGGGACCTGGTCGAGCGCCATGACATCTCACACCCCAGGGCTGTGATGGATCTCGCGCACCGGCTGATAGACAACACGGGTTCGCTCTACTCCGTTAACAGCCTGACCGGATACCTGAAATCGCTTGGCCACAAGGCTCCCAAATCCGCCGTATCGGACTACCTTGGGTGGTTTGAAGACGCCTATTTTCTGTTTACCGTGCGGGTCTTCGACGCATCTTTTGCTCGCAGTAAAACCAACCCCAAGAAGATCTACTGCGTCGACCATGCCCTGGTTGCCTCGGTGGCGTCAGGAGTTCTCGTAAACACAGGGCATCTGTTGGAGAACCTCGTATTTACCGCCCTGCGGCGTGTCACTCCCGACATCTGGTACTGCAAGACGAAGGCTGGGTTGGAGGTGGATTTCCTGGCCCAGTTCCATGACCGTTCGCGCATGCTGGTTCAGGTCTGCGAATCGATGGCCGATCCACAGACCAGGAAACGGGAAATCACGGCCCTGGCCGAGGCGATGGCGGAATACGGTGTGAAGATGGGCACGGTCGTGACGCGAAATGAAGAGGAGCAGATT
>CAYTVY010000064.1:0-6758 GCA_964441925.1 uncultured Geothermobacter sp.
GTCTTTTTTATTCCTGAATCAGTGAGCTTGTCACCGGCGAATAGCGCAAGTCATTGACCTGCCTGCGCTTGCCAAAAATCACCGGCGAACCTAAGGGTGCGCCTTACGATTTTTGGAAACCACATTCATGCCAAGCACTTACACTCTTCATCCGGCACAAACCCACTGATTCAGGTTATTCGCCGTTCATCCTCCTGCCCCGGACGATGGCCCGTCGCGGTCACATGCCGTGCGGCCGGCCGCCGGTGACTCCTTGCCGAGCCATTTGCGGAAGATCTGCTGCAGCTGACTCTGTTTGAAGGGTTTGCTCAGGTAGTCGTCCATGCCGGCCGCCAGGCACTGTTCGGCATCGCCCTTCAGGGCCTTGGCTGTCAGGGCGATGATCGGACGGGCGTAGCCGCGCTGTCGCAGTCTGCGGGTCGTTTCGAAACCGTCCATCACCGGCATCTGGCAGTCCATGAAGATGATGTCGTAGTCGCCCCCTTCCGTCAACGCCAGGGCGGCCTCGCCGTTTTGGGCGATCTGGACCTGACAGCCGTGGGCTTCCAGCATCATCTTGATCAGGTTCTGGGTTTGCAGGTTGTCCTCCACCAGCAGAATCCTGCCGGAGAACTGGGGGATGCCGCCGAATCCGCTCCGGACGGTTTGGACCTTGGCGGTCGGTTCGGGCAGCAGCGATGTCAGCAGGCCGGCCAGCCGGCTGGAGGGGACCGGTTTGCGCAGGCGGGGAATGTGAATTTCATCTTCTGCCGTTGGCCGTCTTTCGGGGCCGGTGAGCAGCACGATCCGGGTGTCGTTGAGTGCCGGATCGTTCTTGATGGTCATAAGAAGGTCGGTGGTGTCGTGGGCGAGCAGGCTGCCGGCGATCAGTGCCACCCGGTAGGGCTGCTTGTTTCTGGCGGCCGTTCGCAGAAGGTCGAGGGTCGTTTCGACGGTGTCGGCGCTCTCGGTCCGCAGTCCCATGGCTGCGAGCTGTTCGGTCATGGCATCGCGAATTTCGGGGTCGGGGTCGGCCAGCAGGATCGTCAGTCCGACCAGGGTGTCGTCCCGCCTGGGCAGGGGTGACAGGTCCGAGGTTTTTCCCAACGGGAGTCGGACGCTGAAGGTGCTTCCTTTTCCCGGTGTGCTCTCCAGGGAGATGTCGCCGCCCATGGAGCGCACCAGCTGTCTGACGATGGCCAGGCCGAGACCGGTGCCGTCGTATTTGCGGGTGTTCGAATCGTCGACCTGGGTGAAGGGTTCGAAAATGGCTTTTTGCTCTTCTTCCGGGATGCCGATGCCGGTGTCGCTGACCTGGATCGTGAGCCATATCCGGTTGTCCTTTTCCCTTTCCCGCAGCACTTTGACGACGATGGTGCCTTCGGCGGTGAACTTGACGGCATTGCCTGCCAGGTTGAGAACGATCTGGCGCAGCCGACCGGGGTCTCCTCTGAGCCGGGACGCGATCCGGCGGTCGATGTGGCAGATCAGTTCGATGTTTTTTTTGTGGGCCTTCTCCGCCAGCAGGAAGACGGCGTCCTCGATGATGGCACGGGGATCGAGTTCCTCCTGGGCCAGCGTCAGTTTGCCGGCTTCGATGCGGGAAAAATCGAGCAGTTCGTCGAGAATTTTCAGCAGGGCTTCGGATGAGCTGCGGATCGCCTCGGCCATCGACCGCTGCTGGTCGTCGAGCCGGCTGGCCAGCAACAGATCGTTCATGCCGAGAATGCCGACCATGGGAGTGCGGATTTCGTGGCTCATGTTGGCCAGAAACTGGCTTTTGGCCCGGCTGGCGATTTCGGCCTGCTGCTTGGCTTTCTCCAGTTCCCGGACGGTGCGCTCGAGCCGGTCGTTGGCGGTTTCGAGTTCGGCCGTGCGATGGCGCACTTCTTCCTCGAGGGAGTCCCGCTGGGCCTCGAGCTGCCGGTCTCTTTCTTCGATCTGGTCGAGCATGATGTTGAAGCCGGTGACCAGTTCGGAGAATTCGTCGTCCGACTGGATGGTCGCCCGGTGCGCATAGTTCTGCTGTCTGGCGACGGTACGCATGGTGGACAGCAGGGCGTCGAGTGGTTTCGACAGGCGGTCGACCAGATGTTTCGACAGGATGTAGGCGACGATCAGCCCGAAGAGGACGACGCCGATACTGGAAATCACCAGCCGAACGATGCTCGTGTGCAAAGGGGTCAGGTCGGCCTTGAGCAGAACGGTGCCGATGCGCTCGTTGTCGAGCATGACCGGCTGATAGAAACGCAGCTCCGAGTCGATCTGCTGAAAGTGGCCGGGACGTTCACGGAGATTCCGGTCGAGATGGAGGTCGATGGCGCTTTTGGGATGTTCCGCCGAGATGAAACGGGCAAAGAGCTGGCCGTCACGGTCGTAGATGGCCCCGCCGAGGATCAGCGGTTCGACTGCCAGCGGCGCCAGGTTTTCCCGGGCGGCGGTGTCGTCCTCGAAGGTCAGCGGAGCGCGACTGTTGCTTGCCAGGATCTCGGCCAGCAGCTTGATCTTGCCGATCATGGAGGCCCTCTTGTCCGCCAGTTCCCTGATGGTGGTGGTGGCGATGGTCAGGGTCAGGGTCAGTACGCTGGTCAGCATGATGACCGTGATCAGCTTTCTGCGGAACCGGCCACGTTGGGTTTCAGTCATGACGGTCTTCCTTGGGCATGATGACGTAGCGTGCGAGTTCGAGCAGGCGCGAGCTCAGGGTCAGCCCCGCTGCACGGCAGCGGACCAGATTGACGGCGAAGCGGATATGCTGTTCGATTTTGATCAGTTCGATGCAACCGCCCCGTTCGAGAAAACCCTGCATGTCGCTGACGGTCAATACCGGACTGCCGTCCAACCGCTTGATGAGTGCTCTGACCCGGTGCCTCAGCGAGGGGCTCAGGTAGAGGATATGGCAGCGTCTGGCCTCTTCCGGGGTTGAAACCTTGCGGATGTGCACCGGAATGCCGCCGAGCGTCTTGTCGCGAAAGAGCCTGAGGGCCGGGCCGAAGGGGTTCTTTCCCATGATGCCGATCACCAGCTCGCCGCGGGCTGCCGGTGCCCTGTCTCCTGGCCACTGGGTGAAATGGGCGAAATTGAACAGGAAGGCGGCCTTGATCTCGTTTTCGCTGAAACCGGCATGGGCACTTCCCCCCGGGAAGAGGCCCAGTGTCAGGGTCAGCAACAGCAGCCATCCTGTACGGTAGCGGACGAACATGGATGCTCCCGGTCTGCCCTAGAACCTTCGAGTGATCCGCACCATGAAACTGCGGTCGACTTCGACCACCGACGCGTTGAGGGCGTCGGACTCGTACTCGGGGTGGTGCGGATCGAGAAGATTCTGGCCGACCAGCTCGAAACGCCAGCCGGGTTTCGGCTCCCATGCCAGTCGGGTGTCCAGGGCGCCGTATCCGCCGATGCCGCTGGCCGGCAGGTTGTCGACCAGCCGCAGCCAGAGATCCCATTCCCAGCTGTTCCCCAGGTCCATTTTCGATCTGAGGGAGAACTGGTGGTGCGGATTGTTGTCGGCACCGTCGCGGAATCCGGTGTAGGTCGCGTCAGGATCGAGCTCGAGCAGCACGTTGAGGTAGGTGTAGGCACCCTGCAGCTTCCACCAGGGGCGGACAACCCAGTCGACGGACACTTCGCTCCCCCAGGTCTTGGCGTCCAGCCGGTTGTTGCCGACCAGCGGCAGCAGCCAGCGGTCCCCCTCGTTGACAGGAGCGGCGAGGTCGGCATTGCGCAGGCCGTCGTAGACGGCGTGAAAGAGAACCAGTTCCAGGTAGAGATCGGGACGGGGCTGACAGCGCCCGCCGATCTCGTAGCTCCAGACGGTTTCGGCAGCGAAATCGGGGTTGCCGATCAGGGCATACTGGGCGATGGCCGGGCCGCCGAGTCCGTTCAGGGGGGATGGCAGGGAGGTGACGGGGACGATCTGCCGGCGCAGATCGATGGCGTTTTCCGCCCGGCTCGGTGTGCGTACCGAGCGGTTGGCGCTGGCCCAGAAACTGAAATAGGGGCGTGGTGTCCAGAGCAGTCGCAGGGTCGGCTGCCATTCGAACCCGGTGTAATCATTGCGCTCGACCTGGCTGCCGACGATCAGGGCCAGTTCGTCCCGGACGAGGGTGATGCGGTCGTTGAGAAAGGCGGTCCACAGGTCGAGGTTTTCCCTGTCCGGGTCGAAGGAGATGATGGCCCCCTTCTTGGTTCGGTCGTGATAGCGGCGGTAGCCGAGCCCCCAGACGATTTTCTGTCCGGGGGCGGGACGGAAACGATGCTGAAAATCGACATCGTAGGTCTGCCGTGTCTGCCCGGCGCCGAGGTCGCTGTTGCGGGCGAGGTCGTAAAAGATCTGCAGCCGAAGGTCGGAATCGGCCGAATAGGTTCGTTGCCAGCGCGCCAGCAGATTGCCGCCGCTGATCGTGGTGTCGTCCGTCAAGTCGGCCCTGTAGGGGGGGGCGGTGGTGCCGACCTTGAACGTTTCGCCCGCTTCGCCCCGATAGAGGTCTCCCAGGACGGTCAGGCTGTCGTTGCCTTGCAGCTCCTGGTCGAGACGGAACCCGGCCCGTTGTACCCGCCAGTCGTCCGAGTCGTCCACGCCCTGCGGCAGGCTGCCGCTGTCGCGCTCGAAGGCCTTGGCGTACAGCCGCAGGTAGCGGCCTTCCCCCAGTTTGGCTCCCTGGCGGGCCTCGGCGATGAAGCGTTCTTCGTTGCCGACCGTCAGGGTCTGCAGGCTTCCCTGGGTTTCAGCGGCCGGTCTGGTGATGATGTTGATCACGCCGTTGACGGCATTGGCTCCCCACAGGGCGGCGCCGGCGCCGCGAATGACCTCGATGCGGTCGATGTCGGCCAGAATGGTGTCCTGGGCGTTCCAGTAGACGCCGGAGAAGAGATGGTTGTAGAGGGTGCGGCCGTCCTGCAGCACCAGCAGTTCGTTGGCGAAGCGGCTGTTCAGGCCGCGGGCGGTGATGGCCCAGACACTGTTGTTGATGCGGGCGACCTGCAGTCCCGGCACCATGCGCAGCAGTTCGGGCAGGCTGGTGGCTCCGGAGCGGCGGATATCCTCCTGGGTGATGACGAAAACCGCGGCGGCGGTGTCGTACAGTCCCTCCGGCTGGCGCGCTGCCGTGGTCACTTCGACCTGCAGCAGATCTTCGAGGTTCAGTTCGCTGACGTTGTCGATGGCCGAAGCCGGCGGCGCGAAAGAAGAGCAAAGAACGAGCCATCCAAGACAGGTGATTTTCAGGCCGATCCGGTGGATGCGATTTCCAACTGGCATCTGCAACCCTCCCCCAACAGAACCCGGGCGCGGGCGGATAAACCGCCAGGAGCCTTTTGCCGGCAACTGGAAGAGGAGGTGACCGTGATCCTACTGCGTACTGGTCGAGGATGGACGTGTCGGTGGAACGGGCCCCCCTCCGTCTCTTTCCGGGTGTGGCCCGGATTCAGCCCGGAAAAACAGATCATGCCTGAATCAGTGAGGCTGTGCCTGATGAAGCGTGTCGTGCCCGGTCCGGCTGCTCTCCGCCTCTCTCGGGGCGCCCTTCAGGTTTGCCGGTGATTTTCGGGAACTGCAGGCAGGTTGGTGACTTGTGTCGTTCGCCGGCAATGAGCCTACTGATTCAGCCCATACTAATAAACGAAAGGCGAAATTGTCAATCACTGCCGTTGGCTGACGTGAAACGTCCTCCGGGGGGATGTGCGGGGCAGGAGGTCGGGACCGGCCCGGCTGACCAACTGTGGCGGATGGGCACCGGGAGGGAAGGATCCTTGTCCGTGCCGGCTTCGGCGGGGACGGAAAAAGCCCCCCGGCTGGAGCCGGGGGGCGGAAAATCCGGTCGGGATGCCGCTATTCGACCTTGACTTCGGCGTCCTCGATGATCAGTGCGTATTTGTAGCCGTAGCCGAAGTCCTTGTCGGCGACCAGCACGCCGCTGACGACGACGGTATCACCGACCTTGGCGGTGGCTGTGGTGGTGACGGTCAGGTCGTTGGTGCCCTCGGCACCGGTGCCGTCCTGGATATGAATCCAGTTCTTGCCCATGATGTTTTCGTTGTACTTGACCACCTTGCCGCGCAGGGTCACTTTCTTGCCGGCCAGCTCATCGGTCTGTTTGTAGAGCTGTTCGATGGTCTGACCGCCTTCGACCGGTTTGACGTCGCTCAGGTCGATATCGGCCGGTGTCGAGGCGGTGACTTTGGGATGGTCTTTCGGCATCTGATCCTGCGGCTTGGCGGCGACCTGTTCGGTCCCGCCGACCATGACACCGTCGACGAAGTAGACGACCGGAAAATCACGGTCGAGGGTCTTGCTGTGGTAGTTCTTCATCGCCATGCCCTGCGGAACGACCACGGGGTCGCCGACCTTGACGGTGAACTTGGGGGCCGCGGCCCAGATCTTCTCACTGCCGGTGTCGACCTGGACGTAGGTGTAGCCGCCGGCGTCCATGGTTTCCACCACCTTGCCCGTCCAGCCGGCCTGCTGCTGCGGTTTGTTTTCGGATTGGGCCGGGGTTTTTTCGGCCGTCGTCTTTTCGGCCGTCGTCTTTTCGTTTTGCTGGGGAGCAGGTGTTTCATTTTTGCAACCGGCAACGAGTACGAGGGTGAGAGTGCCGGCAAGAAGGAAAGGGAGAAGCTTCTTCACGGTGTGCCTCCAGTCTGGATTTCTGGTGTGACCAGGTTTGTGTTTGGGTCGGGTTAAACAGGTCCAACTCTACCACGGTGGGTCGGTCCAGACAAGGTCTTGTCGCCGTCGGCAGGCGCCCTCGCTGTTTGGTGCCGCATGAGCGGGGCGA
>CAYTVY010000064.1:6858-14302 GCA_964441925.1 uncultured Geothermobacter sp.
GTCTTGTCGCCGTCGGCAGGCGCCCTCGCTGTTTGGTGCCGCATGAGCGGGGCGACCGGTTGGTTGCAGATGGCAAGGGGTCAGTTCCGCCGGCCGTAGCGTTCTGTCAGCTGGCGCAGTTCGGCCGCCAGTTCGGTGCTCAGGGCGTCCTTCGGCAGGCGCCAGGTCCAGTTGCCGTTTGCCGCGCCGGGACGGTTCATGCGTGCCGTCGACGGCAGGGCCAGGATGTCCTGTACCGGCAGGATGCAGAGCCGGGCGACGCTCGCCATCGCCTCGCGGACCAGCTCGCGCGGCATGTCGCGACAGGAACGCATCAGGTAGGAACGGACCCGTTCTTTCACTTCCGGAGTCAGGGTGCGCCACCAGCCGAGAGTGGTGTCGTTGTCGTGGGTACCGGTGTAGACCACGCAGTCCTCGCAGTGGTTGTGCGGCAGGTAGGGGTTGTCGGGACCGGAGTCGAAGGCGAACTGCAGAACTTTCATCCCCGGCCAGCCCCAGCGTTCTTTCAGTGCCGTCACCTCGTCGGTGATGATGCCCAGGTCCTCGGCGACCAGGGGCAGAACGCCCAGTTCGTCGCTCAGTGAGTGAAAAAGCCGGTCGCCGGGGACCTGCTCCCAGGCGCCGCCGGTGGCATCCTCGCAGTCGGCCGGGATGACCCAGCAGGCGGCAAAACCGCGGAAATGATCGATGCGCAGCAACTCGAACAGTTGCAGGTTCCAGCGCAGACGGGCCTTCCACCAGGAGAAATCCTGGGCCTGATGCGCCGGCCAGTCGTAGAGGGGATTGCCCCAGCGTTGTCCCCGGGCGCTGAAATAGTCGGGCGGCACGCCGGCGACGACGGTCGGCTGTCCCTGCTCATCCAGGCGGAACAGTTGGCGGTTGCACCAGACGTCGGCCGAATCGAGGGCGACGAAGATGGGCATGTCGCCGAACAGGCCGATACCCTGTCGGGCGGCATGCACCTTCAGTCCTTGCCACTGTTCGAAGAAGACGAACTGCTCGTATTTCAGTTCCAGGATGCGTCCGGCCAGTCGTTCTCCCCATTCGCGCAGGGCTTCCTGCTGCCGGTCGCGTATCGGTTCCGGCCAGGATGTCCAGGGACGGTTGCCGAAATGTTCGCGCAGAGCCTGAAACAGGGCGTAGTCGTTGAGCCAGAAAGCCTGTTCGGCGCAGAAGGCATCGAATGCCTCTTGGCGCGGGGGTTGCGCCCGGCTGAAGAAGCGCTTTGCCGCCCGGGGCAGTAACTGCCGCCGGCAGCGCCAGGCATGACCGTAGTCGGTTTGCGACGGGGCCAGCCGCCAGTTGGTCAGCTCGTCGCCGGCCAGGTCGCCGGCCAGGGCCAGTTCGTCGGGAGAGATGAGCAGGGGATTGCCGGCAAAGGCCGAGAAAGCACTGTAGGGGGAATCGCCGTAACCGGTCGGATTGATCGGCAGCAGTTGCCACCAGCGCTGGCCGGCTGCGGCGAGGAAGTCGACGAACCGCCGGGCCTCGATGCCGAGGTCGCCGATGCCGAACCGTCCCGGCAGGGATGTCAGGTGCAGCAGCAGGCCGCTCGCGCGTCGCACGGTTGTTCTCCTTCCCTGGCTTATTGCCTCGGCAGTCTGAGACTTGCCGAACCCGGATTGTCCGCCGGCATGACTCACTGATTCAGGAGTATGCCACAAATTGCCTAATTGCAAAGCTTGTGACAAACTGAGTGCTGAATCGGCGGGGATCCTGCCGGAGTCCGCAGGCGGTTTCCGGGCGCCGGTGAGGGAACTTTTTTTCCGTCATTCTCGTTCATTGGGGACGCATCGATGCTCAGGATCGCCTTTCTGCGCAACATGTTGATCATCTCTTTGCTGCTGGTCACCGTGTTGCCTCTCTACCAGCTCGTTTACATCCATCCTTCCTATCGCGATCTGCTGACGCGGGAGACGGAAGAGGAGGCGGCCCGGCTGGTTTCCTTTCTGGTGCGTTCCTTTCACCTGGGAGAAGACAGCCGGTTCGGGACCGGCCTGATGAACCCCGAGGTCATGCGACAAATCGAACTGGCGGTCCAGGACCCGAAGCTGGTCAAGTTGCGGATCTTCTCGCCGGCGGGAAAGATCGTCTATTCCACCCTGCCGGAAGAGGTCGGCCAGGTGAACCAGCGCCCGTATTTTCTGCAGAAGGTCGCCCGCGGGCACATCTTTTCCAAGGTGATACGCAAGGATCACTACACCGCCGACGGCCAGCATATCGACCAGGATGTGGTCGAGACCTACGTGCCGGTGATGACGCCACGCGGTTTCGCCGGGGCCATTGAAGTCTACTACGACATCACCGAGAGTCAGCAGCGGCTCAGTCGCCTGACCCGGCATTCGGTGGTGATCCTTTTCGGTCTCGGCAGCAGTCTTTTCCTGGTCATTCTCGCCCTGCTGGTGCGGGCGCGGCGTTTCTGGCTTGACCGGCAGAAGGCCGAAGACGAGCTGAAACGCAGCCATCAGGTTCTCGAATCGCGGGTCCAGGAGCGGACCGGTCAATTGCTGCTCGCCAACCAGAAGCTGGCCGAGGAAGTGGCGGAGAAGACGCGGGCGCAGGCGGCGCTCCGGCAGGCGTTGGCCGAAACCGAGGCGGAACGGGAGAAGATCGACGGTATCCTCAGCTCGGTGGCCGACGGCCTGCTGGTGGTCGACGACGAGCGCCGGCTGGTGCACATGAACCGGCCGGCGGAAAAAATTTTCTCCCTTTGTGCCGGCTCGTCTCTGGGGCGGAAACTGGAGGAAATTCTGCCCGATACCCGGCTGTTGTCGCCGCTGCTCGACTGTCTGGATCAGCGCGGCGGCAGCGGGCAGTTCGATTTTCCCCGTCCCGCCCCCCAGGGTCAGGGGGGCGACCGCATCTACCAGGCCCGCTGTTCGCCCCTGCGCAACCGGCAGGGAGAGACGAACGGCCATATCATTCTGGTGCAGGATGTCTCGCGCGAGCGTGAGGTCGAGCGGATGAAGAGCGAATTTCTCGCCATGGCGGCGCACGAGCTGCACACGCCCATTACCACGATCATGGGGTATTCGGAACTGCTAGCCTCCCGGCCGCTGGAGGACTTCTCGCCGGAGCAGAGCCGGGAGTTCATCGGCTACATTCACCAGAAGGCCGAGTCACTGGCCCGGATGGTCGACGATCTGCTCGACATCAGTCGCCGGGAGGCCGGTCACCCCCTGGTGCTGCATCGGTCCCGGCTCGATGTGGCCGTGATTCTCGAACGGATTGCCACCACCTTCCCCCGCGACGAAGGGCATCGCCTGCATCTTCAGCTTGCGTCCCGCCCCCTGGTCTGGCCGGTCGACCGGGTCCGCTTTGAACAGCTGCTGGGGAACCTGCTGAGCAATGCCGTCAAGTATTCGCCCAACGGTGGGAATATCTGGGTCCGGGTGCGGGTGGAGGGGGACCGGCTGCGGCTCGAAATCGAGGATCAGGGCATCGGCATGACCCCCGAGGAGCAGAACCATGTCTTCGAGCGTTTCTACCGGGCCGACAGTTCGACCACGGCCGTTGCCGGTGTCGGTCTGGGGATGAGTGTGGCGCAGATGATCGTCGATGCCCACGGCGGTGAGATCCGGATCACAAGCGAAAAGGGCAAGGGAACCCTGGTGACTGTCCTGCTGCCGGCCGGCGAAGCTGATGAAGATTGACCCCGGCGACCCGGCTGCGTTACTATCCAGCGGTTTCGGGCCGGACGGCCCGTTTTTTTCGTTTGCGAGGAGCACAAGGTGAGTCAGAAACTGCGGAACGAAATCGCCCGACGCCGGACCTTCGGCATCATCAGTCATCCCGACGCCGGCAAGACCACCCTGACCGAGAAGCTGCTGCTGTTCGGTGGCGCCATCAACCTGGCCGGAGCGGTCAAGGCCCGCAAGGCGGCCCGGCATGCCACCAGCGACTGGATGAAGATGGAGCAGGAACGCGGCATTTCGGTCACCACCTCGGTGATGAAGTTCAACTACCGCGACTACGAGGTCAACCTGCTCGATACGCCGGGGCACCAGGACTTTTCCGAGGATACCTACCGGGTGCTGACCGCCGTCGATTCGGCCCTGATGGTGATCGACTCGGCCAAGGGGGTCGAGACCCAGACCGAAAAGCTGATGGCGATCTGCCGGATGCGCAACACCCCGGTGATCACCTTCATCAACAAGCTCGACCGCGAGGGCATGAGCCCCCTCGACCTGCTGGCGGACATCGAAGAGAAGCTGCAGATCGAGTGCGCGCCGCTGGCCTGGCCGATCGGCATGGGCAAGCGTTTCAGGGGGGTCTACAACCTCTACCGCCGGCAGCTCAACCTCTTCACCCCGGGGCAGGAAACCCGCGACCAGGACGTCCTGACCATCGACAGCCTCGACGACCCGCGGCTCGAGGAGTTGCTCGGCAGCCAGGCGGACGAGCTGCGCGAGGACATCGAGCTGCTCGAGGGCGCGGCCAACCCCTTCAACCTCGACGATTTTCTCAAGGCACACCAGACCCCGGTCTTTTTCGGCAGCGCCATCAACAACTTCGGGGTGCGCGAGCTGCTCGACGCCTTCGTCGAACTGGCGCCACCTCCCGGACCGCGGATGACCGAGACCCGCGAGGTCAGGCCGGACGAGGAGCAGTTCTCCGGCTTCGTCTTCAAGATCCAGGCGAACATGGACCCGGCGCACCGTGACCGGATCGCCTTTCTGCGCATCTGTTCCGGTCGTTTCCAGCGTGGCATGAAGGTGCGGCATCACCGCATCGGCAAGGAAATCGGCCTGAACAACGCCATCATCTTCATGGCCCAGGACCGCTCCCATGTCGAGGAGGCGTATCCCGGCGACATCATCGGACTGCACAACCACGGCACCATCAAGATCGGCGACACCTTCACCAGCAGGGAACCGCTCAGGTTCACCGGCATCCCCAGCTTCGCTCCGGAGCATTTCCGGCGGGTGCGGCTGAAGAATCCCCTCAAGGTCAAGCAGCTCGACAAGGGGTTGACCCAGCTCGCCGAGGAGGGCGCGGTGCAGGTCTTCCGGCCGCTGCTCGGCGCCGACTGGATCCTCGGCGCCGTCGGCGTGCTGCAGTTCGATGTCACCATGGAACGGCTGAAGAACGAATACGGTGTGGAGGCCGTCTACGAGGGAATCGACTTTGCCGCCGCCCGCTGGGTCGACTGCGACGACCGGAAGAGACTGGACGAGTTCGTCAGGAAGAACCAGGCCAACCTGGCGCGTGACGCCGAGGGGAACCTGACCTACCTGGCGTCGAGCGAGTGGCGGCTCGGCTATGTGCAGGAGCAGTGGCCGGAGATCGTCTTCCACAAGACGAAGGAACACTGCTAGCCGCCGGAACGGAAACCGGGGACCTGCCGTGTCCGGCCGGTCCCCGGCGGGGAGATCCTGGCAAGGCGGTCTGCCGGTCGTGGTCCGTCAGCCGCTGCGGATGTAGTTTTCGAGCTGAGCGATGATGAACTCCTTTTCGGCCACCTGCGCCTTGACCAGGTCGCCGATCGAAACCAGACCGATCATCTCGCCTCTTTCCAGTACCGGCAGGTGCCGGCAGTGTTTGTCGGTCATCAGCGCCAGGCCTTCCTCGACCGTCTTGTCCGGCGTGATGTAGCAGACCTCGGTGGTCATGATCTTCTCCACCGGCGTGTTCAGCGAGGAGAGTCCCCGCAGAATCACCTTGCGGGCGTAGTCCCGTTCCGAGATGATGCCGACAACCTCCTTTTCCTCCCTGACCACCAGAGCGCCGACGTTGTACTCCGCCATTTTTTCCAGTGCCTGGTAGACGGTTGCATCGGACGTGATGTCGAGAACCCTGTGCCCCTTGCTGCTGATGACATCCCTGATTGTCTTGGTCATGGCGCCTCCTCATGGCATACTTTGCAGTGGCGGGTGGAAAAAGATCTTTCTTCAAATCTAGCCGAGGCCCCCCGCTTGTCAAACAGGGCCGACCCAATCGGCCGTCGGGCGGAGAAGAAATTTTGCGGAAGGAGACAGGAGACACGATGGTTCAGCCGATGACACCGCGTCGCCGGATCGCCGGACTGCTGCAGGCGGCGCAACCTGAAACCGATGTGACCGTCCGGGGTTGGGTCCGTACCGTTCGCCGCGGCAAACAGGTCAGTTTTCTGGCGGTGAACGACGGCAGCTGTTTTGCCAGCCTGCAGGTGGTCGCCGACAGTGACGGACCTTTGGCCGGCGTGCTGGAAAGACTGTCGACCGGCGCCTGCATCGTCGCCCGTGGTGACCTGGTGGCATCTCCCGCCAGTGGTCAGGCAATGGAGCTGAAGGCCGCGACGATCGAGCTGCTCGGCGAGGCCGGTTCCGACTATCCGCTGCAGAAAAAACGGCACAGTTTCGAATTTCTGCGCTCCATCGCCCACCTGCGGCCGCGCACCAACAGTTTCGGCGCCGTTTTCCGGGTGCGCAGCCGCCTCAGTTATGCCGTGCACCGTTTCTTCCAGGAACGTGGCTTTCTCTATGTGCAGACGCCGATCATCACCGCCAGCGACTGCGAGGGAGCCGGTGAACTGTTCCGGGTCACCACGCTTGATGCCGACAATCCGCCGCGTGCGGATGGGCGTGCCGATTTCGCCCGTGATTTCTTCGGACAGAAAACCGGCCTGACCGTGTCCGGGCAGTTGGAAGCCGAGCTGTTCGCCACCGCCTTCACCGATGTCTACACTTTCGGGCCGACTTTCCGGGCGGAGAATTCCAACACCAGCCGGCATGCCGCCGAATTCTGGATGATCGAGCCGGAGATGGCCTTCTGCGACCTGGCGGCCGACTGCGATCTGGCCGAGGAGTTCCTGCGCGGCATGGTGCGGGCCGTGCTGGAGGAGTGCGCCGATGATCTCGATTTTTTCGACCAGCGGATCGAAAAGGGACTGATCGACCGGCTGCAGGCCCTGGCCAAGGCGGAATTCGCCCGGATAACCTACAGCCAGGCGATTGAGCTGCTGGAGAAAAGCGGTCGAGACTTCACTTTTCCGGTCAAGTGGGGGGCCGACCTGCAGTCGGAGCACGAGCGCTACCTGACCGAGCAGGTGTTCGGCGGTCCGGTTTTCGTCACCGACTATCCCAAGGAGATCAAGGCCTTCTACATGCGCCAGAACGACGACGGCCGTACCGTCGCCGCCATGGACCTGCTGGTGCCGCGCGTCGGTGAGATCATCGGTGGCTCCCAGCGCGAAGAACGGCTGGAGCGGCTCGATGCCCGCATGGCCGAGCTCGGCATGGATCCGGCGCCCCTGTGGTGGTACCGTGACATCCGTCGCTGGGGCAGTTGCCCTCATGCCGGTTTCGGCCTCGGTTTCGAGCGGCTGCTGATGTACGTCACCGGCATGGAGAACATCCGCGACGTCATTCCTTTTCCCCGGACACCGGGGCACGCCGAGTTCTGAAAGGCGATTCCAGACCTTTTTCGCCGCCGGCAGCGAAAAAATGTTGTTCCGGGGTAAACT
>CAYTVY010000065.1:0-1231 GCA_964441925.1 uncultured Geothermobacter sp.
TTCCCCACTTCTCGCGGATGCGGCTGACGGCGGACTCGACGTTCTCCCGTTCGCCGAAGGCGCTCAGGCGGAAGTAGCCCTCGCCGGAGGGGCCGAAGCCGCTGCCCGGAGTGCCGACCACATGGCACTCGTGCAGCAGCTTGTCGAAGAAGTCCCAGCTGCTCATGCCCTGCGGCGTCTTCAGCCAGATGTAGGGGGCATTGACCCCGCCGAAGCACTGGATGCCGGCGGCGGTCAGTCCCTCGCGGATGATGCGGGCGTTCTCCATGTAGTAGGCGATGACCTCCTGCACCTGGGCCCAGCCCTCGTCGGAATAGACGGCGGCGGCAGCCTTCTGCACCGGGTAGGAGACGCCGTTGAACTTGGTGCACTGCCGGCGGTTCCAGAGCTTGTTGAGACTGTAGCGCTCGCCGCCGGCGGTGATGCCGGTCAGCTCCTCTGGCACCACGGTCAGGCCGCAGCGCACCCCGGTGAAACCGGCGGTCTTGGAGAAGGAGCGGAACTCGATGGCGCACCGCTTCGCGCCTTCGATCTCGTAGATCGAGTGCGGGATGTCCGGTTCGGTGATGAAGGCCTCGTAGGCGGCGTCGAACAGCAGCACCACGTCGTTGGCCAGGGCGTAGTCGACCCAGCCCTTGAGCTGCTCCCGGGTCGCCACGGCGCCGGTCGGGTTGTTGGGAAAACAGAGGTAGACGATGTCGACCTTCTCTTCGGGGAACTGCGGCAGAAAACCGTTCTCTTCGGTGCAGGGCAGGTAGACGATCCCTTCGTAGTAGCCCTTCTCGTCCGCCTCCCCGCTGCGGCCGGCCATGACGTTGGTGTCGTTGTAGACGGGGTAGACCGGATCGCCGATGGCGACCCTGTTGGAAAGATCGAAGATGTCGAGGATGTTGGCGCTGTCGCACTTGGAACCGTCGGAGATGAAGACCTCGGACGTCTTCAGCTCGACACCGAGTGGCTTGTAGGCCCGGTCGATGATCACCTCTGCCAGCCAGTCGTAGCCCTGCTCCGGGCCGTAGCCGTGAAAGGTTTCGGGCCGGGCCATCTCGTCGACCCCTTCGTGGAACGCCTTGACCACGGCCGGCACCAGCGGTTTTGTGACGTCGCCGATACCGAGGCGGATGACCTGGACGTTGGGGTTGGCAGCGGTGAATTCGGAAACCCGGCGGCTGATCTCGGGAAAGAGGTAGCCGGCCTGGAGTTTCAAGTAGTTATCGTTGATTCTGGCCAT
>CAYTVY010000065.1:1331-14297 GCA_964441925.1 uncultured Geothermobacter sp.
TCCAGCCCCAGCACCGCCTGCATGTCGTACATCCCGGCCGGCTTGTCGCCCAGCCAGGCGGCGGCGCGGACGGCGCCGCGGGCGAACATGTCGCGGCTCATGGCGCGGTGGGTCAGCTCGATGCGCTCGCCCATGCCGATGAAGTAGACGGTGTGTTCGCCGACGATGTCGCCGCCGCGCACGGTCTGCATGCCGATCTCCTCGGGGGTGCGTTCGCCGCACATTCCCTCGCGGTGGTAGTTGGCGACCTGGTCGTAGTCGCGGCCCAGGGCCTCGGCGACGATCTCGCCCATGCGGACGGCGGTGCCGGAAGGGGCGTCCTTCTTTTTGTTGTGATGCAGCTCGACGATCTCGACGTCGAAACCCTCGCCCAGGGTCCGGGCGATGTCCCTGAGAATCTTGAAGCAGACGTTGACCCCGACGCTCATGTTGGGGGCGAAGACCACCGGGATGCCGGCGGTGAGGCTCCGCAGCCGGTCCCGCTCCTCCGGCTTGAAGCCGGTCGAGCCGATCACCATCCCCTTGCCGAGCCGGGCGCAGACCTCGGCGTTGGCCAGGGTCACCTGGGGAAAGGTGAAGTCGATCAGCAGATCGGCGTCCTGCAGGGCCTGCTCCAGCGAGTCGGTGATGGTCACGCCGAGCTCGCCGCAACCGGCGACCAGGCCGGCGTCCTGTCCGAGCTTCGGATGTCCGGCCACCTCGACGGCGCCGGTGACCTGCAGTGTCCCGCTTTCGGTGGCCAGGGTGATGATGCGGCCGCCCATGCGACCGGCGGCTCCGGTAACGGCAATTCTGGTCATGGATAAACCTTTGGGATCTGTCTCGCGCCCATTCGCTTGCACTCACTCGAGACGCAGAGAGAAACTCTTTGGGGATTTGGGTTTTCCCATAAAATATATCTTTTTGCTCTTCTCAGCGGCTCAGCGTCTCTGCGCGAGAATTGTTTTTGCCCTTCGTGGTGGGTTTGGGTTTTTAAATCAGTTCGTACTTCTTCAGTACCGCCCGCAGTTTCTCCAGGTTGGCCGGTGCCATGGGAGACAGGGGCAGACGGACGGTGCTGCCGCATTTGCCCATCAGGCTGGCCGAGGTCTTCACCGGCACCGGATTGCTCTCGATGAACATCGCCTTGTGCAGTTCGAGCAGCTGCAGGTGCAGGCTGCGGGCGGTGGCGTAGTCCCCTGCGGCCGCGGCGGCAACCATCTTCTTGACCCGGTCCGGCGCGATGTTGGCGGTGACCGAGATGACACCGACGGCGCCGCAGGCCATCATCGGGAAGGTGAGAAAATCGTCGCCGGAGATGACGTCGATCCGGTCGCCGGCGCGGGCGATGATTTCGCTGATCTGGGTCAGGTCGCCGGAGGCTTCCTTGATGGCGACGATGTTGTCCAGCTCGGCCAGGCGGACGGTGGTCTCGGTGCTGATGTTGACCCCGGTGCGGCCGGGCACGTTGTAGAGCACCTGGGGCAGGGCGACCTCCTCGGCGATCCTGCGGTAGTGCCGGTAGATGCCCTCCTGTGACGGCTTGTTGTAGTAGGGACAGACCAGCAGCAGGCCGTCGGCGCCGTTCTTTTTCGCGTTTCGCGACAGATGGATCGCCTCGGCGGTGTTGTTGGCGCCGGTGCCGGCGATGACCGGAATCCGCTTGTTGACCTGGTCGATACAGGTCTTGATGACGTAGTCGTGTTCCTCGAAGTCGAGCGTCGCCGATTCCCCGGTGGTGCCGCAGGGGACGATGACGTCGGTGCCGTTTTCGATCTGGAATTCGATCAGTTCCCGGTAGCGTTCTTCGTCGAACGTGCCATCCTTCCTGAACGGGGTGATGATGGCGACCATCGATCCGGAAAAGTGGGCCATGATGTTCTCTCCTCCTCCTCAACGGTTACGGCTGATAAAGTCTCCCCGAAACGGCCCGCCGGGCGGCGGGCCGGAAAACTTTTTGGTATCACACCGGCCGGGCAAAGTAAAGCTGCTCAGGGACGGGCGGTCAGGCTGACGGGATTGCTGGCGCCGGAGATGACCTCCTGCCCCTGCAGCCGGTAGAGGGCCCGCACCCGGTAGTCGTAGCGGACCCCCGGTGTCAGGGCGAAATCGTCGTAGCGGGGCTGCGACAGCGGCTTGCCGTTCAGCGGTGTGAAGCCGGCGGGCCGTTTCCCCTCGCCCCGGTAGATCAGGTAGCCGAGCAGTTTGCCTTCCGCCGTCGCCGGCGGCTGCCACGACAGGCGGTTGAGCCGGGAGAGGCTTTCGCCCCGCAGCCGGTCGGGAGCCGGCGGCGGCGCGAGAAAGATCCGCTCGGCTCTTGCCGGACGGCCCGGTTGTCCGGAGCGGCTGACGGCGATCACCCGGTAGCGGTAGCCAAGGCCCGGTTGTAGTCCCTGGTCGTCGAAGAAATGGAGCCGGCCGTCCGGAGAGGTCGCCTGTTCCGGCCGGATGCGGGCGATCGGCTTGCGGGGAGGACGGCAGTCGGGGCAGTCGTCCGCCGGATCGAACTGCTGGCGGTAGATGGCGTAGTGTTGCAGCGGGGAGAGGGGACTGCCGTCCCGGTTGGCCGCCGGCGGCAGCCAGGACAGCAGCAGGCCGTCACCGAGCTGCCCGACGGCCAGCCGGCGGACGCTGTCCGGCTGCGGCTGTTCGAGGGGGCGCACCGGTCCCTTGTGGCCGCAGGCGGTCAGCAGCAGCAGGGCGAGGAGAGCCGGCCAGCGCATCGTCATCCGGCCAGCTGCTGCCGGGCGCGGGCGATTTCGCGGCAGACCGCTTCCCGTGCCGTGCCGCCGGTGGCCCGGCGGGCGTTGACCGAGGCCTCGAGAGTGACGTAGTCGTAGATGTCCTCGTCGATCAGCTCGCTGAACTGGCGGAACTCCTCGAGGCTGAGTTCGGGGATGTCCTTGCCTTGTTCGATGCAGTAGCGCACCGTCCTGCCCACCACCTCGTGCGCCTGGCGGAAGGGCAGGCCCTTGCGCACACAGTAGTCGGCGACGTCGGTGGCAGTGGAGAAGCCGCGGCCCGCCGCCTGGCGCATCCGGTCGGTCTTGACTTTCATGTCGGCGATCATGTCGGCGAAGATCTTCAGCGAGCCCTTGACCGTGTCGAGGGTGTCGAACAGCGGCTCCTTGTCCTCCTGCATGTCCTTGTTGTAGGCCAGCGGCAGCGACTTCATCAGGGTCAGCAGGCTGACCAGGTTGCCGTAGACCCGGCCGGTCTTGCCGCGCACCAGTTCGGGTACGTCCGGGTTCTTCTTCTGCGGCATGATCGAGCTGCCGGTGCAGAAGGCGTCGGACAGCTCGACGAAATCGAAGTCGGCGCTCGACCAGAGGATCAGCTCTTCGGCCAGCCGCGACAGGTGCATCATCAGGATGCTGCCGGCGGCGCAGAACTCGATGGCGAAATCGCGGTCGGAGACGGTGTCGAGGCTGTTGCGGGTGACACCGTCGAACCCGAGCTGTTCGGCCACCCATTCCCGGTCGATCGGGAAGGTGGTGCCGGCCAGGGCGCCGGCGCCCAGCGGCAGCCGGTTGAGGCGGTGGCGGATCTCCCGCAGCCGGTCCCGGTCGCGGTCGAACATCTCGAAGTAGGCCAGCATGTGGTGGGCGAAGAGCACCGGCTGGGCGGTCTGCAGATGGGTGTAGCCCGGCATGATGACATCGAGGTTGGCCTCGGCCTGATCGACCAGGGCGGTCTGCAGTTTTTCGAGAAAGCCGCAGACGGTGTCGATCTCGTCGCGCAGGTAGAGGCGGATGTCGAGGGCGACCTGGTCGTTGCGCGAGCGGGCGGTGTGCAGCTTGCCGCCGACCGGGCCGATCTTGTCGATCAGCCGCTTTTCGATGTTCATGTGAATGTCCTCGAGGCTGACCGAGAAGCTGACCTTGCCCGCCTCGATCTCCTCGAGAATTTCGTTCAGGCCGAAGACGATGCGCTCGGCCTCGTCCTGGCCGATGATGCCCTGTCGGGCCAGCATCCGGGCGTGGGCGATGGAGCC
Source organism: uncultured Geothermobacter sp. (assembly GCA_964441925.1). GTDB lineage: Bacteria > Desulfobacterota > Desulfuromonadia > Desulfuromonadales > Geothermobacteraceae > Geothermobacter. The sequence goes on from CAYTVY010000065.1 coordinate 5,305, forward strand.
TCGGATGTCGTAGCGGTAGAGACGCTGGTCGAAGCCGATGGAGGCGGTGAACTCCTCGACGAACTGATCGGTCGGCTGGGTGAAACGCCCGGCCCAGGGTTTGTCGCTCATGGCAGGGTTCCTCTCACAGGGATCTGGCGCGCCGGTGACGTCGCCGAATCCGTTTTATACCCCATTTCGCCGGCGAAAGAAACCGGCGTCGTTCAGTGGCCGGTGACGCCGCCGACCAGCTCGTCACCGGCCATGCGCACCCAGGCACCCTGCGGGGTGGGCCGGAAGATGGCGTGGATTTTCAGCGGTACCCGGGTGGTGCGGGGATCGAGTTCGTGGAAGACGGGCAGGTTGAAGAAGAACAGCCGGGGTTCGGTGCCGAAACGCAGCCGGCAGACCGGCAGGCCGCCGAAATCGTCGGTGGCGAATTCGGGCAGATGCACCTGCTCCAGCTTGTGGCTCTTGTGGATGATGACGCTCGAGCGGCCGAAGGCCTCCGGCGGGACGTCCAGCCCGCCGCAGACGGTGGCGCCGGAACTGTTGCAGAACAGGGTGATGGCATCCCGCACGCCGGGGGTGTATTCGAGGTATTCGCCGTAGAAGCCGTTGACCACGTCGCGGAAGGCCTGGTGCTCCGGCTTGGGATTGCACTGGATGACGGTGAGCAGATCGAGCCGCTGGCGCGAGGCGAAGAAGAGCTCGTTGGCGCGGGCGATGATGGCGCTGATGTTCGACTGGTAGAGGTCGCGGTAGACGTAGTCGAGACAGATCAGGTTGAGAAAGTTGAAACAGGTCGGATGGCAGCGCAGCAGGGGAAAGATGCGTCCTCGGTAGAGGTCGTGCAGCGAGTCGAGGTTCTCCTCGCCGCCGAAGGGATGGCTTTTGGCCTCGAGAAAGACCCGCAGCCGGCCGCTGTTCTCCCGGCAGGCGATGACACACCAGTTGACCGGCATCTGTTCGACGTCGCCGGCGTCGAGATCCTTTTCGACCTCGGCCAGCAGTTCGGCGTTGTCACTGGCGTGTCGCCGCAGCCGGGCGTGGAAGTCGGCCAGGGTGACGTGTTCGACCCCGAAGATGGTGACGGTGTTGGGACGGAAGCGCTTGCCGATCAGCGCCAGGGCGTCGTCGACCCGCCCGGCCGGCATGATCGATTCGGGCAGGATCAGGAAATGGAGCTTCTTCAGGTTCTTCTCGCCGGCGGCGACCATCTCGAAGATGGTGCGGATCTGGTGCCACTGCTCTTCGGGATCGGCGATGCGGAAGGCCAGGTCGGTGCGCTCGAGCCGGTTGGTGAGCTGGCAGAGCATCGCGTGCAGGTGATGCCCGCGGGGAATGGCGACCTGGATGTCCTTCTCGACGATGCGCACCATGGAAGCATCCTCAGGGCAGGCGCAGCTGGTCGGGAATCTCGCCCGCCGCGTCGGTGATCGGCCGCTCGGGGCCCCAGTCGAGCTCGGGGAAAACCCGGGAGAGGATGTGCCGGCAGCCGGGCGGCAGGTCCATTGCCGGCAGCGCCTCGCGGCCGAACCAGGCCGCCTCGGTGCACTCGCTCATGTTGGGGCGCAGCTCGCCGCCGGCCGGGTGGCAGCGGTAGTAGAGGATGACGTAGTGGTCCCGGTCGTTGCCGATCCCGATATGTTCGTAGACGTCGATCAGGCCGTCGACCCCGATGCGCAGGCCGACCTCCTCGGCCACTTCCCGGTGCAGGGCGGCGAGGATCGGCTCGCCGTGATCGATTTTGCCGCCGGGCATCACCCACTGGCTGCAGAAGGGCTCGATACAGCGCCGGGTCAGCAGCACCCGGCGCTGTTCGTCGACGATGCAGGCGACCACCGAGGTCTTGATATGCTGTTTTTTGAATTCCATGGGGTTGTGAAACCCGGCCAGGAGCCGGGGACGGTTCCGGCAGGCGATGCCTGCCTTTGTCCCTTCGGCCTTTCGCCTTCGGCCCCCGGCCGCCTTTCCACCTTCTACCCTTTTCGTCCCTTGTTCATCATGCTGCGGATGCGCAGGCGCAGGGCGTTGAGCTTGATGAAGCCCTCGGCGTCGGCCTGGTTGTAGACCTCGTCCGCCTCGAAGGTGGCGAAATCGGGGTTGAACAGGGAGTGGGTGTCCGATTTGCGGCCGACCACCCGGCAGTGCCCCTTGTAGAGCTTGACCCGGGCGACGCCGTTGACGGTCTTCTGGGTCTCGTCGATCAGCGCCTGCAGCGCCTCGCGCTCGGGCGAGAACCAGTAGCCGTTGTAGATCATCGCCGCGTAGCGGGGCACCAGCGAGTCGCGCAGGTTCATCACCTCGCGGTCCATGGTGATCTGCTCGACGCCGCGGTGCGCCTCTTCGAGAATGGTGCCGCCGGGGGTCTCGTAGACGCCGCGGCTCTTCATGCCGACATAGCGGTTCTCCAGCAGGTCGAGGCGGCCGATACCGTGCTCGTAACCGTACTGGTTGAGCCGGGCCAGCAGGTTGGCGGGGGAGAGCCGCTCGCCGTTGATCGCCACCGGATTGCCCTGCTCGAACGCGATCTCCAGGTACTCCGGCTTGTCGGGGGCGTCCTCCGGCCGGCGGGTCATCACGTACATCTCCTCCGGCGGCTCGGCCCAGGGATCCTCGAGCACGTCACCCTCGAAGGAGATGTGCAGCAGGTTGCGGTCGGAGCTCCAGGGGAACTTCTTGCTGGTCGGGATCGGGATGCCGTGTTTGCGGGCATAGGCCTCGAGCGCCGAGCGGCTGTTCAGGTCCCATTCCCGCCAGGGGGCGATGACCTTGACGTTGGGATCGAAGTGATAGTAGGCGAGCTCGAACCGGACCTGGTCGTTGCCCTTGCCGGTGGCGCCGTGGGAGACGGCGTCGGCGCCCTCCTTGGCGGCGATTTCCATCTGGGCCTTGGCGATCAGCGGCCGGGCGATGGAGGTGCCGAGAAAATAGCGGCCTTCGTAGATGGCATTGGCGCGGAACATGGGAAAGACGAAGTCACGGACGAACTCCTCGCGCAGGTCGAGGACGTAGCAGGCCGAAGCGCCGGTGTCCTTGGCCTTCTGGGGAATGTGGTCGAGCTCCTCGCCCTGGCCGAGGTCGGCGGAAAAGGCGACCACTTCGCAGCCGTATTCCTCGATCAGCCACTTGAGGATGATTGACGTATCCAGCCCGCCCGAATAGGCGAGGACCGCTTTTTTGACCGTTCCATGCTTGCTCATGCAGATGCTCCTGGGTTGGTTTTTCCGGTGAAAGCCACCATCGTTACAGCTTGACGACCCGGGTGCCGGCGATGCGGTCATGCAGGCCCCGGTGGCCCGGGTCGAAAAGAATCATCAGATAGCCGCAGAACAGCAGCAGGGCCGAGACCGGTTTGGCCACCACCTCGCGCAGAAAGGCGGTGGCATAGCCGATCTCGCCGCCGTCGGTCGCCTCGACCCGGATGCGGGTGATCATCTTGCCCGGTGTCTGGCCGCAGTAGCCGGTGAAGACCACCGCGAACAGCCAGTGGGCGGTGAGCAGGACGAAGAGCGCCAGCAGGCCCATCAGCCCCAGGGCGCGCGGGTGATGGCCGCCGAACAGTTGGATGATCAGGCCCAGGCCGAAGGCCAACACCAGCACCAGCAGCGAGAAGGCGACACAGTCGAGCAGATGGGCCACCAGCCGCAGGCCGAATCCGGCGGTTGCCGGCTCGCGTGCCGGCGGCGGTGCCGTCTCCGGACGTTGCGCCGCAGGGCGCGGCGCCGCAACGGGGGCGGCCGCTTCTTCTGGCGGCGGCCAGGCGAAACGCCCGCCACACCTTGGGCAGAGCACCCGGGTGGCGCGGGGGGGGATCCGCTCGGCGGCAACCTCACGCCGGTAACCGCAATGTGGACAGGTGATGGTCATAATGTTGGGGCTAAAGGCGGTTCTTACAGCCGATTCCGGATCTTATCCCTTTGTCCTTTCGCTGTCTCGTGCCGTTCCCATCAAGGTCGCCATGATCGCCTTTTGCACGTGCAGCCGGTTTTCCGCCTCGTCGAACACCACCGACTGGGCCGACTCGATCACCTCGTCGGTGATTTCCTCGCCGCGGTGGGCCGGCAGGCAGTGCAGGACGATGGCTCCGTCGGCCGCCGTTTGCAGGATCTCCCGGTTGAGCTGGTAGCCGGCGAAGGCCCGGCGACGTTTCTCCGCCTCGTCTTCCTGCCCCATGCTGGCCCAGACGTCGGTCGACAGCACGTCGGCCCCCTCGGCCGCTTCCCGCGGGTCGGAGGTGTAGAGAATGTCGGCGCCCCGTTCCGCCGCCCGTCGCATCACCTCCGCGTCCGGCCGGTAGCCGTCCGGGGTGGCGACCCGCAGGCGGAAGCCGAAGACGGCGGCGGCGTTGATCCAGCTGTTGGCCATGTTGTTGCCGTCACCGATCCAGGCGAAGGTCAGGCCCTGGTAACCGCCCTTGTGTTCGATGACGGTGAACAGGTCGGCCATCAGCTGGCAGGGATGGTAGAGATCGGTCAGGCCGTTGATCACCGGGATCTCCGCCCAGCGGGCCAGCTCCTCGATCACCTGTTGCGAGTAGGTGCGGATCATGATGCCGTCGCAGTAGCGCGCCATCACCCGGCCGGAATCCTTGACCGGTTCGCCCCGGCCCATCTGGGTGGTTTCGGAGTGCAGAAAGAGGGCGTGCCCGCCGAGCTGGAACATGCCGACCTCGAAGGAGATGCGGGTGCGGGTCGAATTCTTTTCGAAGATCATCGCCAGGGTCTTGCCCTCCAGCAGGCGATGGGGCTCGCCGCGTTTCTGCCGCGCCTTCAGATCGGCGCTCAGGGTGAAGATCCGGTCGAGCTCCTCCTTGCTCCAGTCGGTCAGGCAGAGAAAGTCCTTTGGCATCCCATATCTCCCACAGAAAAATGATCTATCAGGTCATGTGTTGTCGGCGGCCTGTTCCCGGAAGACCACCTGCAGGATCTCCATGGCCCGGTCGATCTCCTGGCGACTGACCGTCAGTGGCGGCACGAAGCGCAGCACCCGGCCGGCCGTGCAGTTGATCAGCAGGCCGCGGGAAAGGGCCGCCTCCACCAGGGGCGCGCCCTCGATGGCCAGCTCCATGCCGAGCAGCAGGCCCCGGCCGCGGACCTCGCGGATCCAGGCGAATTTCTCCTTCAGCTGTTCGAGCCGCAGGCGCAGGTAGGCGCCGACGGTGACGCAGTTGTCGAGGACGTTTCCTTCCGTCAGTTCGCGCATCACCGCCAGGGCGGCGGCGGTGGCCAGCGGATTGCCGCCGAAGGTCGAACCGTGGCTGCCGGGGCCGAAGCTGGCGGCCACGGTTTCGGTCGCCAGCATGGCGCCGATCGGCACGCCGCCGCCCAGCCCCTTGGCCAGGGTGAGGATGTCGGGCCGGACATGCTCGTGCTGCCAGGCGAACAGGTGGCCGGTGCGGCCGCAGCCGGTCTGCACCTCGTCGAGGATCAGCAGCAGGTCGTGTCGGTTGCAGAGCTCGCGGACCTGCTGCAGGTAGCCTTCGGGCGGCACGATGACGCCTCCCTCGCCCTGGATCGGTTCGAGCATGATGGCGCAGGTGCGCGGGCCGACCGCCTGGCGCAGGGCCTCGATGTCACCGAAGGGCAGGTGGACGAAGCCCGGCAGCACCGGCTCGTAGCCGACGCGGACCTTTTCCTGGCCGGTGGCGCTGATAGTGGCCATCGTCCGGCCGTGAAAGGATTCGCTGGCCGCGAGGATCTCGTAGCGATCCGGTCCCTTGTGCTCGCGGCTGTACTTGCGGGCCAGCTTGATCGCCGCCTCGTTGGCCTCGGCGCCCGAGTTGCAGAAGAAGACCCTGCCGGCGAAGGCGTGGCGGGTGAGCTGCTCGGCCAGTTCGATCTGTTGCGGAATCTGGTAGAAGTTGGAGCAGTGGATCAGGGCCGCCGCCTGCTGTTGGATGGCCTCCACCACCTTCGGATGGCAGTGGCCGAGGTTGTTGACCGCCACCCCGGCGAGAAAGTCGAGGTATTCCCGGCCGTCGGCGTCGTACAGCCGGCAGCCTTCGCCGCGCACCGGCGCGATCGGATAGCGCCCGTAGGTGGCGGCGATGACCTTGCCGGCCCGTTCGATCCAGTGCTGGTTGTCGCTCATCGGTGATTCTCCCGCTGCGGGCGGTTCCGGGAACACCGGTGTCCCGCCCGGGTCTGCACTGTTCAGTTCCCCGTCCGCTCGCTGCCGAAATCGGCGATGGCGGTGCCGATCCCCTTGTCGGTGAAAATTTCGAGCAGGCAGGCGTGCTCCACCCGGCCGTCGATGATGTGGGTCTTGGCCACGCCTTCCCGGACCGCGTCGACGCAGCAGCTGGCCTTGGGGATCATGCCGCCGGTCAGGGTGCCGTCGGCGATCAGTTGCGGCACCTCGCGGTAGTCGATGGTCGAGATCAGCTTGCCGTCCCGGTCCTTGATGCCCTCGACATCGGTCAGCAGGATCAGTTTTTCCGCCTGCAGGGCGCCGGCGATGCGGCCGGCGACCAGGTCGGCGTTGATGTTGTAGGAGCGGCCGTCGGCGCCGAGACCGACCGGCGCGATCACCGGGATGAAGTTGTTCGCCTCCAGAGCCCGGATCACCTGCGGATCGATGGCGTCCACCTCGCCGACCATGCCGATGTCGATGATTTCGGGGGTAAGGGTCTCCGGGTTGACCTGGGTCATCTCCAGCTTGCGGGCCCGGATCAGGCCGCCGTCCTTGCCGGTCAGGCCGACCGCCTTGCCGCCGTGGGCGTTGATGTTGGCGACGATCTCCTTGTTGACCCGGCCGCCGAGGACCATCTCGACCACCCCCATGGTGGCGGCGTCGGTCACCCGCATGCCCTGGACGAAGCGGGTCTCGATACCCATGGCATCGAGCACCTCGCCGATCTGCGGCCCGCCGCCGTGGACGATAACCGGGTTCAGGCCGATGTACTTCATCAGGATGACGTCGCGGGCGAAGCCTTCCTTCAGTTTTTCGTCGACCATGGCGTTGCCGCCGTACTTGATGACGATGGTCTTGCCGTAGAAGCGCCGGATCCAGGGCAGCGCCTCCATCAGCACGTTGGCTTTTTCGATCAGTTTCTGCATAGTCGTTTTGCTTCGAGGGGCGGTTGAGGGGGCTATCCTTTTCCCTCCAGCCGTTTTTGGGTCCTAAAGTATGTACCGCGACAGATCCTCGTCCTGGACGATGCCGGACAGCTTCTCCCGCACGTAGCTGGCGTCGATGGTCAGCCGGCCCTCCGCCATCTCGGGGGCGTCGAAAGAGATGTCCTCGAGCAGCTTTTCCATCACGGTGTGCAGCCGCCGGGCGCCGATGTTCTCGGTGCGCTCGTTCACCAGGGCGGCGGTGCGGGCGATTTCGGCGATGGCGTCGTCCTCGAACACCAGATCGATCCCTTCGGTCTCGAGCAGGGCGGTGTACTGGCGGATCAGGGCGTTGCGCGGCTCGCTCAGGATGCGGATGAACTCCTCCTCGCCCAGGTTCTCCAGCTCGACCCGGATCGGAAAGCGGCCCTGCAGCTCGGGGATCAGGTCCGATGGCTTGCTGACGTGGAAGGCGCCTGCGGCGATGAACAGGATGTGGTCGGTCTTCACCGGACCGTGCTTGGTGTTGACCGTGCTGCCCTCGACGATGGGCAGGATGTCGCGCTGCACCCCCTCGCGCGAGACCTCGGGACCGTGCATCCCCTCGCGCGAGGCGATCTTGTCGATCTCGTCGATGAAGACGATGCCGCTCTGTTCGGTGCGCTCGCGGGCCAGCTGCTTGACCTGATCCATGTCCACCAGCTTCTCCGCCTCGGTCTGGATCAGCTGTTCGCGGGCCTCGGCCACCCGGATGCGCTGCCGGCGGGTCTTCTTCGGGAACAGGTTGCCGAACATCTCCTTGATGTTGAAGCCGAGCTGCTCGCTTCCCTGCGGGGTGAAGATCTCCATGGTCGGCGTCTGCGCCTCCTGGGTCTCCAGCTCGACGAAACGGTCGTCCAGCTTGCCGGCGCGCAGCAGCTTGCGCAGCTTCTCCCGGGTCGAGCCGGGCTCGGCGGCCGCCGTCTCGTCGAAGCGGTGGGCCTCGCCCGGCAGCAGCAGGTCGAGCAGCCGCTCCTCGGCGACGCTTTCCGCCTTGCTGCGCACCTTCTGTGCCTCTTCCTCCTTTACCATCAGGATGGCCAGCTCGAGCAGGTCACGGATCATGCTCTCGACGTCGCGGCCGACATAGCCGACCTCGGTGAACTTGCTTGCCTCGACCTTGATGAAGGGTGCCCTGGCCAGGCGGGCCAGCCGTCGGGCGATCTCGGTCTTGCCGACGCCGGTGGGGCCGATCATGATGATGTTCTTCGGGGCGATCTCGTCGCGCAGTTCCGGTGCCACCTGCTGGCGGCGCCAGCGGTTGCGCAGGGCGATGGCCACGGCGCGCTTGGCCTGCTGCTGACCGATGATGTAGCGGTCGAGCTGTTCGACGATCTGGCGGGGTGTCAGGTCGCTCACGGCAGGGTCTCCACGGTGATCTGGTCGTTGGTGTAGATACAGATGTCAGCGGCGATCTGCAGCGCCTTCTCGGCGATCTGCCGTGCTGCCAGGTCGCTGTCTCCGACCAGCGCCCGGGCCGCCGCCAGGGCGTAGGCGCCGCCCGAGCCGATGGCGGCGATGCCGTCGTCCGGCTCGATGACGTCGCCGGCGCCGGATATGACCAGAGTGGTGGCGTTGTCGGCCACCACCAGCAGGGCCTCCAGCCGCCGCAGCACCCGGTCGGTGCGCCAGTCCTTGGCCAGCTCCACCGCCGCCCGCGTCAGGTTGCCGCCGAACTCCTTGAGCTTGCCGTCGAATTTCTCGAACAGGGTGAAGGCATCGGCGGTGCTGCCGGCGAAGCCGGCCAGCACCCGGCCGTCGCCCAGCCGGCGGATCTTGCGGGCCGAGTGTTTCATCACCGTGTTGCCCAGGGTGACCTGGCCATCTCCCGCCAGGGCGACGGCGCCGTTCTTTCTCACGCAGATGATGGTCGTGCCGCGAAACATGACAGTCTGTCCGTCGATGAAAGGTTTA
>CAYTVY010000066.1:0-4085 GCA_964441925.1 uncultured Geothermobacter sp.
GTCCGGGGAGGTGATCGGTCTGCCTTTTGTCGAAACCCCTTGGTGGCAGCAGGCCGAACTTTCCCGACGGCAGCTCCAGGCGATGATCGATACGGCGGTCCGGGGGGAATTCGTTCGCTTTGAAACCTGCTTTCGGCATCGCCAGGGGGAGCGATACATCGATTTCTCCATCAAGCCGATCTTTGCCGATGGCGAAGTCGATTTTCTGCTGGTTGAAGGGCGGGATATCACGGATTACGAGGCGGCGGCGCAGGAAAATATCCGGCTGAAAAATCTCTACGACATTCTGTCGCGAATCAATGCGACCATTCTTCACGCCCGGGACGAAGAACCGCTGCTGCAGCAGATATGCGATATCGCCGCGGCGCTGGAAGAGGTCCGTCTGGCCTGGATCGGCTTTGTCGGTTCGGCGGACAATCGCGTGCAGCCGGTTGCCTGGGCCGGCGAGATGCCGGCGGCGATCCAGGATTTTTCCCTGCATCCGGTTGATGCCCGGAATCTCGGCACGGATGCGCTGCAGGCCGACAGCCGCCCCATGGTGATCGACGACCTGGGAGAAGAAGAAGGCCTGCGGCCATGGCGTGACATCCTGGCAGACCGGCGGTTGCGCTCTCTGGCCGCTTTTCCCCTCTTTCGCGACGGGGAACCTTGCGGGCTGTTTGTGGTCTATGCCTCTTTGCCCGGCTATTTTCGAGGTGACCGGCTTGGTCTGTTCGAGGAGTTGGCAGCCAACACCTCCTTCGCTCTTGGCAATCTGGCCCGGGAAAGAAAACGCCTGGCCGCACAGCGGGCGCTGCGCGAGAGCGAAGCGCGTTACCGGGACCTGGTGGAGAATGCCCGCAGCATCATCATGCGCCTGTTGCCAACGGGGGAGGTCACCTTTTTCAACCGGTACGCCGAGGAACTCTTCGGATTCGACCGCGATGAGATCCTGAACCGGCCGCTGTGGGAGACGATCCTGCCGGAGGTCGAGGAGTCCGGCCGCAATCTGCGGGCGATGATCGAGGGGATATTGCGGTCTCCCGACGACTATCAGTACAACATCAACCAGAATGTCTGCCGCAACGGGCGGCGTCTCTGGGTCGCCTGGCACAATCGGGGGATGCGTGACGAACGGGGAGAACTGGTCGAGATTCTCAGCATCGGCCACGACATCACCGAGCAGCGACGACAGGCCGAACTGATCGAACGCAAGGCCAGCGAAGAAGAGTTGCGCGGCAAACTGCTGCGCCTGGCTCTCGAGCCCCTGTCCATGGAGCATTTTCTGCAGCAGGGGCTCCGGCTCGTTCTCGACACGCCCTGGTTGGGGCGGCTGCAGAAAGGGGGGGTGTTCCTGGCCGACATCTCCGCCCGTCAGTTGCGGCTTCAGGCCGAGGTCAATCTGTCGCGGCGGCAGATCGATGCCTGCCGCACGGTTCCCTTCGGCGTCTGCCTGTGCGGCCGGGTGGCGGCGGAGAAACGCCTCTTTGCCGGCGATTGCGGTTCAGCCGCCACTTTGCGGGTCGAGTCGGCCGGACTGCACGGCCACTGCATTCTGCCGCTGGTTTCCGGCAGGGAACTGGTCGGTGTTCTCTGTCTTTATACCCTGCCCGGTCAGGAACTCGACGAACAGACACGCCGCCTGCTGGAGAATGTGGCCGACATTCTTGCCGTCGGCATCAGCCGCCGGCAGGCGGAAACCGCCCTGCGCGAGCAGGAGACCCTGTTGCGCAAGCTGATCGATACCATCCCGCTGCCGATTTTCTACAAGGATACCGAGCTTGTCTACCAGGGGTGCAACGATGCGTTCGCCCGCGACGTGATCGGTCTGCCGAAAGAGCAGATCGTTGGTCGCAACATGTACGACATCGCTCCTCTCGATCTGGCCCGGCTGTACGAGGATGCCGATCGTGATGTTTTGCGTAGCGGCGGTTCGCAGGTCTACCAGACCGAAGTTCGCTACGCCGACGGCTCGCGACGTAATGTCATCATCCACAAGGCGGTGCTTTCAAGGGAAGATGGCAGCATCTTCGGTATTGTCGGTGCCATTCTCGACCTGACGGAGCACGAACGGCTGGAGGAACAGTTGCGTCATGCCCAGAAGGTCGAGGCGCTGGGGACGCTGACCGGCGGTGTCGCCCATGATTTCAACAATTTTCTTACCGCCATCATGGGATATGCCAGTATTCTCAAGCTGAAGGCGCCGGCGTCGGGTGAACAGGAGCAGATCATCGACCAGATTCTGCAGACCACCGAACGGGCGTCGAAGCTGACCTATTCCCTGCTCGCCTACAGCCGGCGTCAGGTCAGCCGGCCGAAGCCGCTCGACATCAACCAGGTGGTGCGTGGCCTGGAAAAGATGTTGCGGCGGATCCTGCCGGAGACCATCGAGTTCGCCACCGACCTGTGCGCCACTCCTCTGACGGTGCTGGCCGATGAGTCCCAGCTCGAGCAGGTGTTGATGAACCTGGTGACCAATGCCCGTGACGCCATGCCGTCGGGTGGCCGGCTGCACATCGAGACCGGGATGAGTGAAGTCGATGAGGCGTTTGTCCGCCGGTACGGTTTCGGGGTGCCCGGTCCCTACGTCTACCTGCGGGTCACCGATAGCGGCGAGGGGATGAGTCGCGAGGTTCTGGAGCGGATCTTCGATCCCTTCTTCACCACCAAGCAGGTCGGCAAGGGGACGGGGCTCGGCCTTTCGGTCAGTTACGGTATCGTGCGTCAGCACCGCGGCGGTATCCTGGCGGAGAGTGTGCCGGGTGGCGGCAGTGTCTTTACCGTCTATCTGCCACGCACAGAGCGCCTGCCGGGGACGGACGAGCCGGCAGCATCGCACCTGGCCATCGGTGGCAGTGAGCTGCTGCTGGTGGTCGAGGACGATCCGGCGGTGCGTCAGGTGACCAAGTCGGTGCTCGAGGAGGTCGGCTACCGGGTACTGACGGCTGGCGACGGGGAAGAGGGGCTGAACGTCTATCGACAGAACGCCGACCGGATCGCCATGGTGCTGACCGACATCATCATGCCCCGCAAGACCGGGCTGGAGATGTACGAAGAGATTCGCCGGATCAATCCGGAGGCGCGGGTCATCTTCTTCAGCGGCTACACCTTCGACGCCCTCGAGGACCATGGCGTCGATCGGGAACAGCTCGACATCATCTTCAAGCCGGTGACCCCGATGGAGTTGCTGAACCGCATCCGCCAGCTGCTTGATGCCTGAATCCTTAGCCCGCCTGCAGCAGCAGGGTGGCGAATTCCTCCAGCATCCGGCGCCGCAGGACGCGGCAGCCGAGACCCTCGAACCGCTTCCGGACGTCGAAGTGGTACTCCCAGAGCATGCCCGACAGCAGCAGATATCCCCCCGGCCGGGTATGTCCCACCAGATCCGGTGCCAGATCGAGCAACAGGTCGCCATAGATGTTGGCAAAGACCAGGTCGAAACTGCTTTCCGTCACCTCGTCCAGGGTGCCGGCGAGGTGCCGCACCCTGTCTTCCAGACCGTTGAGGGCGCAGTTGTGGCGGGCGGTCCGTACGGCGTCGGGGCTGATGTCGACGCACAGGGCGTCGGTCGCTCCCCGTTTCAGGGCGGCGATGGCCAGGATGCCGGTGCCGCTTCCCAGGTCGAGCACCCTTGTCCCGGAGACATCCATCTCCCCGAGGAATTCCAGGCAGCTGGCCGTGGTTTCGTGCTCGCCCGAGCCGAAGGCCCCGCGGGCGATCCGCAGCGGGAGGCGGCTGTCGGCCGGCGGACTCTCATCGGGAGCGAGAATGCAAAAGTGGTTGCCGATGCTGATCATCCGATGCTCCTCTTTTCAGTCTGAGTCAGTGGGTTTGTGCTGGATGAAGAGTGCAAGTTCTTGGCCTGAATGGGCTTTCCAACAATCTGAGGCGCGCCCGTAGGTTCGCCGGTGATCAGGTTCAGGTAACGCACAGGTAGTCGTGTCCCTCGCGCAGCCCCTGATCGCCGGCCCAGCGCCGGACCTGTTCACGGGCCCCGCGGGCGCCGATGGTGATCAGGGTCGGTTGCCGGCGGATGCGCTCCGCGTCGGGGGCGATGACCGGGGCACCATGAATCACCTGTCCCGTCTTGCGCGGGTCGATGTCGA
>CAYTVY010000066.1:4185-14078 GCA_964441925.1 uncultured Geothermobacter sp.
CGGCAGCCGGCCAGGTGCATGCGCAGCCAGAGATCGTAGTCCTCGGCCCAGGGCCGTTCCCGGTAGCCCCCCAGCGTTTCCACCCGCCGCCGGCGGTAGCAGACGCTCGGATGGGCGAAGGGGCTTTCCACCCAGATGTCGGTGGCGATGGCCTCCGGTTCCAGCAGGCTGTTCTGCCACTGTTCGTAGGCCCGCATGCCGCCACGGATCGCCGGACGGGGAAAGTGGCGGACCCGGCAGGCGACCAGATCGATGTCGGCATGCCGCCGCAGGAAGGCGACCTGTTCCTCCAGCCGTCGCGGGTGGCAGATGTCGTCGCCGTCCATGCGGGCGACCAGGCCGGCACGGCAGCCGGCCAGGCCCCGGTTGAGGGCGGCGACCAGCCCGTCGGGCGGCTGGCGGATGAGCCGGATGCGGGCATCCGCGGCCGCCGCCTGCTGCAGGATGGCCGGGGTGGTGTCGGTCGAGCCGTCGTCGACCACCACCAGCTCCCAGTCCTGAAGCGTCTGACGTTGCAGCGAGGCCAGTGCCGCCGGCAGGAAGCGGGCCTCGTTGCGCACGGCCATCAGGATTGAAACGGCCGGCTTTCTCATGGGACGAAGGTGCGCAACAGCAGCAGCATCAGGGTATAGCTCGCCGCCGAGGCCAGGGTCGAGAGCATGACGATGGTGCCGGCCAGCTCGGCGTCTCCCTTCAGCTCGGCGGCCATGATGTAGTTGGCGGTCGCCGCCGGGGCGCCCGCCAGCAGCAGTCCCACCGTCAGGTCGAGCCCGCCGACCCCGAGTGTCCACAGGACGGCTGCCGTGACCAGCGGCATCACCAGCAGCTTGCCCAGGCTGGCCAGGGCCGCCAGCCGCAGGTCGCCTCGCAGCCGCTCGAGCGAGAAGGAGCCGCCGATCGCCAGCAGGGCCAGGGGCAGGGTCATGCCGGTGGCGATGCGCAGACTGCGGTCGAGAACCAGGGGCAGCGGCAGATCGAACAGGCTCCAGGCGATGCCGGCCGCCGAGGCGAGGATGAGCGGATTGAGCAGCAGCTGCCTGATCCACGAGCGCACCCCTTGCCCGTCGCCGTTCTGGCGCCGGGCAAGGGAGAGGACAGTGATCGAGCCGAGATTGTAGACCGGCACGAGGAATCCCATCAGAATGCCGGCGCGGGTCAACCCCTCCTCGCCGCAGGCATTGAGGGCCAGGGCCAGGCCCATGTAGGCCAGGTTGCCGCGACAGGCCCCCTGGCTGAAGACACCGCGGGCCGGCGCCGGCAGGCGCAGGATGCCGGTCAGCAGCCAGCTGACCGAAAACAGAACCAGGGTGACGGTGATGCTGCCCAGCACCAGGCGCGGGTTGAAATTGCTGCCGAAGTCGGCGGTGCCGATGCGATGGAACAGCAGCATCGGCAGGGCGACGTAGTAGACCAGGCGGTTGGTGGTCGAGAGAAAGGAGCCGTCGATCAGGCCGGTCTGTCGCAGCAGCCAGCCCAGGGCGATGACCAGAAAGACCGGAAGGACGATGGTGAGGATGTTGAAAAAGAGCGGCATGTCGTTTGGCATTCCTCTTGTGTATCAGGGGTCGGCGCGCAGGATAACCGATCTCGCCGGCAAAATCCACGCACGGTGGACACCGGTGGGGCAAACCGGTAAAAAGGGGTGAAAAGACTTGAACTTTCGTTTTGCATCGGAAACAATCAAAACATGCGCCGACAGTTTTTCATCCGCGTGGTCCTGCTCGTTCTCCTGGTGGTGAGCATCACTTTACTGCACTACCTGACCACGACCCAGAAGAACCAGTTTCACGACATCTACCGCCGCCTCTACTACCTGCCGATCGTTTTGTCGGGGCTCTGGTTCGGATTGCGCGGCGGTTTGGGAACCTCTCTGGCCGTCTCCATCCTCTACGCACCGCATGTCGTTTTTCAGTGGGGGCATCATCCGGCAACCAACCTCGAACAGTACCTGGAGATTTTGCTCTACAACGCCATCGGCCTGCTGACCGGGGTTCTCAGTTCCCGGGAGCAGGCCCAGACCCGCCGGTACCAGCGCGCCGCCGAGCGGCTCGAGGAGAGCTACGCGCGCCTGCGGCAGCAGGCCGATCAGCTGCTGGCCGCCGAGGAACAGTTGCGGCGCGCCGACCGCCTGTCGGCGCTGGGAGAGCTGTCCGCCGGCCTGGCGCACGAGGTGCGCAATCCCCTGGGATCGATTCGTGGCACGGCGGAGATTCTGCGTGATGCCATTCCCACCGACAGTCCGCACCGTGAATTCGCCGACATTCTGGTGCGTGAGGTCGACCGGCTGAACAAGGTGGTCCAGGATTTTCTCGATTTCGCTCGTCCGGGACGGGGGGGGGAAGACGCGGTCGATCTGAACCGTGTCATCGACGAAGTGCTGACCCTCAGTGGCCGGATGCTGGAGAAAGAGGGGATCTCCATCCGTTTCCAGGCCGGTGACATTCCACCCTGCAGCGGGCGGGCCGAGCAACTGAAACAGGCCCTGCTCAACCTGGTGATCAATGCCATGCAGGCCATGCCGCAAGGCGGCAGCCTGACCATCACCACCGCTGCGAGTGCCGAGGAACTGGTCGTCACCCTGAGTGATACCGGGGTTGGTATTGCCCCGGAAAAACTGGAGAAGATCTTCGATCCTTTCTATACCAGCCGGCAGGAGGGAACGGGGTTGGGGCTGGCGATCACCGCCCGTATCATCCGGGGGCATCGCGGCCGGATCGAGGTCGACAGCGAGCCGGGGCGGGGGACGACCTTCCGCATCCTTCTTCCCGGCCAGAAGAAAAGAGATGGAGATGAACGAAACGATACTGCTGGTCGAGGATGACGCCTCTTTGCGCCGGGTGACCGAGTTCCAGCTGGTGGAGGCCGGTTATCAGGTGGCGACGGCGGAAGACGCCGAGGCGGCACTGGCCTTTCTGCGTCAGGAGAGGCCCGATCTGGTGCTCACCGATGTGCGCATGCCCGGCATGAGCGGTGAAGAGCTGTTGAAAATCATCGTGCAGGAGTACCCGGGAGTGATGGTCGTGGTCATGACCGCCTTTGCCACGGTTGAAAGGGCGGTCACGGCCATGCGCATGGGGGCGCACGACTATCTGACCAAACCCTTTTCGCGCGATGCCCTGCTGCTGGCGGTGCGGCGGGCCATGGAATTCCGCGGCCTGAAGCGGGAGAACCTGCGGTTGCGTGAAGAGCTGAGCCGTCGGGTCAGTGACGATCTGGTCGGTCAGTCGGAGCCAGTGCGCCGGCTGCGGGAGATGATCGCCCGGGTGGCGACCACCAATGCCGCAGTGCTGCTGCTCGGCGAAAGCGGCACCGGCAAGGAGCTGGTGGCCCGGGCCATCCACCGGGCCGGCATACGCGAAAAAAAACCTTTTATCACGGTCAATTGCGCCGCCATTCCCGAACAATTGCTCGAAAGCGAACTGTTTGGCCATGTCCGGGGAGCCTTTACCGGCGCCACCCGTGACCGGGATGGCAAGTTTTTGCAGGCCGACGGCGGCACCCTCTTTCTCGATGAAATCGGGGAGATGCCGCTGGCGTTGCAGCCGAAATTGCTGCGGGCGCTGCAGGAGATGGAGATCGAGCCTGTGGGAGGACGGCCGCGCAAGGTCGACGTTCGGATCATCGCTGCCACCAACCGGGATCTCGAGGCCATGGTCGGTGACGGCGATTTTCGCGAGGATCTCTTCTACCGGCTGGCGGTCATTCCGCTGCAGGTTCCCTCCCTGCGCGACAGGCGGGACGATATCCCCCTGCTGGTCAGGCACTTTCTCGGCCGTCAGGGGGCGGACAAGGTGCGGATCCGTCCCGACGCCATGGACCTGCTCATCCGCTACGACTGGCCGGGCAACGTGCGAGAGCTGCAGAACTGCATCGAGCGCATGCTGGTTCTGGCCGGCAGCGATGAAATCGGACCCGACGATCTGCCGCCCGCGGTGCGGGGTGGTGGAGACGCATCCGGTCACGGGGTGCTCAACCTGCCGCCGGAAGGCTATTCCCTCGAACAGCTGGAGCGGGAAGCCGTGGAGCAGGCCCTGGCCCGCTGTGGCGGCAACCAGTCGCAGGCGGCCCGGTTTCTGCGCATTCCCCGCCACACCCTCATCTACCGGATGGAGAAATATGGCATCGGACGGCCGGGAAAGGGCGGCGACGCCGGCTGAGCCGGGTGCCGATGGCAGAAGTCGCATGAAGTATCCAGGAGCAGGTCTTTTGTCGAAAAAAGCGATTTTCGTAGTTCTGACGGTGGTATTCACCGCCCTTTTCGTTGCTGATGCCCGGGCGGCGGCAGTACGGCGGACCCCGGTGGTCGAGGCGGTGGAGAAGGCGTCTCCGGCCGTGGTCAACATTCGCACCGAGCAGATCGTGCAGCGCCGCGGCTCGCCCTTTTTCGGTTTCGGCGGTTCGTTCTTCGAGGATTTTTTCCGCGAGTTCGCTCCTCCGCGTCTCTACACCACCGAGTCGCTCGGTTCGGGTGTGCTCATTGCCCCCGATGGTCTGATCCTGACCAACGCCCATGTCATCAGCCGGGCATCGAAGATCTTTGTCGCCCTGGCCGGGCATCACCGGGAAATCGAAGCCAAGCTGGTCGGCCGGGATGACAATCTTGACCTGGCACTGATTCGCATTCCGCCGCCGAAGGGGCGTTCCTATCCGTTTCTGCGGCTCGGCCGCTCGAACGACCTGATGCTCGGCGAACCGGTGGTCGCCATCGGCAATCCGCTGGGGCTCGGCAGTTCCATCACCACCGGGGTGGTCAGTGGTCCACTGCGCGCCCTGATGCTCGACAAGGATTTCATGGCCGTCTTCATCCAGACCGATGCCCTGATCAATCCGGGCAATTCGGGTGGGCCGCTGATCAACCTCGAGGGTGAAGTCATCGGCATCAACACCGCCATCGCCAAGCAGGCGCAGGGCATCGGATTCGCCATCCCGGTCGATGTCATTCGCCGGGTTTTGCCCGACCTGAAGAAATACGGCCATCTGCGTCGCAGCTTCTTCGGCGTGATTCCCGGCGCCACCGGCGAGCAGTTCGCTGCCGCCAGGGGCTACGGCGGCGTACTGGTGACCGAGGTGGTTCCCGATTCCCCCGCGGCCAGGGCGGGACTGGAACTGGCCGATGTCATTCTCGAGATCGATGACATCCCGGTTGAGACGCCGGGGGAATTTTTCAACATTCTCGGAGCCTATATTCCGGGGAACCGGGTGCGTGTGCGCTATCTGCGTGGAGTCGAAACCCGGGTTGCCCAACTGGAGCTGGCCGCTTTTCCTTCCGGTTTCGCCCTGCGGTACGCCGCCGACACCTTCGGATTCTCCCTGGAGGAATGGCGTGGCAAGTTGCGGATTGCCGACTTGTCGCGCGGGGGGCCGGCCGAGCGGATCGGCTTGCGGCGCGGCGACCTGGTGCTGCAGGTCGCCGGCGAGGAGGTGACGAACCTGAAGGATTACGCCCGGGTGGTGGAAGAGAACTTCGGCCGGCTGCCGTTGCAGTTTCTCGTCGTTCGCGGCAGCCAGGGGTATTATGTCGACCTTCCCTGACATGTTCCGGTCGGCGTCTTGACTTTGCCGCGGGGCGGGGCTAAAACGATGCGGTGACTTTTTCCGGGCTCTGGGGCCGTGAGGTCGCCCCTGATTCAGGCTATAATGTCCTCTGGTGAATGAAGCGGAAAGGATCCTTCATGCGCGGCCTTTTCATCTGTCTCGCTTTTGCGTTGTTGTTTTCCCCGTTGCCGGTCCTGGCTGGCAGTTCACGGCCGACGAAGCCCCCGGGCGGAGCCGCGCTGGTCGGTCAGCCCGCTCCCGAGATCGACCTGGAGACGGTTGACGGTCGGCGACTGACCCTGTCGAGTCTGCGCGGGAAGGTGGTGCTGGTCAATTTCTGGGCCACCTGGTGCCCACCCTGCAAACAGGAGATGCCTTCCATGGAGCGTCTCTACGCCCGCCTGCATGACCGGGGCCTGGAAATCCTCGCCGTCAACATCGAGGCCGACGGCAAGAAGATTCTCCCCGGTTTCCTGCGTGAGCATCCGCATACCTTTCCGGTGCTGATGGATGTCGACGGCGAGGCCCAGTCGACCTACGGCGTGTTCCGCTTTCCTGAAACCTTTGTCGTCGACAAGCAGGGGAAGGTCATCCAGCATATCATCGGCGCCCGGGACTGGACCGCCCGGTCGATGGTGGATTTCTTGAAGTCGCTGCTGGAGAAATGATATGAACCAGGGTGCCGACATTACGGTCTGGATCGCTTTCAGTGCCGGGATACTTTCCTTCTTCTCGCCGTGCGTCCTGCCGCTGATCCCCTCGTATCTGACCTATATCACCGGACTTTCCTTCGGGCAGCTGGAGAGCGCCCATCCCGGAGCCCGGGTGCGTCTGACGGTCGTGCTGCACTCCCTGGTCTTCATTCTGGGTTTTTCGACCGTTTTCATCGCCCTCGGAGCCTTGGCCGGACTGGCTTCGAGCACCTTTCAGATTCATTTGCGCGAGGGGCTGATCTGGGTCCAGCGGATTGGTGGTGTGCTCATCTTCCTTTTCGGCATCCATCTGACGGGTCTTTTTCACTTTGGCGTGTTGCTGGGGGAAAAACGGATTCGCATTCATGACAAACCGAGCGGCTTTGCCGGCACTTTCCTGGTCGGCTTGGCTTTCGCCGCCGGCTGGACCCCCTGTATCGGTCCCATTCTCGGCGCCATTCTTGCCATGGCCGCCGGTACGACCGGCGGTACCGGACGTGGCATCTTCCTGTTGACCTTCTACTCGGCCGGGCTTGGGGTCCCCTTTCTGATCTCCGGCCTGCTCTTTCACGGCTTTCTCAGGTTTTTCAACCGGTTCCGCAAGCACATCCGGCTGGTTGAGATCGGTACCGGCATTCTGCTGATGGCGGTGGGCCTGATGCTCTTCTTCGATTTTTTCGGTACCCTGACCGGTTGGCTCTACCGCATTCTGCCGGCCACCGGCTGACGTCGCCTGCCTCCTGATACTCTTTCCTCAAGCGCGGGATCCAGGTTCGTTCGAATCGCCCCAGCCACCACCGCCGGGGGTTTCCACCCGCAGGCGGCAGCCGGCCCGAACACGCCGGCTGAACTTGCCGGGCAGGCGCTCGAAGTTGTCGCCGTCGCGCAGCAGGTTGCTGCCCGGCTGTCCCGGTTCTCCTCCCTGCAGGCCGAACGGCGGCTGCTGCCGGCGTTCGCTGAGGATGGTCACCTCGGCATCGGCCAGCAGTTCGATCTCCCGGATCAGACCGTCGCCGCCGCTGAAACGGCCGCTGCCGCCGCTGCCGCGGCGGATGGCGTATTCGGTGACCCGGAAGGGATAGGCGTACTCCAGCGCCTCGACGGGGGTGTTGAGGGTGTTGGTCATGTGGCTGTGCATGGCCGACTCCCCCTTGCCTCCCGGCCCGCCGCCGTGGCCCCCGCCCAGGGTTTCGTAGTAGGCGAAAGGCGTTCCCCGGCGGGGATCGATGCCGCCGATGGTGACATTGTTCATCGTCCCCTGGCTGGCGGCGGGAATCCGGTCGGGCAGGGCTTCGGCCAGGGCGCCGAGGACCACGTCGACGATCCGCTGCGAGGTTTCGACGTTGCCGCCGGCGACGGCTGCCGGAAAACGGGCGTCGACCACCGTCCCCGGCCGGGTGGTGACGGTCAGCGGCCGCAGGCAGCCGGCATTGGCCGGGACATCGGCCTCGACCAGGCAGCGGAAGACGTAGAGCACCGCCGACAGGGTGATGGCGTAGACGGCATTGACGCTGCCGGTCACCTGGGCGTCGCTGGCGGAGAAGTCGATGGTGGCCTTCTCATCGGCGATCGTCACGACGCAGTCGATCCAGACCGGCCCGGAGCCGATGCCGTCGTCGTCGAGGCAATCGCGGTAGTGGTAGCGGCCGTCGGGAATGCCGGCGATGGTCCGGCGCATGAAGCGCTCGGCGTAGTCGTTGAGGCTGGCGGCATACCGTTCGACCGTCGGCAGGTCGTATTTCTCCACCAGCTCGCGCAGCCGGCGTTCGCCGATGCGGTTGGCCATGATCTGGGCGGCGAAATCCCCCTCGCGCTCGGTCGGTGTGCGGACGTTGCACAGCAGCAGCTCCAGCAGCTTGCGGTCGATCTCCCCCTGGTCGACCAGGCGGACCGGCGGAATGATCAGGCCCTCCTGGAAGAGCGAGGTCGACAGGGGCATCGAGCCGGAGGTCATGCCGCCGACATCGGCGTGATGGGCCCGGTTGGCGACATAGAAGGCCGGCTCGTCACTGATGAACACCGGCGCGACCAGGGTGATGTCGGGCAGATGGGTGCCGCCGGCGAAGGGGTTGTTGAGCATGACCATGTCGCCCGGCCGCATCGCGATGCTGTCGATGGCGCTTTTCACCGACAGGGGCATCGAGCCGAGGTGGACCGGGATGTGGGCCGCCTGGGCGATCATGTCGCCGTGCCGGTCGAACAGGGCGCAGGAATAGTCGCGGCGCTCCTTGATGTTGGGCGAGAAGGCGGTGCGCCCGAGGGTGACCCCCATCTCCTCGGCGATGGCCGCGAAGCGGTTCTTGAAGACCTGCAGCAGGATGGGGCTGATGCGCGTCATGGCGTGTTTCCTTCCGTCTGGCAGCACCCGGAACGGCCCGCTTGATGGTGCTGTGGCGTTCCTGTGTTCGGCCCGGTCTTCGGGTGCCGGACCGTCTTCATTGCCGGATCTCCAGCAGCAGGTTGCCGAAATGATCGACATGCGCCTCGGCGAAGGGCGGCACGACGATGGTCGACGAATACTCGATGACGATCGCCGGACCCAAGAGGCGGTTGCCGGCCAGCAGTTTCTCCCGTTGCAGCAGCGGGGCCGTGCTGCGCCGGCCGCCGAAGACGACCTCCCGTTCACCGAGCCAGGCTTCGGCCGGCGGAGAGGCTCCGCCTTCGGCAATCCGGGGCAGTTCCGGCCGCGCCGGCCGGCCGATGGACCGCAGCCGCAGGTTGACCACCTCGACCGGCTTGTCCCGGTTGGCGTAGCCGTAGGTCGTTTCGTGCTGCCGGTGAAAGGCCTCCCGGATGTCGCCCGTTCCCGGAACCATCAGTTCGAAGGACTGCCCCTGGTAGCGCATGTCGAGAAAACGCCGGTGCTCGATGGCCTGCCGCGCCATCCCCTCGTTCAGCAGGTCGGCGCTGCCCCTCTCCTCCAGGGGAGCGAAGAGGGCGTCGAGGGTCTCCGCCGTCAGTTCGTCGGCCCGCCGCATGACGGTCTGCGAGTAGTCCTTGATGACGTCCGCCATCAGCATGCCGGCCGCCGACAGGATGCCGGGATTGCGGGGCACCAGCACCCGGGGCATCTGCAGCAGCCGGGCGAGAAAGGCCGCGTGCATGCCGCCGGCGCCCCCGAAGGAGAAGAGGGTGAATTCGCGCGGATCGTACCCCCGTTCCACCGAAATCACCTTGATGGCCCGTTCCATGGTGGCGTTGGCGATATCGAGCACGCCCTCCGCCAGTTCGACGGGGGACAGGCCGAGCCGGCCCGCCAGCTCGGCGAAAGGCTTCTTGAGGCGCTGCGGCTGCAGGCGCATGGCGCCGCCGAGAAAATGTTCGGGCACCAGCCGGCCGAGAAAGAGGTTGGCGTCGGTGACGGTGATCCGGTCGCCCTTGCCGTAGCAGATCGGTCCCGGATCGGCGCCGGCGCTCTGCGGTCCGACCTGCAGGGATCCGCCGGGATCGATCAGGGCCAGCGAGCCGCCGCCGGCCCCGACAGTGTGGATGTCGATCATCGGCACCTTGACCGGATAGCTGGCAATCTCCGATTCGGTGGTCAGCGGCAGCTCCCCGTCGATCAGGCAGACGTCGGTCGAAGTGCCGCCCATGTCGAAGGTGATCAGCCGGTCGAAGCCCGACTGACGGCCGATTTCACGGGCACCGACGGCGCCGCCGGCCGGC
>CAYTVY010000067.1:0-7803 GCA_964441925.1 uncultured Geothermobacter sp.
CCTGCGTGAGCACAAAAAACATCAGACTCGTGCCGAGCAATGGCCAAGCCACATGTCCAACCTCACCTGCGCTCGGTTTTTTAGCGGCCAGTCGCAACGGCAGCTTCCTCAAGATAAGTGCCCCGGCCAATAGAGCACTGATTCCAGATGCGGTCGCACACAAACTGACAACAGTACGCAACCTCATCCGGTAGCCCAAAAACCAGGCCAACGAAAGAACACCAACAACCAGCACACTGGTGACCAACCCACCAAACACTGTCGCAAAACGGATGTCGTGAAGCCCACGAAAGCTTTCAGCAAAGAGCTGTTGCAAGGCCAGGGTCACAATCCATAATGAAGCAATGCCAACCGTTGCCGCCATAGGGGGGGAGGAAAAAACGACCTCAGCAATCCACTGCCCGCCTCCAAACGCGAAAAGTGATGCCACTACGATAGCACCCCCCACACAGAAACAGATCGCCAACCGCAAAACCTGTGCGGCTCGATCAAGAGCACGCACGGCCAAAGCTTCGGAGATGAACCGCACGACTGTCTGGTTCAGCCCAAGTTGCGCCAGCATGACTGCTACATTGACAGCACTCAAAAGAAGGAAATACGCACCAAACTCATCGATCGGCAACAGCCGCGCAAGCAAGGCATTCGTCGCCAGCCCGAGAAAGGCAGTTCCCACTTTTCCGGCGAAGACCCAGGCCCCTCCCCCCAGAAGCTTTTTCTTGATGTCATTCGCTACGATCATGTCATCTCATCACATGCTCTGCATATTTTCGTAAACTTTCTCCAGCTCACAAATCCTCGCCTCCCACGAATGATGCTTTTCGACATGCTCACGCACCCGTTTCGAAAGCATCATTCTGCGCTCCGGATTGTCGATCGCCCCCACAACCCCGGCGGCAAAGGCATCCGCGTCACCATAGGCAGTGTAGACGCCGGTCTCCCCCAGCAATTCCCGGTTGACCGGCGTGTCGAACACCACGCACGGCAGGCCGCAGGCCATGTAGTTGAGCAGCTTGCCGTTCGCCTCGGTCCGGGACAGCTTGGGCGACAGTGCGAGATCGCCCAGACAGAGGTAGCGGCACGCCTTGGCATAGTCGATCCGGCCGGTGAAGGTCACCTGTCTCTCCAGACCGAGAGCTTTCGCCTTTTCGCGATACTCCCCCTCGGGAAATCCCATGATCAAAGCATGAAGATCGCTTCGTTCACGGAAAAGGCGCGCCAGCACCTCAAGCATCAGGTCGGTTCCCTGATGTTCGCTCAAAGCGCCGAGATAGACCAGGACTTTCCGATCTTCCGGTATGCCGAGTTCATGCCGCAGGGCCGGATCTTTGCCCACAGGGCGAAATGCCGCCAGATCGACCGCATCGGGCAAGGCGAAAATCCTCTCTCTCAACTCCGGCCAGTCATCCAGCATGTCCGCCATGGTTCGGCTCGAGCTGGTGGCAATCTGGTCGACATGCCGGTTGATCCAGGACTCGACTCCCCTGAACACCCTGTGCGGCAACGATCCGTTTTTGACGAACCGGTGTTCGAGGATTTCTCCCGTCAGACTCCCCTGACAGTCGAACAATACCGGCAAACGCTGCAGCCGGCCCAGCAGAATACCGAGCAGGGCACCTTCGTGCAGATGGGCGTGAATGATGTCCGGCCGCCAGGTCCGGATCACCCGAAATGTTTTCAACAAGAGAAGGACGTCAAGATAGGGTTTGTGCCAGGAGGGACCGGCGCTGGTCTTGCCGTACCAGGGGATGCGGGGAATACGCCAGACGGGTCCGGAACCGACATCACGTCCCAGGTGGTAGGTTACGATGCCGACCTGATGGCCGCGCCGGCGCAGCGCCTCGGCCTCCTCGTGAATGCGCACATGGCAGCCGCGGTCGGAGAAGAACGGCGTCGGCGCCAGCATGAGAATCCGGAACGGCCGGGCCGGTTGATGTTGCTCAGCGACCATCTTTACTCCCGCCCCCCCTCCTGATCAGTGGATAGAGCATGCGGTAATAGTTCTCGGCCAGCGGGTCCGGCCGCGGCGAACGGCTCAGATATTGTTCCAGGTGATCCAGCGCCTCGGCATGGCGTCGCTGTCGCAGATCGAGCCGGGCCATCTCCCACCAGGCCTTGTAGCGCCAGGGATTTTCCGCCAGCGACAGCCGGGCCTCGCTGTAGAGCGTCTGCCAGATACGCGCCTTGTCGAGACGATGTTTCCGCAGCCAGTCGGCGGCAACGGCATTCCGGCGCACGAAGACCAGCGACCAGTCGTCGGCGTAGACCAGAGACCAGTCGTCGCTCTTTTCCAGCCGGTCGAGCAGGGGATAACGCTGGCCGGTGTCCATGGTCAGGCAGCGGGTGACGATGGTGTTGACCTGGTGGCGGTCGAGAATCTGCTGCCAGTCTTTCTTGCCCGCCATCACCCGCCAACCCTGGCGAAACATGGCCGCGTCGTTCTGCCGGCCGTCCCAGAAAACCCTGTACCGCGGGAAGAGCTTCCAGGCCAGATAGCCCCCCCAGTCGTAGGTGTTGTAGAGGTTGCCAGGAAGCCGTTGCTGCCGGATGAACTCCGTCGCCCGCACCGGATAATGCCATTGCCGCAGGCCGAGTTCGAAAAAACCCGAAGTCGCCACCATCGGCCGCGCCAGCCAGACCATCGCCATGCCGGCCAGCATGACGGCTGCGGTCACGGTGACGCGGCGGCCCCGGGCACCGAGCATTCTGGCCACCGGCGCCATGGCTGCATCCAGGTAGGCCGGCAGAAAGGCCACCAGGGCAAAGAAGAGAAAGCTGGTATGACGGCTCAGCTTGAGCCCCATCAGGGTCAGGCCGGCCAGCAGACAGAGATCGGTCAGGTTGAACCGCCGCCAGCCGAGCAGCATGCCGCCGCCCCCCAGGGCCAACGCATAGAAAAACCAGCGGTCCTGTCCGAAGGTCGTCGACCGCCAGTCCATGTTGAACAGGGCGGTAAAAGCCCCCACCGCCTGACCACTCTCGTTCTGCGAAACACCCAGGTTGGGCGAGGCCAGCAGAGTGCGGAAAAACTGTTCCGGGTAGGGGGTCAGAAAGGTCGCCAGCACCAGTCCGGCAAGCACGGCCCACAACAACAGATAGTCCCTGCGTCCGAGCCGGCTCCAGCGATTGACCAGGGCCCCCGACTCACCGACCAGCCAGGCGGCCAGCAGAGCGAAGGACAGAATGAAGCCGGCATGCAGATTCGCCCACAGGACGGCGGGCACCAGCAGCCACAGCACCTGCCGCCCTCCCGACGCGCGGTGACGTTCCAGCAGGCAGACAAAGAGCGCAAAACCGAGAAACGTCCAGAGCTGCGGCCGGGCCAGCCAGCCGGAACTGGTCAGCAGAAAGAATGGCAGGCAACAGAAAACGGCCGGCCAGGAACTGCCGCGCAGGCGGGCCGTCCAGACCAGGACGCCGGCAGTGGCCGCCAGCAGCATTCCCCTGAACAGGCTGACACCAGCGTATCCCGTGAATTTCCAGACCAGGTAAAACAGCACATCGTGCAGCCAGCAGTGCTCGAAGCGGGGAGCGTCCGCCGCCAGCGTGAAGAGATCGCTGCGAATGAAATGCCCGGTCTCAAGAATATAACGGCCGGACTGAAGCTGCCAGAAAATGTCGAAGGAACGGACCTGGGACGCGGCGAGCCCCAGAATCAGCAACAGGCCGGCGGCGACCAGCCCGCGCCCAACCCACTCTCCCGTTCGCGAGAGACCGTTCCCCGGCATGGTCAGTCCCCGAAATTGATCTTGCTGCGAATCGTATAGACCGGCTTGCCCTGACCTTCATAGTAGGTACGGGTCACCAGCTCGCCGAGCAGGCCCAGGGCGATGAACTGAACCCCGGAAAAGAGCAGAAAGGCGGTCAGGATGAGCAGGGGATTGCGGTTGAGGTTCAAGCCTTCGAAAAACTTCATGTAGAGGGTGGTCAGGCCGGACACGCCGCCCAGCACCACGGCCAGCAGCCCCCACTTGCCGAACAGTTGCAGGGGGCGGGTGGCGTAACCGAGCAGAAAACGCACGGTCAGCAGATCGAGGATCACCCGCAGGGTGCGGTCGATGCCGTACTTGGACACCCCGGCGGTGCGCGGCCGGTGGTTGACCGCCATCTCGGTCACCCGGGCCCCGATCTGTGAAGCCAGGGCCGGCACGAAGCGATGCAGCTCGCCGTACAGATTCACCCCCTCCAGCACCTCGCGCCGGTAGGCCTTGAGGGTGCAGCCGTAATCGTGCAGCGCCACCCCGGTCATCCGCGAAATCAGCCGGTTGGCGATCAGCGATGGCAGCCGGCGTGACAGGGCCTTGTCCTGGCGGTTTTTCCGCCAGCCGGAGACCACATCGTAGCCTTCCCGCAGCCTGGCCACCAGCAGCGGAATGTCGTGCGGGTCGTTCTGCCGGTCACCGTCCATGGGGACGATCACCTCGCCGCGCGCATGATCGAAACCGGCCGCCATCGCCGCCGTCTGGCCGAAATTGCGCCGAAAACGGATCAGCCGGATCCGCTCGTCCTCGTCGGCCAGCTGCCGCATCAGCTCCCAGCTGCCATCCTGGCTGCCGTCATCGACGAGAATGATTTCATAGCGAAAACCGGCCGCGACGAGCGCCGAGCGGATCTCGTCGCACAGGGGGCGAAGGTTTTCGACTTCGTTGTAAACGGGTACGACGATCGACAGGTCCATGTCAGCAGTCCGCAAAGAAGGTGGAGATGGCGGCAAGGGCCGCCGGAGAGATGATACGACAAAACGGCCGGGATGGGGACTCAGAAAATCTTCCTGACGTTGACCTGCCACCGCTGTTCGTCGGCGTCCTCGCTGGTACCGTAATCGTATTCGAGGCGCACCTGCAGTTTTTCGAAATTGGCGGTGGCATACAGCTCGCAGGTGACGGCCGCGCCGCCAAGCGTCGCATCGTAGTAACGCAGCCGCGTGCCCAGCAGGGTGCGGCGGGTGGGATAATACTCGCCCAGCAGGGTGAACTCGGTGACGTCGGTGACCTGGCCGTTGACATCCTCGAACCGCTCGTAATCGAGCACCTGCCGGATCATGGCGATCTTGCGCACCATGCCGTTGACCGTGTAGAAGTTGTAGTTGGCCTTCTGCCGCAGGTTGATTTCGGAGTTCGTTCCCCGGTCGCCCTTCTGCCAGTCATAACCGAACTCGGTCGAGATGTCCCAGGCCCGGCCGGGAGAATAGCCCAGGCGGGTGGTGTGCTCGAAGCTCCAGTCTGCGTCAGGCGAACCGCCGCCGCCCGGGATCAGCGACGAGCCCCCCAGGCTGAAGGTCGGGTTGCGCCCCTTGATCACCCGGTTGGTCATGCGCAGGGAAAAACTCCGCCGGTCGTAGTCGAGACGGTGCCGCAGGATCAGCTGCTCGTCCGTCCCACCCTCGTTGCTGAGATAATCGAAAATCAGTTCGACCAGGTTGTCCATCCGCCAGATGCTGGTGAACTCCCCCCGCAGGGTGGTGGTGGCGCGCAGGGTCGAGCCCTTGGTTCTCTGCACATCCTCCAGGGTTCCCTCCAGAGGGTCGTTGGCCCGTGGCAGGATGCGCAGGGTCATGTCCTTGTCGGTGGTGCCGCTGCTGTGCGCCAGGCGCTGCTCCACCTCGAGACGGACGCGGGAATTGACCTGGCTCTCGATCCGGCCGATCGCCTCCTGCTCCCAGGAGTCGGCCTCTTCACCGGTCCGGTTGTTGCCCTTGAAACGGGCCAGGGAGTAGGAACCGTAGAGTTCGGTCTTCGGCTGGTAGCGGCTGTTGGAATAGAACTCGAAGGTCGCCCGGGCGGCATAGCCGTCCCCTTCATCGCCCCCCTTGCCCTCGACCTCGAAATGGGGCGCCAGGATATAGCGGCCCTGGCGGAAGGTCTCGATGCGCACCGACATGTAGGCGTCGTCCTCGTCGCTGAGGGACTTGCCGTTGATGAACAGGCTGCCGTCCAGGTACTGCTCCCGGTCACGCTTGCCGATGAACTGGAACCGCCAGGCGGTGTTGCGGTCGAGTTCACCCTTGGCGAAGAAGGGCACCTCCAGCAGCTTGTTCAGCCGCCGCCCCTCGACCACGCGCTGAAAGGTCGTGAACTCGTTGGCGTTCCAGTTGCTGCGCTGCATGGTGGCGAAGAGGTTGAGGTCGTAGCGGCGCAGCTGGGGGTAGTCCTGGTCACGGACCTGGTCGGTCGTCGTGTAGCTGCCGTCGGCGGAAATCTTGATCCAGTTGGTGATGTTGATCCAGCGCCGTACCTGCTGATGGTCGATGGTGCCGAGCAGGTAGGTCTTCTCGACGTAATCGTTGCTGCCGTCCGGCTGCATGAAATCGGTGTAATCGGTGTAGCGGTAGTGGAACCAGTTGTCCTTCTTGTTCAGCGAGACGAAGGCCAGGTTGCGCTCGCGATAGTGCTCGGGCGTATCGCCGTGCACGTCACGCACATAGTTTTCCTTGTAATCGACCAGCAGCCGCGGCAGCTGCGAGAGCACGTTCCGGTAGCGTCCCAGGTAGTGACCGTTGCGAATCCCGACCAGCAGGGTGGCGCCGGTGGTGATGTGCTGGCCGTTGGCGATGTCGGTGGTGATGCCCGGCCGCAGCAGCGACTGCTGCAGCGACGTCTGGGTGTCCTCGTAGAAGAGGCTCTGCTTCTCGTCGTAGGAATAGGCGTGCAGCCGGAAAGGCAGGCCGCCGGGCGCCAGCAGCAGCTCGCCCCGGTAAAGGATCTTCTTGGTTTCGTTGTCGAAATTGTCCTGGTTGATGTCGGTGTCGTAGGCGGTCCACTCACCGCCGAGGGCCAGGTCATACTCACCGCCCTTGCCGTTGCGGATCAGTCCCGCCTTCTTCCACATCAGGGAATACTGCTGGGTGAAGGAGCTGGCGTCGGTCTTGCCCAGAAGCCTGCTGTCGCGCTGGTAGTCGACATAGCCCCACTCCGCCGTCCCCTGCCACTCGGCCCGAACGGCCCCCGGCAGCAACACGCAGAGCAGACCCAACAGCACTAAAGACGAGCAAAGCTTCATAAACAAGGTTCAATCCCCAGACGAGACATCACGCCGACCGACAAGTCACCCGGTTGTCTGCAATTTCCATTCCGCGACACCCCAAACAATTCACCTGTGATTTCACCGGCTTATCCACCAGGGGCAGCCTGCCGGTTCCGCTATTTGGCCCATCGGCCCCGCCGAAACGCCTGCCCGCCCACCGGCCCTCCGGCGGTTGCCGCACCCGCACGGAACGGGACTGTGCACATGCACAGTCCCGCCCGGCAGAGCCATGACGCCCCTGCACGATAGAGAGTACGGCCCGCATCTTTCCAGCGGCCTTACCCAAAAAAAGGCGGGAGACCGATCGGCCTCCCGCCAGGGACTTCTCAACCGCGGATCCGGCTTACTTGACGTGGCAGGTCAGACAGAGAGCCGAGCCGGCGTTGCTCTTGTTGAGGAAAGGCGTACCGCCACCCTCGCCATGCACGTCGTGGCAGGTGGAGCACCACATCACGCCATTGGAGCCGTACAGCGGCAGATCGACCACCTGGAAGCCAGTGCTGCCCCCCGTCGTCTCGGCAACGAAGTCGCTGCTGCCGCCGGGGCCGGAGGTGTCGGCCGCCTGTACGGCGCTGTAGTCCATGCCGATCGGATGGTCGTTGGTCAGGCCGTTGCCGCCGTCAGCGATGACGGCGTTGCCGGTCACGGCGTCGTTGCCGCCGTTGAAGGTCGGCTGGACATTGCCGGCGCTGGCGGGCGGGTTGAGCAGGCCGCCGGCCAGGGAGGCACCGTCGTGGCAGGAGAGACAGAGCGGCGCATCGGAGTTGTTGACCGCGTTCAGAA
>CAYTVY010000067.1:7903-13914 GCA_964441925.1 uncultured Geothermobacter sp.
CCGTCGTGGCAGGAGAGACAGAGCGGCGCATCGGAGTTGTTGACCGCGTTCAGAACGGTCGTGGGATTACTGTTGGTCTGGTCGAGAGTGGCGCTGTTGTACAGATCGGTGGCGGCGAACGTACCGGCGCCGACACCGGAGCGGTTCCACAGCGGCGCCAGCAGACCGGTGGCCGCGCCGTGCGGGGTGTGGCAGAAGACGCAGACCTCGTCGACGTTGGTCGACTTGATAGTCGACGTCGACGACGAGGAGAGGTCGTGCTTGGAGTTGCGCACGGCGCCGAACGCGGGGCTGGCCAGCAGGGCGGCGGCGGCCAGCAGGACGATAACCTTCTTCATTTCCTTACCTCCTTGATGTGGGCTGTTCGTGGACACCCCATACGGTGCACCGTATGAAGCCATCCGATTGATCTCTTTTGTTCAGAAACACGAGCAAGGCCCGTGCCAAACAACGAAACACCCGAAATACCAAACCTCGGCCACCGGAGAGCAGCCGTCGATCCCGGTCTTCGGCGATATCACGCCGTCAAATCACCGTGCCTTCTTCTCCTTCTGCAGGCTGCGCACCTTTTCCTCCAGGCGCTCGAGGGTTCGTTCGTCGAGGGGATGCTCGGCCAGGTAGGCCGGCGTCAGGTACTGCCAGATGGTCAGGCGCCGGTTCAGGCCGTCGGTGATGTAGATGCGGTCATTGCGATCGACGAACACGTCGTTGGGCAGGGTGAACCCGAGCTGGTGGGTGGTGCGCTGGCCGCCGATGGCGGTGAGCGGCTTGCCGTCCGGGGTGAAGATCAGCAACGCCGCCTTGCGCGCCTCGGCGACATAGAGGTGTCCCTCACTGTCGAAGGCCAGTCCGCGCGGCCCCTCGAACTGGAACATCTGGTCGCCCCGCTCACCGAACATGTAGAGCGGCTTGCCGTCGGCATCGAAGACCTGCACCCGGGCATTGAACTGCTCGGCGACATAGACCTTGTCGTCCTTGTCGATGGCGATGCCCTGCGGCCCGTAAAGGTGCCCCTCGTCTCCTCCCGGGCCGCCGAAATCGAACAGATGCTTCCCTTCCAGGTCGAAGACCCGCACCTTGTGGGCCTTGACGTCGGAGACGTAGATCCGCCCCAGTCTCTCGTTGATCGCCAGGTAGGTCGGTTTTTCGAACAGATCCCGGCCGAAGGTCCGGATCGGCCGCCGGTCGGTTCCCACCACCCAGACCTGCCGGCTGTAGGCATCACTGATATAGAGCCGCCCCCGGCTGTCGAGGGCGATCCCGACCGGCATACCGATCGGCGACTGCCGGAAGAAGAGCTCGACCTTGCGTTGGTTGAAATCGACCACCCGGATGTTCTGCACATCCATGTCGACGACATAGACGATGCCGTCGCCGGCGCTGGTCACCCCGATCGGCTTGCGGAAGAAATGCAGATCCGGCTTGCCCAAAACCGCCTCGGCGGCCTTTTCGGCGTCGGTCTTGGGAAAGTTGTCCTCGGAGTGGAAGGAGACGATCCATTCCAGTTTCGGCTGGTCGGGGGGCGGCGGCCAGAGGACACGCACCTGGGGCTGCGGCTTGGCGCAGCCGGCAGACAGGAGAACCAGGAGTAAAAGCGGCAGCAGCCTGATCATGGTCTTGTTCATGGGTCAACACCCCCTGGACGTTAGCGTTCGTTTACTTTCGGTGACACTTGCCGCAGAGCCCGAAACGGCTGCGGATACCGTTCTGAAAATAGAATTCGCTGGCTCCCCGGTGCGGATCATGGCAGCCGGTGCAGGCCAGTTCCCGGTCGGGCCGGGAAGGATCGGGCACCCCGGAGAGGGGATGCGGCCGACCGCTGACCCCGCGGGAAACGTGCGGCGCCCCGCGAATGCTGTCGTGACAGCCGAGGCAGATCTCGTTGATCGGCGCCAGAACCTGCGCCGGGTTTTCGGTGGCATGGCTGTCGTGACAGACGGAGCAGAGCCCGGCCGCCACCGGGCCGTGCACATGGGGACTGGACTGAAAATCCCTGATCTGTTCAGCGTGGCACTCACCGCACAGCCCGGCTTCACCGTCCTTGCGCACGGCATAACGCACCGGCCGGCTTTGCGCATCGTGGCAGTAGGTGCAACGCCAGACGCCGGCCGGCCCATGCACATACTTGTGGTTGAGGCGCCGCTTGTGACAGGAGGCGCAGGGGTTCTGCGCCGGGTCGGGCACCTGCAGCTCGACCTTGTCCGGATTCATGTTGTGACAGCCGGCACAGAGCGCCTCCCGCTCCGGCACGTGCAGGCGGTACGGCTGGTAACCGTCAGGGGGCGCCGCCAGCGGATCGGCCTGAAACCAGATTTTCGCCGCGGCGGAAGCGATCTTTCTGCCACCGGCATAGGCTTCGACCCTGATGCTGTTCTCACCGGGGTCGAACTGAGGCTGCAGGATGAGAAAATCACCGAACGCCGCCTTGTACTCGGGCGACGAGACATCGATCATGTCGGTACGGCCACCGTTCAGTTCGATGATCATCCCCTCGACCGCCGGCGTGGTTCCCGTCTTGATGATGACGAAATCGGAGTGGGTGATATAGGTGCCGTCGGCCGGATAGACGATCTCGAGGGCCCGCGCCGGCGACAGGAGCCCGACCAGCAGCACCCCGGCCGGCAGCAGCGACATCAGCAATCTCTTCATGGCGTGTACTCCAATCACTGGTTTGCCGGTTTCCTGCTCTTCTCCCGACCCTGCTTCATGGCCGCCGGCACAAAGGCCTGCCCGGGCAGGATCGGATGCCGCCGCAGATAGTCCGGCGTCAGGTACTGAAACTGATGGTACATGCGGTTCAGCGAATCGACCACCCAGATGCTCTCTTTGCTGTCGACGTCGATGCCCTCCGGCAGGTAGAAGCCGCCGGGCGACACCTTGCGGTCGACGACCGGGCTTTCACCACCGACCGTGAGCAGAAAGTCCCCCTCGGCACTGAACACCACGAACTTGTGCGCCTGCGAGTCGGTCACATAGACCAGCCCCGACGGACTGACCGCGAGCGACTTCGGGATCATGAACGAACCAAGCGCCGTCCCACGCTCACCGAACTGGCGCAGAAAACGTCCGTCGCGATCGAACACCTGCACCCGGGCATTCATCGCATCGAGCACGAAGAGGTTGCCCTCGGCGTCGACATCGGCGTCGACCGGAAAGTTGAATTCGCCCGGGGCCACCCCGCGCCGGCCGATCTCGCTGACATGACGCCCCTGGCGGTCGAAGAAGTGAACCTTGTGCGCCGAGGTGTCGACAACATAGAGGCCGCCGCGCACCGGATCGAAACAGAGGCCGGTCGGCCGGACGAGGCGCTCGGACTCGATCTTTCCGGTCACCTTCTCGTCGGCGCCGAAGATGAAGATCCGGCGGGCGATCGAATCGGAGACATAGATCCGGCCGGCATCGTCGATGTCCAGTCCGGCCGGCAGTTCGAAGAAGAAGTCACGCCCGGAGGGATAACGCAGGGAACGGATTTCGTGTTTGTTGAAATCCCAGACCAGCACCTTGCTCAACGCCTGGTCGGCGACGAAGACCCGGCCGGCCCCGTCGGAGACGATGGCCGAGGGCCGCACGAAGACGCGCTGCGGCGGTTCCTTGCCGAAAATCGCCTCTTCCAGCCAGTCATCGACCCCGCGCCGGACGTCTTCCCGGGTATGGTAGAAATTGATGTACTCGATCTTCGGCGCGATGTCGCCCGGCGGCCAGAAGAAGCGCTGGCGCACTTTTCCCTGCTGCGGCGGCGCGCAGGCCGCCGTCGCCAGGAGACACAGACCGGCCAGCAAAATCCTCGGAAACCCCGCTTTCATCCCCATGGCCCGCCTGTCAGTCATTTTTCACCGGCCGCACCCGGTCGTAGGATTTCGGCTTGTGGCAGCCGACGAAGCAGGTACCGCCGTTTTCGCTCAGCGTGTGCTTGATCGGAATCTGCCAGTCACCGAAACCCGGAACCTTGCTGCGAATCAGGTGGTCCTGATCACCGCCGTGAACGTCGTGGCAGGTCCGGCAGACCCGTCCCTTGCGCTTGTTGACGTGCACGTAATGAATGTTGCGGTCACCATTGCGGAAACCGGTTGCCTGGGATGTGCGGGCGTATTCGAAGGTTTCCCACTTGTGGCATTTCAGGCAGAGGCCGTAGTTCTCCCGGCGGTAGGGGCTGTAGAAACCTGCCGGATAGGTTCCCTTGAGCAGGGGCTCGACCTGCGAGCCGTGCGGCGCATGGCAGGCGACGCAACGGCCGTTCTTGACCGGCTGGTGCTGCGAGGCACTGGACGCGATCTTTTCCTGCATGTCGTCGTGACAGGTGAAGCAGATCTCGGTCGGCGGCACACTGAACATCCGCGGCTGACCGGTTCCATGCACATCGTGGCAGACCGTGCACCCCTCTTCGAGAGCGGCGTGCTTCGACGGCGCGTTTTTCGCCAGCTCCGTCTCCCTGTCGTGGCAGAGCGCGCAGAGCTCATCGCCGGCGGCCGGCAGCATCTTCGGTGCCGGGCCGCTGTGGGGATTGTGACAGTTGACGCAGCCGTCGGCGACCGCCGGATGAACGTTCTCCATCTCTCCCAGCTCGGCCTTGTCGTCATGACACATGAAGCAGAGTTCATTGCCGGGCGCCGCCAGCTGGTAGTCGTTGTCGGAGGCGTGCACGTCGTGACAGGAAAGACACTCACCGTCGGCGACCGGTGGATGGTCGAACTTGTCGGCCGTCTTGTCCTCGTGACACTGGTAACAGAGATCACTGCCCGTCGCCGGCAGCATCTTCTCCTTCGGACCGCCATGCGGACCGTGACAACTCGTACATTCGCCGGCGGCCACCGGCGAGTGCACCGCGGCCTTGCCTTCGGTCTTGCTCTCGTGGCACTGCTCGCAGAGCTGCGCGCCCGCCGCCCGCAACATCTTCGGATTGGGGCTGGCGTGCGGATCGTGACAGGAGGTGCATCCCTCCTCCAGGGCCGGATGCACCACTTTCATGCCGTCGGACGGATCGTCGTGGCAGCTCAGGCAGAGATCGTTGCCTTCGGCGCTGAGCATCTTCGGCGCATCGCCGGCATGCGGATCGTGGCAGGCCGTACAACCCTCCTCGAGGGCCGGATGAACATACTTCATCCCTTCCGTCGGGTCGTCGTGACAGGTCAGACAGAGATCCTTGCCCTCGGCCGGCAGCATCTTCGGCGCCGGTCCGTCGTGCGGATCGTGGCAGGAGGTGCACCCCTCCTCCAGCGCCGGGTGAACGTATTTCTTGCCGCCGGTCGGATCGTCGTGACAGCTCAGGCAGAGATCGTTGCCTTCGGCGCTGAGCATCTTCGGCGCATCGCCGGCATGCGGATCGTGGCAGGTGATGCAGCCCTCGTCGAGAGCGGGATGATGGTTGGGCCCGCCCTCCTTGTCGTCATGACACATGTAACAGAGGGCGTTGTCCTTCTGCAGCAGAAAGTAGGTATTGGCCGACTGGTGCGGGCTGTGGCAGCCGGTACAGCCGTCCTCGAGGGCGGGATGCACATGCTTCTTTCCCTCGGTCTTGCTGTCGTGGCAGAGGTAGCAGAGAGCGGAGCCACTGGCGGCCAGCCTGAAGGCCCCCTTCTCTTCCGGATGCTTTTTCCCCGTCGGCTCATGGCACATCTCGCAGCCGTTGGCCGCCACCGGGCCGTGAACGACCCGGGCCTTGCCGAGAACGGCATGACACTCCGCCGTGACACAGCCTTCCGCCCGGGCCGTCCCCGCCCAGAACAGACAGATCAGCACAACCGGCAACAGGGGCATGAATTTGCCTGGCATTTCTCTCCTCCCGTCAAATGACAGCCGCCGAAAAGGCCAAAAGACGGCCGGTTTCCGGCGGTCGGCAACAGCCAGCGACACAGAACGCCCGGAAAATCGGGCGCCAACAGGAAAAGCGGTTGGGAGCTTCGCCCGGATTCAGATCATGCAAGCATCAGACCATGGACCGGCGCGGCTTCCGGCTCACCCCCCGCCGTAGGAATGCAGTCCCGACAGCACCAGGTTGACTCCCAGGTAGCAGA
>CAYTVY010000068.1:0-13653 GCA_964441925.1 uncultured Geothermobacter sp.
TGCCGGCGGCGATCTGTTCGCCGGCGCTCTGGATCTTCTCCATGATGCCGTTCAGGTCGTCGGCCAGTTTCTTCAGGCTGTTGCGGAAACGGTCGCGATGGTCACGGGGGACGACCTCGAAGGTCAGGTCCCCCTGGGCCAGGCGTTCCAGGTTGGCGACCATCTCGTGCTCGATGGCGTCGGCGCAGGCGTCCATCGCCTTGGCCAGCTGGCCGATCTCGTCCCGGCGCTCGAGATTGAGCCGCATGTCGAGATGGCCGCTTTCCAGCTCGCGGATCATCTCGACCAGGCGGGTCATGGGACCTGTCAGGTTGCGGGCCATGAAAAGGCCGAATCCGAGCAGCAGGGCCACCGAGACGGCGCAGAAAAGAGTGAGTATCAGGGCAAAATACCGGGTCTGACGGACGATTTCGGGAGCGAGGCTTTCAAGCCGGGCGTTGGCCTGTTGCGACAGGGCGAAAGTGCTTTCGCTCATTGCCCTGATCGGACCTTTGTATTTTTTCAAGGCGAGGTTGCCACTGGCCGGATCCTTGATGTCGCCGTTGGCGATGGCTCGCCAGACGTCTTGGATTCCTTCCCGGTAGGCGACGGCTCCCTGGCGCATTTTCTGTACGGCCGCCTTGTCCTCCGATCGGAAGCAGAGTTTGTCCAGACGATCGAGACTGGCGAGCAGCTTGTCATAGGTGGTCCGCCATTTCTCCTGGTAGGAGGCGAACTTGCCTGCATTGGCCATGTTGAGCAGGCTGTCTTTTTCGTAACGGCGCAGGCCGAGGACATGGGTGTTGGCCGCGGCGGCGGCCTGCTGAATCCGGCCTTCGGTGGCCAGGGCCTGGCGGGTTTTCTCGCCCAGGGACGAAATGCCCCAGAAACCGGCCAGGCCGGTGACAATCAGCAGCAGGGAAAAGAGCCCCAGGGCGACAAAAAACTGGTTGCGAATGCCGAGATCGTGAAATTTCATCGTGTCCCCCATATGTCGTCGTCGAGACTGGATTGCCAGCTGGTTGACTCTTGAGGTTGCGAAGCGGTCTGCTTTTGTTTGACATTACTCATATCGGCGGCAGCAAGGGGGGGCTTTAGCGCAAGATGCCGGATGGCGGGCGGCCTGAGGGAGTCGGGAAGGGAAAAAGGGTATACTGACATACGATGAGCGTTGCCGATTGCCAGAGCGGGAAAGGTTGGCCTCTGACCGTCTTCTACGATGGGGGGTGCCCGGTCTGTTCCCGGAAGATCGGTCGTTACCGGGAACTCTGTCCCGGTGGCAGACTGCGGCTGGTCAACATCAGGGCGGCCGGTTTTGCACCGCCTGCCGAAGGGCCGGCGCGGGAGGATTTTGCGCAGTTGCTGCATGTCCGTGATGCCGCCGGCCGCTGGCTGGTCGGCGTCGATGCCCTGCGGGCCATCTGGCAGGCGGTGCCGCTACGGCGTTACCGGTGGCTGGCGGCGGTTCTCGGCTGGCCGGGGATTGCCTTTCTGGCGCGGATCGGCTACCGGCTGTTTGCGGCCAACCGGCACTGTCTGGCCGGAAGCTGTGGGTAGAACAAAACCCCACCCGGGTGACAGGTGGGGTTTTGTCCGTTCGGGTGACAGCGGAGGATCACGCCGGCTGCCCGTTTCGTCCCTCGAACCAATGGTGGCCCCCGGAAGAACGCTTCAGGCTTCCCGCTGCCTGGGCGGGCCTGCTCACCACGTCTTGCCGGAAGCGGGACTTGTCTGCAAGCTGACGAACCGGCCGGCACCGGTCGCGATCGCTCCCTGTCCGGGATCCCGCTTGCTTTTCTTGTCGGCACTGGCAGGGGGGCGGTTTAGGAAAAAATGACGGCCCGAACGAAAAAACGGGGCTGCCAGTGGCAGCCCCGCGCGGGTTGGTGTCTATTCGGCCGGGGTGGGCGGAACGAAGGTGCGGGCTCCCAGCTCCTCGTCAAGGCGCAGCAGACCGTTGCCGTCGTCGCCGATCCGTTCCAGCTTGCGGATGATCAGGCCGAAGCTGGCTTCTTCCTCGAGCTGTTCGGTGACGAACCACTGGAGAAAGATCTGGGCGGCGTGGTTGCCTTCTGTCTTGGCCAGGTCCATCAGCTGGTTGATGCGCGAGGTGACGAACCGTTCGTGTTCGAGGCTGTATTGGAAGACCTCCAACGGCGAAGTAAACCGGTTCTGCGGGGCGTCGAAGGCGCGGAAATCGGTGCGTCCACCGGCCTCGGTGATGAAGTTGAAGAATTTCTCGCCGTGAGTCAGCTCCTCCAGGGCCTGCACCCGCATCCAGGATGCGATCCCCGGCAGATCCTCCGCTGCGAAATATCCGGCGATGGCCATGTAGAGATAGGCCGAGAAGAATTCGTTTTTCATCTGCTCGTTCAGGGCATCCAGCAGCTTGTCGCTCAGCATGTCGAACCTCCGTATATTTGGTGCGACCAGGAATGGATCAGGTCTTTCATCAATATCATTTTTCCTGCTTTTTGCAAGGCGTCCCGGCGGTGGAAAGACACCGCAAACCGTCGGTCTTGGCACCCTGGTTGTCGCATGCTACATTGCCGGCAGTTTTCTCCCGGACGAGTGTCGAAAGGTTCCGACAGATGCACGTTGTTTCCGCCGAATTTCTCCAGAGTGCCAACCGGCCCGACA
This sequence comes from uncultured Geothermobacter sp., assembly GCA_964441925.1. Taxonomy (GTDB): domain Bacteria; phylum Desulfobacterota; class Desulfuromonadia; order Desulfuromonadales; family Geothermobacteraceae; genus Geothermobacter. The sequence continues at coordinate 2,620 of CAYTVY010000068.1, forward strand.
GCTATCCGCCCGCAGAGTGGCCGGAGATTGCCTTCGCCGGACGTTCCAATGTCGGCAAGAGCAGCCTGATCAACAGCCTGCTCGGCCGGCGCAAGCTGGTGCGGACCTCGCGCACGCCCGGCCGGACCCAGCTGCTCAACTTCTTTCTCGTCAACCGGGCCTTCTGCCTGGTCGACCTGCCCGGATACGGCTACGCCAGGGTGCCGGCGGCGCTGAAACGGCAGTGGGGGCCGATGGTCCGCACCTATCTCGAAAGCCGGCCCACCCTGCGCGGCGTGGTCTGGCTGCTCGACTGCCGGCGGGTGCCCAACGAGGACGACCTGCGGCTGCTCGACTGGCTGGAGGAGCTGCAGGTGCCGACCATCCCGGTGATCACCAAGATCGACAAGGTCAAGCGCAGCCGGCGGGTGCGGCAGCTGAAGCCGATCCTGGAGGCCACCGGCCTGCCGGCCGATGCCTTCAGCGTCTTTTCCGCCCTCAGCGGTGAAGGCCGGCAGGAGGTCTGGGAACGCATCGAGGAAGCCCTGGGGCTGGCCGACGGAGCGGCCGGATGAACGGCTACCAGTGGCTCGGTCTGCTCGGCGGCCTGCTGGTCGCCTTCGGTTTCGTTCCCCAGATCATCAAGGTGCTGCGGACCCGTTCCAGCAAGGACCTGTCGCTGGTGATGCTGCTGGTGATCTTCGTTGGCGGTCTCTTTTACACCACATACGCCTTTCTGGCCGGTGATCCGGTCTTCATCATCATCAATCTGCTGGCCACCGGCAACACCCTGTTGCTGCTGGTTCTCAAGCTGATCTACCGCTGAGCCGATTCCGTTGACACCGGAGAAAGGCCTCTGCTAAAAGGAAGGACGATCGAGTCCAGGTGTCCGCCGCGGCCAGCCCGGCGGAAGAATAGGGAAGAGGGTGCGAATCCCTCGCTGCCCCGCAACTGTGAGCGGCGACGACGATCGCGGATGCCACTGCCGGCCGACGGCGGGAAGGCGCGACCGGAGGATGACCCGCAAGCCAGGAGACCTGCCTGGACATTGACCGAGACTGGATCTTTCGCGGGAAGGGTCCGGGCGTGCCTCCTTGCAGGTGGTGGCGACCCCGGATCAGAACTGGTTCGGGGTTTTTTCGTGAACGGACATCCGCCAGGACTGCTGCAGGTCTACACCGGTGACGGCAAGGGCAAGACGACGGCCGCCACCGGGCTGCTGGTCCGGGCCCTCGGACACGGGTGGCGCTGCCTGCTGGTCCGCTTTCTCAAGCCGGACGAGCCGGAAACGGGCGAGCTGCTCTTGCTGCGCGACTGTCCCGGCCTGGAGATTCTGTCGGCCGCCATCGGTGTCGTCGGCCGGCGGGTCGAGGCCGCGACGGTGCGCCGGTGCGTGACGGAAACCTTCCGCGAGGCGACACGCCGGCTGGCCGGGGGGCGCTTCGGCCTGGTGGTGTTCGACGAGATCAACAACTGTCTGGCCCGTGGCGACCTGGCCGAAGAGGAACTGCTTGCCTTTCTGCGGCAACGGCCACAGCGGCTCGAGGTGGTCTGTACCGGCCGCAACGCGCCTGCCTCCCTGCTGGAGCGGGCCGACCTGGTCACCGTCATGGAGAAGGTCCGCCATCCGTTCGATCGGGGTCTTTCCGCCCGGAAGGGAATCGAATACTGATGCCGCCACTGATTTTCGTCACCGGGGGAGCCCGTTCCGGCAAGAGCACCTTTGCCCGCCGCTGCTGCGAGGAGCATGGCGCTCCCCTGCTCTATGTGGCCACCGCCACCATCGGCGATGACGAGATGGCCGCCCGGATTGCCCGGCACCGGGCCGAGCGCGGCGCTGCCTGGCGGACCCTGGAAGAGCCGCTCGAACTGGCCCGCCGCCTGCCGGAAGCCGTCGGCGATGCCCGGGCGGTGCTGCTCGACTGCCTGACACTCTGGCTGAGCAACCAGCTGCTGGCCTGTGACGGCCGGACCCGGACGGTTCTGGAACGGGCGGCTAAGCTGCGCGACGTCCTGCTGGAGCTGCCGGTGCCGGTCTACCTGGTCAGCAACGAGGTCGGCAGCGGCATCGTGCCGGAAAACCGGCTGGCGCGTCTGTTCCGCGACCTGGCCGGTGAGGTCAACCAGCTGTTCGCCGCCCGTGCCCACCAGGCCTGGCTGCTGGCCAGCGGCCTGCCGTTGCGACTGAAATAATTCCTCCCGGAGAAACGCGAACATGTCTTCTGTCGATCTTGCCCGCACTCTCGACCGTATCCGTCCCGTCGATCCCGCCCGCCTGGCCGACGTCCAGGCCCGCATCAACCGGCAGGCCAAGCCGAAGGGCTCGCTGGGGCGGCTGGAAGAACTGGCCCGCCGCTATGTCGCCATCCGCGGGCGGGAGGATATCCGCAAGAAGGTCATCTTCACCTTCGCCGGCGATCATGGCGTGGTCGCCGAAGGAGTGAGCGCCTTTCCCCCGGAAGTGACGCCGCAGATGGTGCACAATTTCGTCGAGGGCGGGGCGGCGATCAACGCTCTCGCCCGTCACGCCGGAGCCGAGGTGATCGTCGTCGACATGGGAGTGAACGCCGACTTTCCGCCCCTGGACGGCCTGCTGCAGAAGAAGATCGCCAAAGGCACCGCCAATCTCGCCACCGGCCCGGCGATGAGCCGGCAGCAGGCCCTGCAGGGACTGGAGACCGGCATCGAGCTGGCCCGCTCCTGCGTCGACGCCGGCATCGACCTGGTCGGGACGGGGGACATGGGCATCGGCAACACCACGCCCTCCTCGGCGATCGTCGCCGCCTTTTCCGGCTTGCCGGTCGAGCAGGTCACCCATCGGGGCACCGGCATCGACGATCCGGCCCTGCAACGGAAGATCGACGCCATCCGGCGCGGCCTCGAGGTCAACCGGCCCGATCCGTCCGACCCCGTGGATGTGCTGGCCAAGGTCGGCGGCTTCGAGATTGCCGGCATCGCCGGTCTGGTGCTCGGCTGCGCCGCCGTCGGCATCCCGGTGGTGGTCGACGGCTTCATCTCCACGGCCGGTGCCCTGGTGGCTGTCGAGCTGCACCCGAAGGTGCGCGACTACCTCTTCATGGCGCACCGTTCGGTCGAGATCGGTCACGCCCACATGCTCGAACGCATCGGCCTGAAACCGTTGCTCGATCTGGAGATGCGGCTTGGCGAGGGGACCGGTTCCGCGCTGGTGATGAGCCTGGTCGAGGCCGCCCTGCGCACCTACCGCGAGATTCTCACCTTCGATGAGGCGGGGGTCGCCCGGGGGAACGACCAGTGAACGAGGCCTGGAAGGATTTCCGGGCGGCGGCCGGGTTTCTCACCATCCTGCCGGTGGCCCGCGATCTGGAGCTGACGGGCGGCCGGTTGGCCCGCAGCATGGCGTTTTTTCCGGCCGTCGGCCTCGCCCTCGGTCTCGGCCTGGTGATGCTCGACTGGCTGCTGGGCGCGTTCATTCCCCGGCCGGTGCTCGACTGCCTGCTGGTGCTCGTGCTGATTGTCGTCACCGGTGCCCTGCACCTGGACGGTATCGCCGATCTGCTCGACGGCCTGGCCGGCGGACGCGGCGACCGGGAGCGGACCCTGCGGATCATGAAGGACAGCCAGGTCGGGGCCGTTGCCGTCGTCGGCCTGGTGATGCTGCTGCTGCTCAAGTACCTGAGCCTCTACCATGTTCCGCCCGAACAGAAGAAGGCGGCCCTGCTGCTGATGCCCTGCGCCGGCCGCTGGATCCAGGTCGTTCTGGCCACCTTCTGCCGCTACCTGCGTTCCGAAGGAACCGCCGCCGCTTTTGTCGAACAGGCCGGTGAGCGGGAACACCTGCTGGCCACCGGTACCCTGCTGCTGGCCTGCCTCGTGCTGTTCGGCCTGAAGGGCGTCTTTCTGCTCTTTCTGCTCGGTCTGGCGGCGATGCTGTTCATCCGCTACTTCGAGCTGCGGCTCGGTGGCGTCACCGGCGATGTGCTCGGCGCCGCTTCGGAGATGGTGGAGGTGCTGAGCCTGCTGCTGGTGCTGGCGGTGGTTTAGGGAAAGGGCAAAGGCGAGAGGTTGAGGCGGGGGATGGAGGAATGACCGGGAAGACGCGCGTCTACCTCATGCGGCACGGTCAGGTCGAGGGGCACGAGCAGCGCCGCTACAACGGGCAGAACGACGTGCCCCTGACCGACGAGGGCCGGCGGCAGGCGCAGGCTCTCGCCGAGCGGCTGCGCCGGGTGCCGCTGGCGGCGGTGCATGCCAGTGATCTGTCCCGCTGTGTGATGGGTGCCCGGCTGGTGGCCGAACCGCACGGACTGCGGCCGGAGACGCACGCCGGCCTGCGCGAACTGCACATCGGCAAATGGCAGGGGCTGACCTGGGACGAGATCCGGAGCCGCTGGCCCCGGGAATGGCAGGCGCGGCTGGACGACCTGGTGAACTACCAGGTCGAGGGCGGCGAGAGCCTGCGGCAGATGGCCGAGAGGGTGCGGCCGGTGGTTGCCGGGCTGATCGAGCGGCATCGCGGCGAAGAGATCGCCATCGTTGCCCACGGTGGCGTCAACCGGGTGATTCTGCTCGACGCCATCGGCGCCCCGCTGGAACGGATGTTCCATATCGAGCAGAGCTACGGCTGCCTGAATATCATCGACTACTGGAACGACGGCTATGCGACGGTGCAGCTTCTGAACGGGTGAAAGACTGCCTCGCGCAGAGCCGCAGAGGAAAACCGGGGGAATACAGGTCATGAAATTCAGTATGCAAACGGATTCTGATTGTCTCGGCGATTCCGCGTCTCTGCGCGAGGTCGGGTTTTTATGCTCTCCCCCCTGATCATCGCCGCGCCGGCCAGCGGCAGCGGCAAGACGACCCTCACCCTCGGCCTGCTGGCGGCCCTGAAAGAGCGCGGGGTGCCGGTGGCGCCGTTCAAGGTCGGTCCGGACTATATCGACCCCGGTCATCACGCCGCCGCCTGTGGCCGGGTCAGCCGCAATCTTGACGGCTGGATGGGCGGGGAGCAGGCGGTGCGGCAGAGCTTCGCCCGGGGCTGTGCCGGCGCCGAAGTGGCCCTGGTCGAGGGGGTGATGGGGCTGTTCGACGGCGCCGCCGGTGACAGCGACGCCGGTTCCACCGCCGAGATCGCCCGCTGGCTTAACGGCCGCGTCCTGCTGGTGGTCGATGCCCGCTCCCAGGCCCGCAGCATCGCTGCCCTGGTCAAGGGATTCGTCGATTTCGATCCGCGTCTGCATTTTGCCGGCGTGGTCTGCAACCGGGTCGGGTCCGGCCGGCACCGGCAACTGCTCGAACGGGCCCTGGCCACGACCCCGGGGCTGCCGCCGCTGCTCGGCTGCCTGCCGCGCGACAGCGGCGTGGCCCTGCCGGAGCGGCACCTGGGGCTGGTGACGGCCGGCGATGCCGGGGCGGACTACCGGGCCCTGGCGGAGCTGGTGGAGACCCACCTCGACATCGATGCCCTGCTGGCCGCGGTTGCCGGACCGGCCGCGGTCGCGCCGGTTGCCGGCCGGCCGGCCGTGGCCGGGAAGGGCCGGATCCGTATCGCCGTGGCGCGGGATGCCGCCTTCTGCTTCTGCTATCCCGAGAACCTGGAACTGCTGGAGGCCGCCGGCGCCGATCTGGTCTTCTTCTCGCCGCTGGCCGACCGGCTGCCGGAGGCGATCGACGGGATCTACCTGCCGGGCGGCTATCCGGAGCTGCACGCCGGGCGCCTGGCCGCCAACCGCGCCCTGCTGTCCGCCCTGAAAGAACGCATCACGGCCGGCCTGCCGGTCTATGCCGAGTGTGGCGGCCTGCTGCTGCTGGCCGCCGCCGTCGACGGCCGGTCGATGGCCGGGGTGCTGCCGGGGAAGGTGCGGATGCAGCGCCGGCGCCAGGCCCTCGGCTACCGCCTGGTGCACTTCGTCGCCGACACCCCGCTCGGCCCGGCCGGCACCGTCGCCCGCGGTCACGCCTTCCACTATTCGGCGCTGGAACTGGCGGCCCCGGTGAAAAGGGCCTATCGTCTCAGCCGGCCGGACGGCGAGCCCCTGGCGGACGAAGGCTTCCGGGTGCACAACCTGCTGGCCAGCTACGTGCACCTGCACTTCGCCGGCAACCCGGCGCTGGCGGGGAATTTTGTCGATTTCTGTGCGAGGTTGAAAAAATGACCACGAAGTCACGGAGAGCACGAAGAATACTCCAGGATTTTTTATCTCGCGCAGAGGCGCAGAAACGCAGAAAAAGGAAGAGAATTTAACAACGCCCCCGAACATCTTTGCGACTCTGCGTCTCAAGTGAGCGCCAGCGAACGGGCGCGAGACATTTTCCCCTTCGTGTTCTTCATGGTTGATTCTTCAAGGAGGAAGTAAGTGGCTACCCAGATCGAATCCGCCCGCCAGGGCGTGGTCACCCCGCAGATGGCGGCGGTGGCGCAGCAGGAAGGTGTCAGCGAGGACTTTGTTCGCCGGATGGTGGCCGAGGGCAAGGTCGTCATTCCCAACAACAGTATTCGCAAGCCGAAGGCGGTCGGTATCGGCAAGGGGCTGCGGACCAAGGTCAATGCCTCGATCGGCACCAGTTCGGACATCGTCGACTATGACGCCGAGGTGCGCAAGGCGCGGGCGGCGCAACAGGCCGGCGCCGACACCCTGATGGAACTGTCGGTGGGCGGTGATCTCGACCGGGTGCGGCGCGAAGTGATTGCCGCCGTCGACCTGCCGGTCGGCAACGTGCCGCTCTATCAGGCCTTCTGCGAGGCGGCGCGCAGGTACGGTGATCCCAACAAACTCGACGAAGAGCTGCTGTTCGACCTGATCGAAAAACAGTGCGCCGATGGCATCGCCTTCATGGCCATCCACTGCGGCATCAACCTCTATACCATCGAACGGCTGCGCAAGCAGGGGTACCGCTACGGCGGCCTGGTCAGCAAGGGCGGGGTGTCGATGGTCGCCTGGATGATGACGAACGGCCGGGAGAACCCGCTCTACGAGAAGTTCGACCGGGTCTGCGCGATTCTGCAGAAGTACGACGTGGTGCTCTCGCTGGGCAACGGCCTGCGGGCCGGGGCGATCCACGACTCCAACGACCGGGCGATGGTGCAGGAGCTGCTGATCAACTGCGAACTGGCCGAGCTCGGTCGCGAGATGGGCTGCCAGATGCTGGTCGAGGGACCGGGGCACGTGCCGCTGGACGAGGTCGAGGCCAACATCCGGCTGCAGAAACGGATGAGCGGCGAGGCGCCCTACTACATGCTCGGGCCGATTTCCACCGATGTCGCCCCCGGCTACGACCACATCACCGCCGCCATCGGCGCCGCCCAGTCGAGCCGGTTCGGCGCCGACCTGATCTGCTACATCACCCCGGCCGAACACCTGGCCCTGCCCAACGAGCGGGACGTGGTCGAAGGGGTCAAGGCGGCCCGCGTCGCCGCCTACATCGGCGACATGAACAAGTATCCGGAGAAGGGCCGCGAGCGCGATAGGCAGATGAGCAAGGCGCGCCGCGACCTGGACTGGGAGAAACAGTTCGCATTGGCGCTCTTTCCCGAGGATGCCCGCGCCATCCGCGCCAGCCGCACCCCCGAGGACGAGAACACCTGCACCATGTGCGGCGAATTCTGCGCCTCGCGCGGTGCCGGCGAGCTGTTCAGGGGGGACTTGCGCGGCGACAAGCTCTGAGGACGCATGTCATGAAAACCGCCATTCTGCTGGTCGGCCACGGCTCCCGGGTTGCCGGGGCCTCTGCCGCCCTGCGCCGGATCGCCGGGCAGCTGCGGGCCCTGCCCGGGTTTGCCCTGGTCGAGGTCTGTTTTTGCGAACGGCAGCCGCCGGATGTGCAGGCCGGTATCGACGCCTGCGTCGGTGCCGGGGCGCGGCGGATCGTTCTCTGTCCCTATTTTCTCTTCGCCGGGGTGCACCTGCGTGACGATCTGCCGCGCGAGCTGGAACGGGCCCGGCAGCGCCACCCCGGGGTGGAGATGGTGCTTGCCGAACCGCTCGGCGAGCATCCGCTGCTGGCCGACGTGGTGGCCCAGCGCTGCCGGGCCGCCCTGGCGGCGGCCGGCTGGCCGAAGACGCGGGAAGCGGCGGCCGGCGCCGTCGTGCGGGATCCGCTCGCCATCGAACGGCAAAGTTTTGCCCGGATCGACGCCGAGGCCGGCGCCCACGGGTTCGATGCCCGGCAGTGGCCGATCGTCCGGCGCATCGTGCACACCACGGCCGATTTCGACTTTGTCGCCACCACCCGCTTCGCCCCCGGCGTGATCGAAAAGGCCCTGACCGTCCTGCGCAGCGGGGCCAGGATCTGCTGCGACACCAACATGGTGCTGGCCGGGGTCAACAAGCCGCGTCTGGCGGCGCTGGGTGGCCGCATCACCTGCCATGTCGCCGAACCGGAGGTCGCCGCCGCCGCCCGCCGGGAGGGGGTGACCCGCTCCATCGTCGCCCTGCGGCGGGGCGTGGCCGCCGGCGCGACGGTCTTTCTGGTCGGCAACGCACCGACGGCGCTGTTCGAACTGCTCGAACTGGCCCGGCGGGGTGTGGCGCGGCCGGCGCTGGTGGTCGGGGTGCCGGTCGGTTTCGTCGGGGCGGCGGAGGCCAAGGAGGCCCTGTTCGCCTCGGATCTGCCCTACATCCTCTGCCGGGGGCGCAAGGGCGGCTCGGCCGTCGCCGCCGCCATCCTCAACCAGCTGCTGATTCAGGCGGCGGAGGCCTGAGGGCGATGACCCGGCCGCTGCGCCACGGCTACACCACCGGCGCCTGTGCCGCCGCCGCCACCCTGGGCGCGGCCCGCTGGCTGGCCGGGGCGCGGCCCGTCCGGGTCGAGCTGGCGCTGCCGGGAGGCGAGCGGGCCGGGTTTGCGCTGCACGGCGGCTGGCGGCAGGCCGAAGCGGCCGGCTGCTTCGTGGTCAAGGACGCCGGCGACGATCCGGACATCACCCACGGCGTGGAGGTGCATGCCCGGCTGGAGCGGCTGGCCGGCCCGCCGCCGATCGGCGCGGATGACGGCATCCTGATCGTCGGCGGGACGGGCATCGGCACCGTGACCAAGCCGGGGCTGGCGGTGGCGGTCGGCGAGCCGGCCATCAACCCGGTGCCGCGCACGATGATCCGGGCGGCGGTGCGCGCGGTTTTCCCGCGGGGAGCGTTCCGGGTCGTCCTGGCCATCCCCGACGGCGAGCAGCGGGCGGCGAAGACCCTCAATGCCCGGCTGGGCATCGTCGGCGGGCTGTCGATTCTCGGCACCACCGGCATCGTCCGGCCGCTCTCCCACCAGGCCTGGACCGACACCATCGACGTGGCCATCGACGTCGCCCTGGCTGCCGGCTGCGAGCGGATCGTCGCCAGCACCGGCCGCTCCAGCGAAACGGTGGCCCGGACAGCCCTGGCCGGTCTGCCGGAGGAGGCCTTTGTCATGATGGGGGATTTCGTGGGGCATCTGGTTGCCACCCTGCAACGCAAGGGCGGCCGGCACCTGGTGCTGGCGGTCCAGTTCGCCAAGCTGCTCAAGATCGCCTGCGGCCATTCGCAGACCCACGTTCGCAGTTCCGGGCTGGACCTGCGCCAGTTGGCCGGCTGGGCGCTCTCGACAGGGTTGACGACGGAAGCCTCCGAAACAATCATCGCCGCTAACACTGCCCGAGAGGTCTTCCTGACTTTCGGGGCGGCGCATCCGCTGGTGGCCGAAGTGGCGCGTCGGGCTGTTAAACAGTTGCGGAACTGGGCGCCAGGGGTAACAATAGAGATTCTGCTGGTCGGTTACGATCGTGAGGTGGCGGGGAGATACGGCGGGGGAGTTCAGGAGTCAGAATTCAGGAGTCAGGAGTAAACCCCTTCCGGTTTCCGGATTTTGTCGATTTTTTTCAACGAGGGCAGCATGAACAAAATCTACGTGGTGGGAGCGGGGGTTGCCGGACAGGAAGGGTTCAGCCGGCGGGCCCTGGAGCTGATCGAGGGAGCCGATCTGCTGATCGGCGGCGAGCGGCAGCTGGCGCTCTTTCCCGACTTCGCCGGCGAGACCATGGTCATCGACGGCAACCTGCCGGCGGTGGTGGAGCGTCTGCGCAGCCGGCAGGGACGGCCGGTGGTGCTGGCCTCGGGTGATCCGCTCTTTTTCGGCATCGGCCGCTATCTGCTGCGCAACCTGCCGGACGAGCAGTTCGAGTTCGTGCCCAATGTCTCCTCGGTGCAGTACGCCTTTGCCAAGATCCGCCAGCCCTGGGACGACGCCGTGTTCGTCTCCACCCACGGCCGCGACCTGAAGCTGGCGGTCGACCGGATCGTCGCCAACGACAAGGCGGCGGTGCTGACCGACGAGGTGAACACGCCGGCGGCCATCGCCCGCGAGCTGATCGAGCGCGGCCGCGAGGGCTATGCCGCCTGGCTGTGCGAGAACCTCGGCGGCAGCGATGAGCGGATCGTCGAAACCGACGTGCGCGGCCTGCTCGAGATCGAGGCGGCGCCGCTCAACGTGCTGATTCTGGTCAAGCAGTTCGAGGGCGAGGGCCGGGATCGCGGATCCTGGCTCGGCATCCCCGACGACGCCTTCGCCACGGTGAAGAAGCTGATCACCAAGGAGGAGGTGCGGGTGGTGACCCTGGCCAAGCTGCGGCTCTGCCACGACATGGTGCTGTGGGACATCGGTGCCGGTTCCGGCTCGATCAGCATCGAGGCCGATCACCTGCTGCCCAACGGCCGGGTTTTCGCCGTCGAGCGCAACGCCGAATGCCGATCCTTCATCAAGCAGAACCTGCAGGCCTTCAACACCCGCAACGTCCATCTGGTGGAGGGGGACGCTCCCGAATGCCTGGAAGATCTGCCCGATCCGGACCGGGTGTTCATCGGCGGCAGCGGTGGTCACCTGTGGGAGATTCTCGAAACCGCCGACCGGCGCCTGCCGGCCGACGGCCGCATCGTGCTCAACGCCATCACCCTCGACACCCTCACCGCGGCCAACGAGTTCTTCGCCAACGCCGGCTACCGGGTCGAGGTGGTCACCATCAACGTCGCCCGCACCCGGCCGCTGACCGACTACAAGATGTTCGAGGCCTACAACCCGGTCTACATCATCTCCGCCGACAAGGGCTGAGCC
>CAYTVY010000069.1:0-2118 GCA_964441925.1 uncultured Geothermobacter sp.
TGGTGGAGGTTTAAATCGGGGCGTGATCTGTGCTAGCATGGGCAACCAGGCGACAGTCCGCACTCCTTCAACCCATGATTGCGAGGCATTCTCATGAACAATCCGCTTCGACCCCTCCTTGTCCTGGTCCTGCTGCTGCCGGCGTTTGCGTTCGCCGGCGACAAGGGCGACCTGGTGGCGCAGGTTGGCAGTGTGCCGATCACCCGCTACGAACTGGCGCGCGAGTTTCAGAAACTGCTTCCGCTGAAAGGCGGTTTTCATGGCGGCGTTTCGCGGGAGAAGCAGGAAGAGATTCGCAAGCAGGCCCTCGACCAGCTCATCGAACGGGCGCTGATGGTGCAGTGGGCCATTGACGAGGAACTTTCGGTTCCCAACAAGGAGATCGATGAGCAGATGGCCAAGCTGCGGGCACGCTACAAAAGCCGGGAGGATTTCGAAAAGGCCGCCGGGGACGAAGGGGTTCAGGGGTACCGGGCCGCGCTCTATCGGCAGTTTTTGGCCAAACGAGCCGAAGAGGAGAGGGTTGAAAAGCAGGTCAGGATCAGCGAGGAGCAGGTTCGCGCCTACTATGAAAAGAACAAGGAACGCTTCAAGCGTCCGAAGCAGTTCCGGGCCAGCCATATCCTGATACGTGTCGATCCTTCATCCAACAAGCAGGAGCGCGAAGAACGCAGGAAAAAAGCCGAGGAGCTGCTCAGGCGGGCCAAGGCCGGTGAGGATTTCTACAATCTCGCCTACTACAATTCCGATGATCGTACCAAGTATGTCGGTGGCGATCTTGGATATTTTCATGTCGGGCAGACGGTCAAGCCTTTCGAGGAGGCCCTTTTGAAGCTGAAGCCCGGAGAGGTGTCCGACCTGGTTCGCACCCGCTTCGGTTACCACATCATCAAGCTGGTCGAGGTGAACGAGGAACGCCAGCTGACTTATGAAGAGATGGCGGACAAGATTCGCCGGCAGTTGGAGCAGGAAGAGCGCCAACGCCTGAAGAAGGCGTGGCTGGCGGAACTGCGCAAGAAGTATCCGGTCAAGATCTTTTGAGGTCTTTGGCATTGCGAAATCTTTTCGGGCTGCTGATTCTGTCTCTGCTGGCGGGCTGTGTCGCCGGTGCGGGAGGAGATCTGGAATGGGCCCGGCCACGCAAGGAACTGCTTTGGCCGAAGCCGCCGGATCCGCCTCGGATCCGCTATCTGCGGGCGGTCGACGGCACTCCAAAGGTCGAGCCGGAGAAGAAGAAGGGTGGCTTTCTGCAGTGGCTGACCGGGACGGAAAGGCGCAGTCTGCCCCTGCTTTCACCCTATGGAGTGGTCGCCGACGGTCGGGGGCGTGTCTGGGTGGCCGATCCCCTGGCGCATCGGGTGGCCCTGTTCGATCTGTCCCGAAAAAAGATGGAACCCTTGTTCCAGTTCGCGGATGTCCGCCTCGAGACGCCTATCGGGCTGGCGCTCGACCGCGTGAGGGGGCGGCTTTACATTTCCGACGCCGGGCTCAGGGCGATTGTCGTGATCGACCTGGGCGGCCGGCTGCTCGGCCGGTGGACCGATGAGCTGTTGCGGCGTCCGGCCGGCATGGCCGTCGACGGGCAGGGCCGGCTCTATGTTGCCGATGTCCTGCAGGGGGAAGTTCTGGTCTTCTCTCCCGACGGGAAGCGGCTGAAGCGGATCGGCAGTTTCCTGACCGAGGACGGCAAGTTCAACCGGCCCGCCAATGTCGCTGTCGGTCGGGACGGGACGCTCTTCGTGGTCGATTCCCTCAATTTTCGGGTCGAATTGATTTCGGCGGCCGGTAAGAGCCTCGGCAGTATCGGCCAGCTCGGTGACATTCCGGGCCGGTTTGCCCGACCGCGCGGCATCGCTCTCGATTCCGCCGGGCATGTCTATGTGGCCGATGCGGCCTTTGGCAACATCCAGATTTTCGATCGGCAGGGCAGGCTGCTGCTCTTTTTCGGAACTCCTGGTTCCGGTCCGGGGCAGTTTTCCCTGCCGGCGGGACTCTGTTTCGATGATCAGGATCGTCTCTATGTCGTCGACGCCTACAATCACCGGCTGCAGATTTTCCAGTATCTGCCGCCGGAGGGGGACGGGAGAAGGTGACCGTTTTGGCATTGGCGTTGCAATA
>CAYTVY010000069.1:2218-13632 GCA_964441925.1 uncultured Geothermobacter sp.
CTGCCGCCGGAGGGGGACGGGAGAAGGTGACCGTTTTGGCATTGGCGTTGCAATAATATGTCCGAGGCGGAGTCTCTCTCGACTGAAGGTGGAAAAATGCAGTACAGATTCGGCGTTTACCTGTTTGTCGGCCTGCTGACACTGGTCTTTTCGTGTCTGCCGGGTCGTCTTTTGGCTGTTGATCCGACCCTGTTGCTCGGATACAACAATGGCGTCAACAGCAATCCGCACAATCTCTCCAAGATGGCAACCCATGGCGGTCCCAAGGCGGTGGACGACGGCCCCGATTCCTATGACGACACCCGGATCTGCGTCTACTGCCATACGCCGCACGGCGGCACGCCGCAGACGCCGCTGTGGAACCGCAAGAATCCGGTGCGGATGGGCAGCTTTCCGCTTTACAACTCGACGGTTCTCGCCATCGACGATCCGGCCATCACCGGGACGACCAAGTATGAGCTGAACGGCACCAACGGTGTCGAGTATCCGAACGGGGCGACGAAACTCTGTCTGTCCTGTCATGACGGGGCGACGGCCATCGGTGAGATGGCCAACGGGACGACCATCGCCATGACCCAGTCGACGATTACCAAAAAGACCAAGATCTTCGACCCCCTCGACCCCACCACCAACGATTTCGCCAAGACCCACCCGGTCTCCTTCGTTTACAACGCCAGTGTTGCCGCCTACATCAGTTCTCAGCCCGGCAAGTCGGTCTATTCCCTGCCGACCGATCCGGATGTGCGGCTCGACGGCCAGAGCCGCATGCAGTGCACCACCTGCCACAACCCCCATGTCGACACCAACAACGGGTCGACCTATACCCTGCCGTTCTGGGCCAACTACGATTCCAACGGTACCGACGAACAGGGCGATTACGACGCGACCTGTGCCCAGTGTCATACGGACAAGTCGGGCGCACCGTTCAATGGGCATAACCTGTGATGAAGAAAATCATTCTTTTGCTGCTTGTTGGAATTCTCGGTGGCGGTCTGTTCTTTCTGCCGCCGGCTGATGCCGCGCGTCGTGTCATCCGTACCGTGCTGGACGGGATTCACGGCGACCGGCAGCTGCTGCCGAAATCCTGCCGTTCCTGCCATCGGGGCATGGCCATGGCGATAAGGGGGGAGGAAGAGGTCTGCTACAGTTGTCATGGCCCGCAGACCGAGCGGGAGAAGATGCGGCAGAGGGGGCTGCTGGGGAACGATGCCCGGCTCGATGACATCGCCGCCGAGTTCAGGAAGCCTTACCGCCATCCGGTGGAGAAGAGCCGGGGGATCCATCAACCGCTGGAAAGGCTGCCGGAGGAGCAGATCAACGCCGCCCGCCATGTCGAATGCGTCGATTGCCATCATCCGCATCTGGTCGACCGGGACCAGCCTTTCCGGGGGCTGGTCGGCAAGCGGGTCGGCAATTTTCAGGGAACCGTCGAGTACGAGTACGAGGTCTGCTATCGCTGCCACGCCGAAAGTGCCAACCTGCCGGTCGGTTCGACCAACAAACATGCGGAGTTTCAGCAGACCAACAAGTCGTACCATCCGGTCGAGGCCGAAGGGCGCAATCTCTATGTCATCAGTCTGCTGCCGCCTTACAACGAGCGGCAGGAGAGGCCGGGTGACATCAGTCGGCTGACCTGCAGCGACTGCCATGGCAGCGACGATCCTTCCGGTCCCCAGGGGCCGCACGGCTCCAATTATGCCGGCCTGCTCAAGCTGAATTACGACACCAGTGACGAACGCCCGGAGAGCCGCCATGCCTACGAACTCTGTTACCGGTGCCACGACCGGACCAGCATTCTGGGCAACGAGAGTTTCCCCTATCACGCGCTGCATATCCGCGGCAATCCGGCCAGGAACATATCGGGCACATCCTGTTACACCTGTCACGATGCTCACGGCAGCAGCCAGTATCAGTACCTGATCCGCTTCAACGAGGATGTCGTCGATCCGACGGCCGACGGCAAGCTCGAGTTCAAGGCGACCGGGACGGCCTCGCGGCACGGCAGCTGCCTGCTCAACTGCCACGGCGTCGAACACAATCCGAAGAGTTATTGACGGCGGGCGCCGGCAGGAGGGGCTGACGGCGGCCCGGGGCCGGCGGACCGGCCGGTCTGCAATCCGGTTTTTTCGTGCGCGCAGCATTTCGGGTGCCCGTCTC
Organism: uncultured Geothermobacter sp.; assembly: GCA_964441925.1. Taxonomy (GTDB): domain Bacteria; phylum Desulfobacterota; class Desulfuromonadia; order Desulfuromonadales; family Geothermobacteraceae; genus Geothermobacter. The sequence continues at coordinate 4,376 of CAYTVY010000069.1, forward strand.
GTGCCGTTGCCGGCCGCTCCGGTGCCGGTTTTCCGGTGGTGCCGCTCTTCCCTCTCCCGACGTTTTCAGCGTTCTTTGCACTAAAAAACAAACCTGAAATATGGTATGTTTGCTGACCATGCCGACCTTCATCTGCAAAATCGGGACATCGGACGGCCGGGTGGTCGAACGGGAGTTCGAGGCGGTCAGCAGCGCCATGTTGCGCGAGCAGCTCGAGGAGCAGGGGTTTTATGTTTTTCGCATCCGCCGTGTCTACCTGAGCGGTCTGAACGGTGGCCGGGGGCGCCAGCGCGGCTGGTCGAGTCGCCGTTTCCTCTCCTTCAACCAGGAATTTCTCGTCCTGCTCAAGGCCGGCCTCCCCATCATCCAGATCTTCGATACCCTGCTCGAACGGCAGGAGGGCGGGGTGATGCAGGAGGCCTTGCGGGCCATTCGCGAGGACGTCAAGGCCGGCACATCGCTCTCGGACGCGCTGGGCAAGTTTCCGCGGTTCTTTCCCCATCTCTATGTCGCTTCGGTGCGGGCGGGCGAAAGGACGGGTGATCTTCCCGTCACCCTGAACCGCTACATCGAGTACCAGAAACGGGTCGAGGCGATCAAGGCACGGGTGCGTAACGCCACCTTCTACCCCATGCTGTTGACCGGTTTCGTGGTTCTGGTGGTGCTCTTTTTGATGCTCTACGTCGTGCCCAGTTTCAGTCAGATCTATGCCGACGCCAAGGTGGAGCTGCCGTTGATGACCCGGGTGCTCATCGCCGTCGCCAACGGCATGGTGGGGGCACTGCCGTTGCTGATTGGGGGAGTCGTTCTGCTGGTCGTGTCGTTGCGGTCGGTTCTGATGACGGAGCGCGGGGCCTTTTTCTTCGATCGGATGAAGTTGCGGATTCCCTTTTTTGGTGCCCTGCTCACCGAGTACGCCATGCTCAGTTTCTGCCGCACCCTGGGCACCATCCTGCTCAGCGGCATTCCCATCGTGCAGGCCCTGCAGATGTCGCGTGGCACCCTCGACAACCGGGTGCTGGAAGCTGCCGTCGTGCAGGCCATTCGGAGGGTCGAAGAGGGAATGAGCCTGTCGGAGAGCCTTGACCGTTGCGGCTTCTTTCCCAACATCGCCCTGCGTATGGTGGCGGTTGGCGAGAAGGGCGGTTCCCTGCCGGAAATGCTTGGTGATGTCGCCGATTATTACGAGAGCGAGGTCGAACGCCGGCTCGACCGGCTGACCACCTTGATCGAGCCGGTGATGATGGCCAGCATGGGGCTGCTGATCGGTGGCATCGTCGTCGCCATGTACTTTCCGATATTCCAGCTGGCCGGTACCGTCGGGTGAAGCGGAGAACGATGAAATTCGAACGCAAGAAACTGGGGGACATTCTGGTCGAGATGGGGGCCATCGCCCCGGCACAGATCCGGCTGATTCTCGACAAGATGGCCGCCGACGGCGGCCGGTTCGGTCAGGTGGGGCTGGCCGAGGGCTATTTCAGCGAGGACGAGCTGGCGCAGGCCCTGGCGCAACAGTTCAATCTCGACTATCTCGATCTGAGTCAGTTCGAGCCCGATCCGGCCCTGATGGAGGAGATGCCCAGCGGGCTGCCCATGCGGTATCAGTTCATTCCGGTGCGTCGGGACGAGAATGGGCTGGTTATCGCCATGGGCGATCCTTCGGATGTCGCCGCCTTCGACGATCTGGAGCTTCTGCTCGACACGCCGCTGACCCTGATGGTGGCGGCGCCGAGCCGCATCGCCCGGATCCTCGAACGCGGTGAGGGGAGCAAACAGATGCTGCAGGAAGTCTCCGAGGACTTCAAGCTGCATCTGGTCAAGGAGACTGACAAGGGGGAGGAAGTTCTCTCCATCGAGAAGCTGACCGATGATACCAGCCCCATCATCCGTCTGATCGATTCGACCCTCTATGACGCCCTGAAAAAACGGGCCTCGGACATTCACATCGAGACCGGCCAGGACGGGGTGGTGATCAAGTATCGGGTCGATGGCGTTCTCTTTCGGGCGACCGAACCGCTGGATGCCCGCTTTCAGGGGCCGATCATTTCCCGCATCAAGGTGATGAGCGAACTCGACATTTCCGAACGGCGCATCCCGCAGGACGGCCGGTTCAAGGTGCGTATGGGCGGCAAGTCGATCGACTTTCGCGTCTCCATCATGCCCAGCGTTTTTGGTGAGGACGCGGTCATCCGGATTCTCGACAAAGAGAGCATCGCCCGCGATCTCAAGGGACTGACGCTCGATGTGCTCGGTTTTTCCGAGCGCGAGCTGAAACGGTTGCGGCGCCTGATCCGCGAGCCTTACGGCATGGTGCTGGTGACCGGCCCCACCGGTTCGGGCAAGACCACCACCCTGTATGGCGCGCTCAACGAGATCTACAACGAGCAGGAGAAGATCATCACCATTGAGGATCCGGTCGAGTATCAGCTCCGGGGGATCCTGCAGATACCGGTCAACGAGAAAAAGGGACTGACTTTCGCCCGTGGACTGCGGTCGATTCTGCGCCACGACCCGGACAAGATCATGGTTGGCGAGATCCGTGATCCGGAGACGGCCCAGATCGCCGTTCAGTCGGCCTTGACCGGTCATCTGGTCTTTACCACCGTCCATGCCAACAATGCCTTCGACGTGCTTGGCCGTTTCCTGCACATGGGGATCGATCCGTACAATTTCGTCTCCTGTCTCAACTGTGTCGCCGCCCAGCGGCTGGTGCGCAAGCTCTGCGTCCATTGCCGCAAGCCGGTGCGCTATTCGCCAGAAGCCCTGCGCGAGGCAGGTCTGTCGCCGGAAACCCATGGCGGGCACACCTTCTACGAGGCGGTCGGATGCCGGGAATGCAACGGCACCGGTTACCATGGCCGCAGTGCCATCGTCGAACTTCTCGATCTCAACGACGATTTGCGCGAGCTTATCGTCAGCAAGACATCCGTCAGCCGACTCAAGGAGGCGGCGAAGGAGGCCGGGACCGTCTTTCTGCGTCAGTCGGCGGTGGAGAAACTGGTCGAGGGGACGACCAGTCTGGAGGAGATCAACCGGGTGACTTTTATCGAGGGGTGAGGGTGTCACTGTTGCGACGGATATATCTCGGGCTCGATCTGCGTCCCGAGGAGTTGCGGCTGGTCGCCATGCAGCGTCGGGGAAAGAACCGTCTCATCACCGGCGGCCGGGTGTTGCGTCTGCCCGGGGGGCTGCTCAAGGCCGGGGCCAGGGAGCCGAACATCGGCGACATCGACGGCTTTGCCGAGCGGTTGCGGGAGCTGCTCGCTCCCCTGGCCGGGCACGAGGAGCGGGTCGCCGTGTCGCTGCCGGATGCCGTCGGGCGGCAGCTTTTGACCGAGGTCGAGACTTCGTTCAAATCACACCAGGAGGGGGTCGACATCCTGCGCTGGCAGCTGAAGACGAGCCTTCCCGCTGCGCCGCAGGATGTGCAGATCGACTATCAGGTTCTGGAGCAGCAGGAGAACGGCCGTTACCGGATTCTGGTGGCCTTGGCCCTGCGTTCGATCATCGAGCAGTATGAAGAGGCCTTCGACCGGGCGGGCTACCAGGCCGTTCTGTTGGATTTTCACAGTGCCCATCTGTACAATTGGTACCGTTTCGTCAGTGATCTCGGGGACGAGGTCGTGCTGATCGACATCGAGGGTGGGTCGTTCGGTTTCCGTTACCTGATCGACGGTAAGGTGGTTTTTGTCCGGAGCCGCGAAACCGGTGCGACCGCCGATCTGATGTTCCAGGAACTGAACCGGTCGATGGCCGGTGCCCGGGAGAGCCATCCCGACATTCTCCGTGCCGGGATCTTTCTGCATACCGACTGGGCCGAGCCCGACCAGCTGGTCGAGGCGACGGCTTCGGTTTTCGAAAAGGAGATCCACCTGCTCAATCCCCGTTTTGACCGGCATGCCGCCGGAGGACTGGATCTTCCCCCCTGGCGGCTGCGCAGTCTGGCTGCGGCCGCCGGCGCGGCTGAACGGATGATCTGAGACATGAAACCGACCATCAATCTGGCAACCCGCAGCTACCTGAACCGGCGGGCGGTCTATGGGGTCTATACCCTGGCCGGCGTGGTTCTGCTTCTGGCGCTGGGTTTCAACATCCGCTTCTTCCTGTCCAGTCGCGAGCAATTGCAGCGGGTCGGAGCCCATATCGCCGAGTTGCAGCAGCAGCTCGGCATCGACAGGACGGCTCCACCGGTCAGTGACAAGGATTTTGCGCGTCTGCTGTCCCGGATCCGTTTCGCCAACCGGGTGATCGAGCGGGACAGCTATCGCTGGAGTCTGTTGCTGGGACACCTGGAAAAGGTCTTGCCCGGGCAGGTACGGATCAGTACCATCCACCCCCTTTTCAAGGAAGGGAAGATACAGCTTTCCGGCGAGGCCCGGAGTATCGCCGATCTGCAGGAGCTGCTCGATCGTCTGGTGGCTTCGAAGTTTTTTTCCGAGGTGCTGATTCTGTCACAGCAGAAAGACGACACGCCGACCGGCGGCGGGTTGATCGGTTTTCGGATCGAGGTCAGCGGGGGGGCTGCATGAGACCGGCGGTCTTTCTGCTCACACTCTGGCGGCTCAACCGCTGGGTGCCGGTGCTGCTGGTGCTGCTGCTGCTGGCCAATCTTGGTTTCTACGTCTACCTCGACCGGATCGTCAGCCCGCGGCTCGAAGCCCGGGAGCGTACCTTTATCGAACTGCAGCAGCGTGCCCGCCAGGCCCGCCGCATGGAATTGACCTCCCGCAACCCGCAGCAGGCCTTCCGCAAAGGGCAGAGGGATCTGAAAAAATTCCTTGCCCGGGTGCCGGACCAGAGTGAGCTGAGTGATCTGGTGGGAGAGCTTTTCGGCATTGCCCGCAAGGCCGGTCTGGACATCAAGGCGGTCAACTATCAGCCCAAGGTCCTGCCCGAGCAGGGACTGATCGAGTATACGCTGTCGTTTGCCGTTGACGGCGCATACGACCAGGTCAAGCGTTTCATCCATCTGATCGAAAAGAGTGAGCGGCTGGTGGTGGTGGAACAACTCAATCTCGACCGCGGGCGGCGGGATGAGGGGACCGTCCGGCTCAGCATCCGCATGACGACCTATTTCCGCAGGGGGGACGCATGAGAAGGAAGGAGCGCCTGCTTCTGGTCCTGCTGGCCGGTCTGGCGATCTCCCTGGTCTATGCCTGGTTGAGCACTCCCCGGCAGCAGCGGGTCACCGATGCGGTGTCGCCCGCCAAGCGTCCGGGCCGGACGGCAAAGACAGGAACGCCGTTGAACGAATCGTTGCGGCTCGATCTGCTGCTGCGCGACGAGACCGGTTACGAGGCCGTAAGGCGTGATATTTTCAACTTCTACGTGCCACCGGCACCAAAGCCGGCACCGAAGAAGGTCGTCCCGCCGCCCTCTTCGCCGCCCCCGCCGCCTCCCGTCGCGGCGCCGCCCCCCGTCCCGGTCGTTACGGCGCCGCCTCCGACCCGTTTCCGTTTGCTGGGGATGGTCGATACCGGTGATCGCATGCGGGTTTTCCTGACCGACGAGGAGCGGCTGTTCGTCGTGGGAGAAGGTGATGTTTTCGGTGACCAGGAGCAATACACGGTGGAGACGCTGACGCCGGAGGAAGTACAGATTCGCCAGGCCGGCCGCAGCGCCCTGATCCGGATCAGTCTGCGAGACAAGGACGAAACGTCTCCGGCCGGTATGGACGTGCCGGATGAACCGGAGAGTCCACCGCGGCGTCCGGCGGTGCCCGCGGAGCGTCCTCGACTCCGCTCTTTCAAGAGATACCAGCCCTGAGGCGGTGCGAAAGCAATGAGGTTGTGCATGGATTCTGTGATGAAACGATGGCTGCTGTGGGGGATGGCTCTGGCTCTGCTCTCCGGTTGTGCGGCTCACAAGGCCCGCGAGGCGTTCCGGCAGGGAGAGGAGATGGCCCGGCATGGGCGCTATGAAGAGGCCGTCGCCTTTTACACCCAGGCCCTGCAGGAGGAACCGGACAGTCTCGAGTACCAGATGAAGCTGTTCGATGCCCGGGTCCGGGCAGCCGGAAACTATCTCGAGCGTGCCCGCAGGCTGCAGCGGGAAGGACGGCTGCAGGACGCCGCCAGCGCGTACCGCCAGGCAATGGCTCTCGATCCGAGTCTCGAAAAAGCGGCCCAGGGACTGAAGCAGGTCGAAGACCGGCTGCGGGCCGAGGAGCTGGTCCGGCAGGCGGAGGAGTTCTACCGTACCCGCCGTTTTCAGCAGGCGATGAGCAACCTCGATCAGGCCCTGCTGCTGGCACCGGATCTGGCCAAGGCCCGCAAGCTGAAGACAGAGGTCAAGGCGGCGACCATGACCGAGATTGCCGGTGTCGAACTCGACGTCGCTTCCGACAAGCCGATCACCCTGAAGTTCAAAAAGGCCAAGATCAAGGATGTTTTCAAGATCCTTTCCCGCCTTTCAGGCATCAGTTTCATCTTTGACGAGGACGTGGAACGGGAGACGGTCACCGTCGATCTCGAGCAGGCCAGTTTTGCCCAGGCCCTGGAGCTGATCCTGAAGATGAAGAAGCTGCGGATGCGGGTGCTCAATCCGAAGACGGCCATTCTCTATCCCGATACCCGCGAGAAGCAGAAGCAGTATCAGGACCAGCTGATCCAGACCTTCTACCTGTCGAACATCCAGGCGAAAAAAGCAGTGAACATGCTGCGGACCATGCTGCAGCTGCGCAAGATCTACGTTCACGAAGAACTGAACGCCCTGGTGATTCGCGACAAGCCTGAGGTGGTGCACCTGGCCGAGCAGATCCTGCGGGCCGCCGACCGGGCCGATTCGGAGGTGCTGTTCGAACTGGAACTGATCGAGGTGTCGCACAACGACGAACTCGATCTCGGCGCCAGTTTCGACTCGAAACAGGTTCAGTTCGGCCTGAGTGACGACGCCGGCACGGCGCTGCTGTCGGGGGGGACACCGATCTCCAGTCTCAGCAACCGCAAGTTTCTCTATACCATCCCGGCGGCGACCTTCGATTTCAAGAAGGTGCTGTCCGACACCGAAATCCTGGCCAACCCCCGTATCCGGCTGAAGAACGGCGCCAAGGCGAAGGTCCATGTCGGCAGCCGGGAGCCGATCGTCACCACCACCAACAACTCGACCGGCGAGATCACTTCGACCAACATCCAGTATGTCGATGTCGGCGTCAAGCTCGACCTCGAGGCCCACATCCGTCTCGACCACACGGTGCTGACCAAGGTGCAGCTCGAGGTCAGCAACAAGGGGGCCGATGTCGTCGACAGTACGGGCAACAACGTCGCCTTTGCCATCAGCACCACCAATGCCCAGACCGAACTGGTGCTCAGGGACGGCGAGCGGACCATTCTCGGTGGCCTGATCCGCGATGATCGTTCCAACAACAGCGACCGGTTGCCGCTGATCGGCCGGATTCCGCTGATCGGCGACCTGCTGGCGTCTCACAGCCGGAGCAAGAAAAAGCGGGAGATCCTGCTGTCCATCACCCCGCACATCGTTCGTGAGCGGGAGCTGCCTGCCGCCGATGTCGCCAGTATCTGGTCGGGCTCTGAAGACAGCATGCAGGCCGGCCCGAGTTTTCAGGCCTTTGCCCGTGATTTCGATGCCGTCCAGAATCTGCCCCGTCCCCGCGGGACGGCGGTGGCGAATGGCGAGAGTGGCGATTCCGTGGAAGTGGTCGAAATCACGGGTGAGGGGGAAAAGACGGCTGCTGTCCGGCCACCGCAGCTTCCGCAACCGGCGATGCCTAAGGAGGCACCGGCCGTCGCATCGCAGCCCGAGCATGCTCCCGCCGAAGTTCCGTCGGTTCCGGCCAAACCACGGCAGCAAACGGCGCCGCCGGCGCCCCCGCCGGTTGTTGAGGAAGCGGTTCCGGAGCCGGTTTCGCCACCGCCTGCCGAGACGCCGCCCAAGGTCGCCCGGGTTTTCATCGACGGTCCACGTCTGGTCGATGCTGGAAAGGAATTCGAACTGGTGGTGCGAACGGCTGAAGTGCAGGGGCTGTTCAGTGCTCCGACCTTCATCACCTACAACCCGCAGGTGTTGCAGTTCGTCTCCGCCAGCGAGGGAGATTTCCTGCGGCAGAATGCCCGCACCACGGTTTTCACCGCCAGTCCGGTCGGTGGTATCGGCGGCCGGGTGATCATCGGCTACAAGCAGGGGGCGGGCGGCCAGGGGGCTTCCGGCAGCGGTGTCCTCTACCATCTCCGTTTCAAGTCGCTGGCCCCCGGAAAGTCGGTGGTCAACCTCGAACGGATCAATTTCCGGGATCCCTCCGGCAGCCGGTTGCGGGTCGCAGGTGAAGGACTGATCGTGGAGGTGCGCTGATTGCGCTGTCGTGTTGCGGCCGGTCGAAGCGGCCTGACCCTGATCGAGCTGGTGGTCGCCATGGCCATTCTGGCGGTGCTCGCCGCCGCGGTGCTGCCCATGGCGGAGGTGACCGTCAAGCGGAGCAAGGAGCTCGAACTGCGTCGGAGTCTGCGCATCATCCGCACGGCCATCGACGCCTACAAGGCCGACCATGACGAGGCGGTCCGGCAGAAAAAGATCATTCCGGCCGTCGACGAGACCGGCTATCCGGAAAGTCTGGAGAAGCTCCTCGAGCCGACCGACTGGGGAGGGCTCTTCCCCTACAAGAAACGTTATCTGCGGCGGATCCCGAAAGATCCTTTCGACCGCTACGACGAGGGCTGGGGGTTGCGCGCCCTGGAGGACGATCCCGATGCGACCGTCTGGGGAGGGGACAATGTGTACGATGTCTATTCACAGAGCGACGGTATCGCTCTCGATGGAACACCCTACAGCAGCTGGTAGACGACCATGATGATACGACGCCCCGACAGCCGCGGCTTTACCCTGATCGAACTGATGATCGTCATGTCGATCGTCGGTATCCTGTTGACGATCGCGGTTCCCAGCTACAAGCGCAGTCTCATCAAGGCGCGCGAGACGGTGCTGATGGAAGATCTCTACCAGATGCGGCGGGCCATCGATGCCTACTACACCGACAAGAACAAGTATCCGGACAGCCTCGAAGAGCTGGTGACGGCGAGATATCTGCGCGGCATTCCCCGCGATCCCTTCACCAAGTCGACCGACAGCTGGCAGACGGTACCGCCGGAGCCGGGACCGGAGGGTGAGCTGGCCGAAGGAGGTGTCTTCGATGTCCATTCCGGCTCCGATCTGGTCGGGCTGAACGGTATTCCCTACAGTGAATGGTAGCCCACCGATGATCCAGGTCTACAACCTGAACAAACAGTATCGCAAGGACAGTGCGG
>CAYTVY010000070.1:0-3843 GCA_964441925.1 uncultured Geothermobacter sp.
CAGCCCGTCTCAGCTGTCCGCCGTGTTTTTGAATCCCTGCAGCGGCGACCTGCCTTCCTTGCGGTAGACCGTGCCCTGAAAGAGGGCGATCAGCTCCTCCCCGCTTGTGATGCGCACCTGGTAGGTGGCCAGGCGCCGGTTGGCCGAGACCTCTTTTGCCTCGGCCTCGAGCCGGCCGCCGGTGACCGCCTTCATGAAGGCCAGATGGGTGTCGATGGCCAGGGCCAGGGTGCCGCCGGCGTTGGCGGCGACGGCAAAGGCGAAGTCGGCCAGGGTGAAGATGGCTCCACCGTGCACCGTGCCGGCGGCGTTGAAGTGCCGGGGCTGCAGGGTCATCCCCGCCCGGGCGAAGCCGGGTTCGGCCGCCAGCAGCTCGATGCCGCAGTGGTTGGCGAAGCGGTCGTTTTCGGCCAGAAAGTCCTTGATTTCGCTCATGACCGTTTTCCTATGTTGGATGAATGACTGCGGAGACGAAACCTTCCTCTGTTTGATACCGCCCGGGCGCTGAAATGTAAACCCTGAATCTGTGAATGGCCTGCCATCGTTTACAATCGGCGCCGGATGGCGTAAAAGAGGAAGGCAGGCTGTAGGGGAATCCTTTTACCGGAGTGCCGATGAACCAGACCGAGCTGCACACCATCTATCAGGCGACACTGGACAAATGGGGTGAAGAGGCCCAGTTCGACCAGGCGATCGAGGAATGCGCCGAACTGATCGCCGGCCTGAAACACTACAAACGACGCAAAGTCGACGCCGAAGCGGTCATCCGGGAACTGGCCGACGTGACCCTGATGGTGGGGCAGCTGAGCTGGATGTTCGGCGAAAAGAAGGTACAGCAGGCGGTCGCCGACAAGCTCGACAAGCTGCGACGGCTGCTGGCCGACGAGACGGCCCTGTAGAACCGGCTGATTCAGATCTTGCGTAAGGAGAGAGAACCATGGCCATGCTCGACCGATTCAAACTCGATCCGCACCAGTGCGTGCTGCTGGTGGTCGATGTCCAGGAAAAACTGGCGCCGACCTTTCCCGAAAAGGACTACCGCAGCATGCTGGCAACCATCGATATGCTGCTGCAGGGGGCGGACGCGCTGAAAATCCCGGTGGTGACCACCGAGCAGTATCCCCAGGGACTCGGTCCGACCGTCGCCGAGCTCGCACGGGCCTGTGCCGATGGCGTCATCGAGAAGACGAGTTTCGGCTGTTGCGGCGAGCCGGCTTTCGTCGAACGGCTGCGGCAGCTGGGACGTTCCCAGGTGATCGTCACCGGGGTCGAGGCCCACATCTGCGTCTACCAGACGGTGCTGGGACTGCTCGAGGCGGGCTATCATGTCCATCTGGTGCGTGACGGCATCTGTTCGCGGATTCCCGCCGACCGGCGGACGGCCCTGCAGCTGGCCCGGACCGCCGGCGCCACGGTGACCTGTGCCGAGACGGTGCTCTTTCAGCTGGTCGCCGATGCCCGGGCCGAAGCCTTCAAGGCGGTCAGCAGGCTGATCCGTCAGCGCTGGGAACTGTTGTGCGGGCTGTAAAGCTGGGTCGGGCGGCTTGCCGGTGTGGGCGGCTGGTGTCGATCCGGATCGGCAAGCGGATTCCGGGGAGTGTTCATGAACGTAGAAAATGATCGACAGTGTTTTGTCTGCGGTCCGGAAAATGCGACCGGACTGCAGGTCGTGCCGGTGGCCGATCCCGAACGGGACGAGGCGACCATCACCCTTGCCATTCCGCAACGTTTTCAGGGCTGGCGGGGGATCGTCCACGGCGGCATTCTCTCCACCCTGTTCGACGAGGCCGCCATCTATGCCTGCCTGCATGTCGCCCCGCGGGCGGTGACCGCCGAGATCGGCATGCGTTACCTGAAACCGGTGCCGGTGGAGACTCCGGTCGTGGTCCGGGCCCGGCTGGTCGAACGCCGGAAACGGCGGCTGCAGGTCGAGGGGGAGGTGCTGGTCGACGGTGCGGTGCACGCCCGCGGCCGGGCCGTGGTGATGGTGCTGCCGGAGTGAGACCGACATGGCGACGGTGATTTTCTGTCACGGCAAGGAGAGCGGGCCGAACGGCACCAAGATCCGTCATCTTGCGCCCCTGGCCGAAAAGGCGGGCTGGACGGTGCTGGCGCCCGACTTCCGGGACCTTCCCGACCCGGAAGCGCGGGTCGAACGGCTGCTTGCCGCTTGTGACGGGTTGACCCGGCCGCTGGTGCTGGTCGGCTCGAGCATGGGCGGCTATGTCGCCATCCGGGCGTCGGAGACCCTCCGACCGGAAGGGCTGCTGCTGTTGGCGCCGGCGGTCGGACTTCCCGGTTATCCGCAACGGGCGCCGGCGCCGCGGGCCGGTCGCGTACTGGCGATTCACGGCTGGCGGGACGAAGTCATTCCGTCGGGGATCGTCATCGACTGGGCGCGAAACCTGCGGCTGGAACTGCAGCTGGTCGACGACGGGCACAGCCTGACGGGCCGGCTCGCCGTCCTGGAAGAAGGGTTCCGGGCCCTGCTGGACGCCGTTGCGGTGGCGGCGCCTGGCCATGGGGTCGCCGAAACCGCCGCGGGACCCGGGGAGGATGCATGACGGAGAACGGGGAACGTCCCCTCATCCTGGTGGTCGACGATATCGAATTCTTCCGTGATGTCATGTGCGCCTACTTCCGGCGCACTCCGGCCGATCTGGTGACGGCGGTCAACGCCATCGAGTGTTTCGACATCGCCGTCCGGCAGCGGCCGGACCTGATCTACCTCGACGCCGCCATGCCCGGCATGTCGGGGCTGGAGTGCTGTCGGCGGCTGAAGGCGGATGCCCGCACCTGCAACATTCCGGTGGTCGTCATCTTCACCCCGGAACGGGACGCGACTCTCGAAGACGTCCGGGACTGCGGCTGCGACGGTTACCTGACCAAGCCCTTCGGCAAGGAGGAGTTTCTCAATCTCGGGCACCGCTTCATCTTTCACATCGAACGACGCGAGCGGCGGGTCGGCTGCCAGATGACGGTCGATTTCACCATCGCCGGCCGGCAGTACCGCGGCCGCGGATTCGATATCAGCCGGCACGGGATGTACATCGAGTCGAAAGACGAGCTGCCACCCGACCGCCAGATCGAGCTGCGGTTCATGCTGCCGCTGGTCTGTCCGGACGAGCTCAGTGTCCTCGGCAGGGTGGCCTGGGTCAACCAGGGATTCCCGCGAAAGAACCTGAAACTGCCGCAGGGGTTCGGGGTGGAGTTCCTCGCCATTCCGGACGCGACGGCGGCGGCCATCGAGAAATATCTGGAAGAGTACTGACGGGAGAAAGTGATGCTCGACATTCTACGTCGCCGGCGCAGCATCCGGCGGTTTGCCGAACGCGTGATCGAGCCGGAGAAGGTGGAAGCGCTCAGGGAGGCGGTGTTGCGGGCACCGAGTTCCCGGGGGTTGAATCCCTGGGAGTTCGTCTTCGTCGACGACCCGGAGCTGCTGCAGGCGTTGGCCCGGGCCAAGAAGCACGGATCGGCTTTTCTCGCCGAAGCGAAACTGGCCGTGGTGGTGGCGGCCGATCCGCAAAGGTGCGATGTCTGGATCGAGGACTGCGCCATCGCCGCCACCGTACTGCAGCTGGCGGCGGTTTCCCTCGGCCTGGACAGCTGCTGGGCGCAGATCCGGAAGCGGAATCATGACGAGCGGACGGGCGCGGCGGATTACGTCAAGCGCCTGCTGGGGTTGCCGGGGGATTACGAGGTGCTTTGCGTCATCGGGATTGGCTATGCCGCCGAGCAGAAAGAAGGTCATCCCCGGGACGGTCTGGCGTGGGAGAAGCTGCACGACAACCGTTACCTGGGAGAGTGATTGCCGGTGCGGTATGGCCCGGAGGGGGGCGG
>CAYTVY010000070.1:3943-13148 GCA_964441925.1 uncultured Geothermobacter sp.
CTCGCCGAAGATCTGGGCGGAAAAGATGTAGATGTCGGCGTCCGGGCTCTGCCAGGCGGTGGTCGGCAGGCCGGCCTTGACGCAGGTCTGCTTGAGAAAGGTCTCCCGGTCCCAGCCGTGCTCCGTCGCCACCTGCGGCAGCAGCACCCCCCGGTGGAAGCTCTTTTCGATGTAGATGCCGTGCCGCCCGACCTCGATTTCCTCGATGCTGTCGATCTTCTGCAGTGGCGTGAGGACGGAGACCTCGAGAGTGAAGTTCTGCAGGTCCTCTTCCTGCATCGGATAGAAGCGGGGGTCCTTGGTGGCGGAGGCGGCCGCCACCCTGGCGACTTCGCGGAAGAGGGGAAGTTCGGACTGGAAGTTGCCGATGCAGCCGCGCAGCTGTCCGTTCTGCTTGATGGTGACGAAACAGCCGCTGCGCCGGTTGAGGGCCTTTTCTTCCCGGGGTTCCGGCTCCCACTCCTCTTTGCGGACGGCGTGTTCGATGGCCTGCCGGGCGATTGTCAGGATGATCTTCTGCTCGCGGGCGGACAGCTCCGTCTCCATCGGCTCCTCCCTGTGACAAGACATGGCAACCGTGGCCGCTGTGCGGCCGACAGAACAACGGTCGTTCAGTTTGCACGACGCAACCATGGTAATGAGGGCGGGACGCGATTTCAAGCCCTTTTCGTTTCTGCTCGCGGTCGTTGTCAGCCGGCGGCCTTTTTCTGTTTCTCCCGTTTTTTCCGTTCGTTGGCGTTGAGGATCTTCTTGCGCAACCGGATCGACTGCGGCGTTACCTCCACCAGCTCGTCGTCGTCGATGAATTCGAGGGCCTGCTCCAGCGAGAGGGTCCGCGGCGGCGTCAGGCGGACGGCCTCGTCCGAGCCGGCGGCGCGGATGTTGGTCAGCTTCTTCCCCTTGCCCGGATTGACCACCAGGTCGTTCTCCTTGGCATGCTGCCCGATGATCATCCCCTCGTAGACCTTGACGCCGGGACCGACGAAAAGAATGCCGCGCTCCTGCAGGTTGAACAGGCCGTAGGCCACGGTCTCGCAGGCTTCCATGGCGATCAGCACGCCGTTCTTGCGGCCGGGAATGGGGCCGCGCCAGGGACCGTAGTCGTGGAAGGTATGGTTCATGATGCCGGTGCCGTGGGTGTCGGTGAGAAACTCGGTGCGGAAACCGATCAGGCCGCGGGCGGGGATGATGAACTCCAGTCGGGTGAAGCCGTCCATCGGGGTCATGGAGACCATTTCCGCCTTGCGGACGCCGAGTTTTTCGATCACCGTCCCCTGGTACTCCTCCGGCACGTCGATGGTCAGGTATTCGAGCGGCTCGCATCTGACGCCGTCGATTTCGCGGAGGATGACTTCCGGCTTGGAGACCGACAGTTCGTAGCCTTCACGGCGCATGTTCTCGATCAGGATCGACAGGTGCAGCTCGCCGCGGCCCGATACCTTGAAGGTGTCGGTCTGCTCCGTCTCCTCCACCCGCAGCGAGACGTTGGTGCGCAGTTCGCGCAGCAGCCGCTCGCGCAGGTTGCGGCTGGTGACGAACTTGCCCTCCTGACCGGCGAAGGGCGAGTTGTTGACGATGAAGTTCATCGACAGGGTCGGTTCGTCGATGGCCACGTAGGGCAGGGCGACCGGATGCTCGGCATCGGCAATGGTTTCGCCGATGGCGATCTCCTCGAACCCGGCGACGGTGACGATGTCGCCGGCCTCGGCGGCGGCCAGCTCGACCTGCTGCAGGCCGTCGTAGCCGAGCAGTTTGCTGATGCGCCCCTGGCGGGTCGTGCCGTCCTTGCCGATGACGGCGACGGTCGCCCCGGCAGTGATGCGGCCGGCGAAGACCTTGCCGGTGGCCAGCCGGCCGATGTAGTCGTTGTAGGCGATCGATGTCACCAGCAGCTGGAAGGGGGCGTTCGAGTCGGCTTCGGGGGCCGGCACCCGGTCGCGGATGACCGCGAACAGGGGTTCGAGACTGTCGCTCTCATCGTCGGGGTCCAGCTTGGCGATCCCCAGTTTGGCACTGGTGTAGACGACGGGAAAGTCGAGCTGCTCGTCGCTGGCGTTCAGTTCGCAGAACAGGTCGAAGACCATGTCGAGCACCTGGTCGGGCCGGGCCCCGGGGCGGTCGATCTTGTTGATGACGACGATCGGACGCAGGCCGAGGTCGAGGGACTTCTTCAGGACGAACCGGGTCTGCGGCATCGGGCCGTCGAAGGCGTCGACCAGCAGCAGCACCGAGTCGACCATCTTCAGCACCCGTTCCACCTCGCCTCCGAAGTCGGCGTGGCCGGGGGTGTCGACGATGTTGATCTTCATGCCGTCGTGCCGGATGGAGAGGTTCTTCGACAGGATGGTGATGCCGCGTTCCCGCTCCAGGTCGTTGCTGTCCATGATCCGCTCGGTGACCTGCTGGTTTTCGCGGAAAATGCCCGACTGCATCAGCATGGCGTCGACCAGGGTGGTCTTGCCGTGATCGACGTGGGCGATGATGGCGATGTTGCGTATGCTTTCGTGCATGGGAAACTGCCCCTTGACAAAGGTCGTGTGAAGCCAAACCGCGCAAGGTTATAGGAAGAGACCGGTCCTGACCAGCAAAAAATGATGATGCCGGTTTCATGAAGCGCCCCCGGTGACCCCGGTCCTTGCGCCGGCCGCCGAATCCGCCTATTCTTGGATTCCCGGTGCGGCGTGCGCCTGCGCTCTCCGGCCGGGAATCCGCGCCCCCCGAACAGGTTGTGAATCATGTGGCGTTTCCTCTTTTTGCTGATCCTGATCCCTGCTGTTTTCGCTGCCGGCTGTGCCGTCAATCCGGTGACCGGCCGCAGCGAGCTGGCCCTGATGTCGATCTCGCCCCGCCAGGAGGTCGAGATCGGACGCAAGACCTTTCCCGAGGTGCTGCAGCGCATGGGCGGCGTCTATCCCGATGAGGAGCTGGAAGCCTATGTCAACGAGGTCGGTCGCCGGCTCGGCCGGGTCAGCCACCGGCCGGAACTGGATTACCGCTTCCGGGTGGTGAACGATTCGGTGCCCAATGCCTTCGCCCTGCCGGGTGGATTCATCGCCGTCAGTCGCGGCCTGCTCACCGGCCTGGAGAACGAGGCGCAGCTGGCGGCCGTGCTGGGGCACGAGATCGGTCACGTCACGGCCCGACACGCGGTGCAGGGGATGCAGCGCGGCACCCTGCTCGGCCTGGGGGTGGCCCTGCTCGACGCCGCGACCCGGACGACCTCCTACGGCGCCCTGGCACGGCCGGCGGGGCAACTGGCGGCCGGCCTGATCGACAACCGCTACAGCCGGGAGCAGGAGAGCGAGGCGGACCGGCTGGGCATCGACTACATGGTGCGGGCGGGTTACGATCCCGACGGCTCGGTGCAGGTGATGGCCTATTTCTACCGCAAGGTGGAGAAGGGGGCGGAACCGGACTGGCTGGCCGGGCTGTTCCGCTCCCATCCCTTCTCCGTCGAGCGGATGCGGGCCAACCGCCACTATGTCGAGGCCCGTTACCCCGACCGTTACCGGAATCCTGAGATGCGGCTCGGTGCCGACGCCTATCGTGCCGCCACCCGGCGCCTGCGTGCGGCCGCGCCCGCCTATGCCCTCTACGATCAGGCGAAGAAGCTGGAAAAGGAAGGCAAGGTCCGCCAGGCGATCACCACCTATCTCGAGGCGGCCGAAAAGGCTCCGGACGAAGCCCTGATTCTCACCGGGCTGGGCATGGCCTACCTGCGGGCGGACGATCTGGTGGCCGCCCGGCAGCATCTGCAGCGGGCCTTGCGGCTCGACGACGGCTACTACCTGACCCCGCTCGGCCTGGGCTACATCGAACTGCAGCAGGGGCAGGCGAAAAAGGCGCTGACCCATCTCGAACGGAGCATGGACCTGCTGGCGACGGTCCAGGGAGCCTTTCTCCAGGCCGAGGCCTGCGAGAAGACCGGCCGCCGGCAGAAGGCCCGGCAGCTCTATCAGGAGGTGGCCAGGGCCGACCGCAGCGGCAAACTCGGCCGCGAGGCCGCCCGCCGGGCCGCCCGGCTGGGAGGTGGCGGATGATCTGGGCGGACCTGCTCGAGGCGGACGAGACGATTCGCTGGGAGGCGACGCCGGCGCCACGCTGTTACACCTTCCGCCACTGGAAGGTGTCGCTGTTCGGTCTGCTGCTCGGCCTGCTCGCCGCCTGGTGGGAGGTGCTGGCCTGGCAGCTGGCGGCGGTCTACCGGATCTCCTGGCTGCCGCTGGTGCCGCTGCCGTTCTGGCTGTTCGGCCTCTACCTGGCGTTCGGCAAGCCTCTGCTCGCCCGTCGGGAATGGCGGACGGTCCGCTACGCGGTGACCGACCGCCGGCTGCTGGCCCGGCGTGGCCGCAAGCGGCTGGTCCTGCCGCTGGAGCATATCGGCTATTTCTGTCTCGAGCCGCATGGCGAGTATCTCGGTTCGGTGCTCGTCCATTCGAAGGACGGCCGGATCCGGCTGCGCCTGTGCTGCATCGAGTATCCGCGCCGGCTGACCGGGCTGCTGGAGGAGGCGATGCGGCGCAGCGGCGCCCTGGACGACGGGCCGGCGGTGATTGACAGTACCCGGGGGGACGGCTAGTATCGCCCGACAGCACCGTTTCGGTGTGGAAAAACAGACTGGTGCCTGCCGCCAGGGAAACCGGAAGCCATGAAACAGTTCTATCTCGAAACCTTCGGCTGCCAGATGAATGTGGTCGACTCGGAGCGGATCGTCGGTTTGCTCGAGGAGATCGGCTACCGGCAGACCGACAGCGCCGGGCAGGCCGACCTGATCCTGCTCAACACCTGCTCGGTGCGCGACAAGGCCGAGCGCAAGGTGATCGGTCATCTCGGCCGCTTCAAGCCGCTCAAGGACGATCGCCCCGAGCTGATCATCGGGGTCGGTGGCTGTGTCGCCCAGCAGGAGGGCGCCGCTTTCCTCGAGCGCATTCCCTGGCTCGACCTGGTGTTCGGCACCCACAACATCCACCGGCTGCCGGAGATGATCCGGAAGGTCGAGCGGGACCGGCAGCGCTGTCACGCCGTCGAGTTTCTCGACCGCGAGACCCGGCTGCGTCTCTTTCCGAAGCGCAGCGACGGTGACAGTGTCACCCGTTTCGTCACCGTCATGCAGGGCTGCGACAACTTCTGCTCCTACTGCATCGTACCCCACGTGCGGGGCCGGGAGGTGAGCCGGCCGAGCGGCGAGATTCTGGACGAGATCCGCCAGCTGGCGGCGGCCGGTGTGCGTGAGGTGACCCTGATCGGGCAGAATGTCAATTCCTACGGGCAGGGCACGCCGGGAGAGCTCGGTTTCGCCGGTTTGCTGCGCCGGGTCGCCGCCGTCGAGGGCATTGCGCGGATCCGTTTCACCACCTCGCATCCCAAGGACCTGTCGGACGAGCTGATCGACTGTTTCGGCGAGCTGGACAAGCTCTGCCATCACCTGCAGCTGCCGCTGCAGAGCGGCTCCGACCGCATTCTGCGCCGGATGAACCGCGGCTACGGCGCCGCCGACTATCTGCGTCGGGTCGAACGGCTGAAGAAGGTCTGTCCGGACATCCGGCTGACCACCGACATCATCGTCGGTTTCCCCGGCGAGACCGAGGAGGATTTTCAGGCCACGCTCGCGATGGTCGAGCAGGTCCGCTATGCCGACGCCTACACCTTTCTCTATTCGCCGCGGCCGGGAACGGCGGCCGCCGAGCTGAAGGACGATACGCCGCCGGCGGTCAAGCAGGAGCGTTTCGAGCGGCTGCTCGAGGTGCAGAACGCGATCAGTGAGCAGACCTGGCAGGCCGATGTCGGATGCGTGCTGCCGGTTCTGGTCGAGGGACACAGCCGGCAGGGGCAGGGCCAGCTCTTCGGCCGCACCACCTGGAACCGGATCGTCAATTTCGCCGGGGACGAGAGCCTGATCGGTCGCATCGTCGACGTCCGGGTGGTACGATCTTTCCGCAACAGCCAGCTGGGAGAGCTGGTTGCCGGTAGCGGTGATGCCGGTGCCTCGGCGGGCTTCGGCTGAGCGGGACGTGCTTGCAACAGAGGGACGCCATGACCAGGGGACGCATCCTCACCATCGACAGTGAGGACCTCGACCGCCGCTTCTACCAGGATGTCCTTTCCGACGAGGGATATCTGGTCAGTGGTGCGTCCAGTCTCGAGGAGGGACTCGCCTGGCTGCGGCGCGAGGAGTTCGATCTGGTCATCGCCGATCTCGGCCTGGCCGGTGACGGCGAGGTCGCGGCGGCCATCCGCCAGTTCAATCCCGAACAGGAGATCCTGGTCGTCACCGGCCGGGAGGAGGTTTCGCTGGCGGTGGCGGCGATGAAGCAGGGCGTGTCGGACTACCTGCTCAAGCCGATCGATCCCGAAGAGTTCGTCCTGGTCGTCAACCGCATCATGTTCCGTCTCAGCCTGGGGATGGAACACCGGCGGCTGATGAACGAAAACATCGAGTTCGTCTCGATGCTCGCCACCTACCGCAAGTGTCTCGCCTTTCTGCGGGTCCGCGACCTCGACCGTCTCGGTGATCTCGTTCTCGACACCCTGATGGAGCTGCTGCGGGCCGAAGGCGGTCTGCTCTGGCTGGTCGGCTACGCCGGCCGCAGCTACCGGCTGCGCTGCCGGCGCGGCCTGGTCCGTCTGCCGCCGGAAGAGGAGGTGCTGGAGCCGGACGCCGCCCTGGAAAGGCTGCTGCACGACGGTCTGCCGGTGCTGCAGAAGCGGGAACAGGCCATCCTGCTGCCGTTGCAGGTCGAAAAGCGGACGGTGGCGCTGGTACGGCTGGAGACGCCGACCGGACGTGAGCGTTTCAACCGGCATGACCTCAAGGTGGCCGAGCTGGTCGCCGAGTTCGCGGCCGCCGCCCTGGACAATGTCCTGGAACGCCGCGCCCTCGAGCACGACAGCCTGCGGCTGCCGGCCAGCCAGGCCTACAAGATGGCCTACTTTCGCGATCATGTCACCCGCGAGCTGTACAAGGCGCGTCGCTACGGCCGCAATCTCTCCTTCATCAGGCTCGACATCACCAACTACCGGCCGCTGGCCGAGCGGGTGCGCGACCGCGAACTGCAGGAGGCGGTGAACCGGCTGGTCGGGATCGTCAACACCGCCCTGCGTGATGCCGACATCATGGCCCAGGCCGCTGCCGGCAGTTATATCATCATGCTGCCGGAGACCGACTACTGGGGCTCGCTGGTCGCCCAGCAGCGCATCCGGCGGGCGCTCGATGGCACGGTGATGGTCAGCGACGGCAGGCGCAGCCATCCTCTGCAAGTGCTGATGCGCTCGGCGTCCTTTCCGGTCGACGGCGACAGTTTCGATGATCTGCTCGCAGTGGCGGCGCGCCGGCAGGAGCGGTTGCGGCAAAGCCTCTATCACCGCGCCGGCATGGAGCGGGAACCCTTCTGGGCCATCGTCGGTCGTCTGCTCGGTACGCCGGCCGACTACCGGCTCGACGGGGGAACCCTGCGGGTCAGCGAGCGCCTGCGCGGTTTCGAGGATGCGCGCAGCAGCCGTTACGTGCGTCTGCCGGCCTGCCGGCGGGAGGAACTGCTCACCTCGTTCTGTCGCGACCTGGTCGAATCCCGGCGCATCCGGGGTATCATCTACCTGGGGAGCGAGGATTTCCAGCGGGAGCGGGAGAACCTGCCGCTGCTGGAGGAGATCGAGCATTCGGCCACCAACCTCTTTCTGCTCGGAGGCCGGCGCCGGGTCGGCTGGGATCTGCAGCGGGTGGTGCCGATCCACATCGACGACGAACAGTTCCGGCGGATCGTTCTGCTGCTCTACCTGAACGAAGACTACGCCTACGCCCTGTTCGCCCGGCGCCACGGTGGGGAACTGATCGGATTCCACACCTCCGATTTCTACTTCGTCGAAAACATGATCGCCAAGCTGCAGCAGCAGTACCGGCTGCAGCCGAAGATCTAGGAAGCCCCATGCCGCAGAAAAAGCATCGTGTCATCATTGCCAGCGGCCGGCATGATCTGGCGTCGCTGATTCCGGCTCTCGAGGAAGAGGGCTACGAAGTTCTGGCCTGTGATGAGGGCGCACGGGCCCTGGAACTGGCCCTGGCCCGGCCGCCGGTGCTGATGGTCGTCGAAACCGCGCTGCCGCTGCTGCCGACAGAGAGACTGGTGCAGATTCTGCGGGCCAATCCCCGCACCGAGAGGATTGCCTTCTGCTTCATCGGCCGCGAAGGGGAGGAGGTCGAGGGGTTCCGCCGCCACCGTGACCAGTTTTTCGTCCGTCCCTTCAACCGGGAACAGCTGCTCGGTGACGTGCTTGGCTACCTGCACCGGCTCGAGCGGACCCGCCGGGTCGGGCGCCAGGAGCGGGAGGTCGAGGGGGCACTGGAACAGATCTCCCTGGTCGACCTGCTGCAGATCTTCAGCCTCAACCGCAAGGACGGTCTGCTCACCCTGCGACGCAGCGACGGGCTGACCGGTACCATCAGCCTGCTCGGCGGGCTGGTGACCAATGCCCGCCTGGGACAGATGCAGGGCGAGAAGGCCTTCTTCCGGCTGCTCGGCTGGAACGAGGGCAGCTTCAGCTTCGTTCCCGGTGGCCGGGACGAAGCCCCCCGCATCACGCTTCCCACCGATCACCTGATCATGGAGGGACTGCGCCAGCAGGACGAGCTGGCGGCCCTGCGTGACAAACTGCCGGCGGCGGGTGACGAGCTGGTGCTGAAAGTCCCCCGTGACCGGCTGCCGCCGGGGCTGCGGCCCGCCACCCAGGAGATTCTGCTGCTGCTGCAGTACTACCGGCGGGTACGGGATATCCTCGATCACAGCAGCCGCCCCGATCTCGAGGTGCTGCAGATTCTGCAGGTGCTGCTCGACAAGGGCATTCTCGAGCTGGCACCGGTGCCGGAGGGTGAGCCAGGAGAGGAAGAATCCCTGCTCGCCTCGGAGGAGGTCATCGCCATCAAGGAGGCGTTCGGCGAGGGGGACAGCCTGTTCGAGGCGGCCTCGGTGAAGCTGGTGCTGCTGCCGGCGGCGCGGGCCGACCTGGATGCTTTCATCGGCTGCCTGCAGGGGGTGCGCGAATTCGAGCCCGATGCCGGCCTGTTGCACTCGGCGGGGGTGTTTCCCCTCGGTGACGTCGGCCGGCTGAAAGTCGCCGACAGCTTCGCCATCCGCCTGTTCTGCCTGCCGACCACCCCGGACGCCGTTCCCCTCTGGCGGCCGTTCTGCCGTCGCCTGCTCGGGGTGCTGGT
>CAYTVY010000071.1:0-9655 GCA_964441925.1 uncultured Geothermobacter sp.
ACTCCTGACTCCTGACTCCTGACTCCTGACTCCTGACTCCTGACTCCTGACTCCTCACCGGTCCAGATCCGCCAGCACGAAGTCGATCGAGCCGAGGATCGTGATCATGTCCGCCACCAGCCAGCCGCGGCTGAGCATCGGCATCATCTGTATGTGGGCGAAGCTCGGGGTGCGGATGCGCAGCCGGTAGGGAATGCTCTGACCGTCGGACACCAGGTAGTAGCCGCATTCGCCCTTGCTCGATTCGATGGCCCGGTAGACCTCGCCGCGCGGCACGGTCGGGCCGCGGCTGACGTTGCAGAAATGGTGGATCAGGCTCTCGATGTCGCGCAGGCCGTCCTGCCGCTGCGGGTAGGCGTAGCGGTAGTCGTCGGTCATCCAGCGGCCGCCGGGCATCCTCTCTGCCGCCTGCCGGACGATCTTCAGGCTTTCGCGCATCTCCTTCAGCCGCACCAGGTAGCGGGCGAAGCAGTCGCCCCCTTCGGCGGTGACGATGTCGAAGTCGTAGTTCTGGTAGCCGCAGTAGGGCATCTTGCGGCGCAGGTCCCAGGCGAGGCCGCAGGCGCGCAGGTTGGGGCCGCTCATCCCCCAGTCGAGGGCCTCGTCGAGGCTGACCGGGCCGATGCCTTCGGTCCGCCGGCGGAAGATGGGACCGTTGGTCAGCAGTCTGTCCAGTTCATCGATGCGGCGGTCGAAATCGCGGGTGAAGTCGTCCACCACCTGCTTCCAGCCGTCCGGCAGGTCGCGGGGCAGCCCGCCGATGCGGAACCAGCTCGGGTGCATGCGGCCGCCGGTGATCATCTCGACGATGTCGAAGATCTTCTCGCGCGACTCCAGACAGTAGAAGACCGGCGTCATGGCGCCGACATCGTGGGCGAAGGTGCCGAGCCAGACCAGGTGGCTGGCGATGCGGAACAGCTCGCAGAGCATCACCCGCACCGTTTCGGCCCGTGGCGGCACCTCGACGCCGAGCATGGTCTCCAGCGGGTGCAGGTAGGCGAGATTGTTCTGCACCCCGGAGAGGTAGTCGATGCGGTCGGTGTAGGGGATGAACTGGCTCCAGTGCTGGCGCTCGCCGACCTTTTCCGCCGCCCGGTGGTGGTAGCCGAGATCGATGTCGAGATCCTCGATCTCCTCGCCGTCGAGCAGGGCGATCAGCCGCAGCACGCCGTGGGTTCCCGGGTGGTGCGGACCGATGTTGAGCACCATCGCCTCGAACTGCTCGGCGACCGGCCGGCCGCGGAAGAAATCGCCGCCTTCGCGCGGCTCCATCCGGCTCGCCGTCTCCCGGGTGTAGGGGGGCATCTCGGTGGCGCGGTAGGGATGCTCCTTGCGCAGGGGATGCCCCTGCCAGGAATCGGGCATCAGGATCCGCCGCAGGTCCGGGTGGCCGGCGAAGCGGATGCCGAACATGTCGTAGATCTCGCGTTCGTACCAGTCGGCGCTGGGCCAGACGGAGGTCAGGCTGGGGGCTTCCGGCCAGCCGCCCTCCAGGGGCGTCTTGACCCGCAGGTAGCCGGGCTCGTCGAAGCTGAGCAGGTGGGCGGTGAGGGTGAAGCGGTGTCCTGTCGGCTGACGGCGGGCGCTTTCGTCGACCGCCGTCAGATCTTCGAGCCGGCGGTAGCGGACCGGGGCCTCCTCCTTGAGAAAGCGCATCAGTGCGACCAGGTTTTCCGGGGCGGTGACCAGGGTCGGCATGTCACGGGCGTCTTCCTCGCGCACCGCGTCGCCGAACCGTTCCCGCAGGGCCCGGCGCAGGTTGTGGACGGTGGCGGGAAAGGCCAGGCGGGGTAATGGCGGCATCCACATCCGGTCGGACCGGCTGTCGCGGAAGTGTGGCGGCTCCAGCCGGCTGCCGCGCAGCGGCGCGTTGCCGTAGCCCGGGCCGCGCGGGTCGCGGCTCTTGCTCTGGCCGTCGACCAGGATCGGAGTGTCGGTGCCCTCGCTGCCCCCGGCCAGCCCCAGCACCTTGCGGGTCGGCCGCTCGCTGCTGCGGATCTTCTCCTGCAGCAGCATGATTCCCTGGATGAAGGCCTCGGGACGCGGGGGACAGCCGGGCACGTAGACATCGACCGGCAGAATCTGGTGCACCCCCTGGATGACGCTGTAGGTGTCGTACATGCCACCCGAGTTGGCGCAGCTGCCCATGGCGATCACCCATTTCGGGTTGGCCATCTGTTCGTAGAGGCGCAGGATGGTCGGCCCCATCTTCTTGAAGGGGGTGCCGGAGATGACCATCAGGTCGGCCTCGCGTGGCGTGCCGCGCAGCACCTCGGCACCGAAGCGGGCCAGGTCGAAGCGGGGTGTCAGGCTGGTGGTCATCTCGACGAAGCAGCAGGACAGGCCGAAGAACATCGGCCAGATCGAATTGCTGCGTGCCCAGTTGATGGCGTCGTCGAGGGTGGTGAGGATCACATTGTCCGGAATCGTCTCGCTCATGTGTTCCTCTTGCCCCGTTGCTGCCGGTACCAGGCCCGTGGCCCCCAGTCGAGGCCACCCATCTTCCACAGCCAGATCAGGCCGAGCAGCAGGATGAGAATGAAGAAGCAGATCTGCAGGTAGCCGGTCCAGCCGAGCCGGTCCCAGGCGACCGCCCAGGAGACGATGAAGATCGCCTCGACGTCGAAGACGATGAAGAAGATGGCCACCAGGTAGAAGGGAACCGGCTCGCGCAACCGGGCCTGGCCGGTCGGCGCCACGCCCGATTCGTAGGGATCTTCTTTGACGCCGCCGCGGCTCTTGTGGCCGAGCAGCCATGTCAGGCCCATCAGCAGCCCGATCAAAGCTACTGCGAGACCGGCGTAGATGATCAGGGCCGTCAGCTCGGAAGCCGGCGGTGGCGTCTGGACGGCGGAGGCGGCGGTTGACAAAGGCATAAAGCTGACCGGAGAAGTAAGCTACCTGTCGTTGAAAAGGCCCGCCGTTGCGGCGGGGTCAGGGCACGCGTCTCAGGATAGCATACTGTCCGGCGGGTGCAAGACTGAGTGCCTGAGTGCCTGGTACCGAGAGACTGCTACGGTTGGGGGCTGTACGATGTTAGATAGAGTTGCCGACCGGTGAGGCAGGTCCTGTTTTGTTGACTTGCTCCCCGGATCAAGTCTTTAATGGGCGATGAAGTGCGGGTTCAGATGCCATTTTTCAGCGTGCCGGCAGCTGAAGTCTGCCGGCAAGAGGTGAGGGGCCTCTCAGGCGGTGCATTTTCGAATTTTACCGCATGTTCTGCTTGCCGCTGCCGTCCTTGTGGCTGTGGCGGTGGGTTTGCTGGCGGGCTGGCTGGCCCGACAGCAGCCCTGGCTCGGAGTCCGGCTGCAGACCACCGGAGGGGAAACCGGTGCCTTGGTGGTGGCCGTCGATGCCGAAGGTCCGTCCGCGACCATTCTGACCCCCAACGATATCATCCTGCGCATCCGCGGGCCGGCAGGAGAGGGCATGGTGCTGACGGCTGCCGATCTGGAGCCTGACCCGGATGTCTTTCCCTCCTTTGCCGAGCTGAACCGATTTCTGGAACGTCAGGGCCGGCTTGTTGATTTGCTCAGTCGTCCCGTGGTTATTTTCGATCTGGAAGATGGGCGCTCAGTCCAGGTCCAACCGTCTTTTCGCCGTCCCCTGGAGGCGTTCCCGGCCGGTTTCTGGCTGATCAACCTGATGGGAATGCTGGCCTTCTGCATCGGTTTTGCCGTCTGGCTTGCCCGGCGAGGCAGTGCGGCACCGCGGATGTTGTGTGGTCTGGGCTGTGCCTATCTGCTGCTCACGGTGGCGTCCTCGGTCGTTATTTACCGGGAACTGGCCCTGGCGCCCGGCTGGCACCGGCTGTTGCAGGCGACCTATCATGCCGGCAATGACCTGTTCACGGTTTTCGGCATTGCGCTGCTGGCGTCCTATCCGGTACGGCTGGTCCGTTGGCCGCTGCTGCCACCACTGTTTCTGCTGGTGCTCCCTTTCTGGCTGAACGAGCGGTTTCAGTGGCTGGAGCTGCCCGGTCACTCGGTTCTGTTTCAGGTTCCCGTCTATTTCGCCGTGGCCATCGTGGTGTCGTTGCTGCAGTGGTGGCAGGCCCGCAAGCGGCCGGTTTCCAGAGCGATTTTTCGCTGGTTCCATCTGGCGATGCTACTTTGTGTCAGCCTGTCGGCGATCATCTATTTCGTTCCCATGTTGATAGCCGGCCATGCCGTGGTACCGATCTGGGTGGGGTTCGGTACCGTTTTGCTTCTCTTTTTTGGTTTGGCCATGGGGGTTTGTCGCTACCGGCTGTTCGAACTCGACCGCTGGTGGTTCGACCTCTGGCTCTGGTTTCTGGCCGGTGCCGCACTGCTGGCGATCGACATCCTCCTGATCTTTGTCGTGTCCCTGGCACCGCCGGTGGCTCTGGCCCTGGCCATGCTGCTGGTCGGCTGGCTCTATTTCCCCTGCCGGCAGTGGCTCTGGAACCGGTTGTTCCGTTCGTCGCGGCGGCGCATCGAACAGGTGCTGCCGTCACTGATGACCGGCCTGCTGGAACAACGGGGGCGCAAAACCCAGGCTTTGGAACGGGCGTTGCGGGAGCTGTTTCAGCCCGCATCCTTTGCAAGGGAGCCCGCCGGTGGTTCGGGAACGGCATTGCTGGACGAAGGAGAAGCGTTGCTGGTGCCTTTGTTCGACCGCCGCGAGGGGCTGGTTTTGCGCTATCGCGACCGGGGTGCCCGGCTCTTTTCCCCGGCCGATGTCCGGATGGCCGATACCCTGCGGGAAATCGTGCAACTGATCGAGGACCGCATCCGGGTCTACAACCGGGGCGTGAGCGAGGAACGGGAGCGCATCATGCGCGATCTGCACGACGATGTCGGCGGCCGGCTGCTTTCCCTCATTCACACGGCCGCGACACCGCACCAGGAGGCTCTGGCCCGGGACGCTCTCGGATCGCTGCGCGAAATCATCTACAGCCTGAATTCGGACGAGCAGGTCCGGCTCGGGGACGCCCTGGGAAAATGGCGCTACGAATGCCGGCAGCGGTGCGAGCGCGCGGGGGTTTCTTTCGAGTGGCAGGTGCCCTGCCGTATCCCGGAGCGGCTGCTGACGCCGCGCCAGTGGGTCAATCTGTCGCGGGTGCTGTACGAGGCGGCCAGCAACGCCTTTACCCATGCCGAACCATCATTTCTCGCTGTCGACTGGCGGCTCGAGGGGGACGACCTGCACTGTCGCATCCGCAATGACGGCCGGATGCCGCAGGCGGTCGGGCGCCGGGGCAAGGGCCTGCGCAACATGGAGCTGCGCCTGAAGGAAATCGGCGGAATGCTGCAGCATCGGCTCGATGGCGCCGGACGGTTTTTTGAAATCTGCTTCCAGGTGCCCATCGTCTCACAGGAAGGATGAGGAGGGGATGTGATGAGCCAGGGTGACTGTGGTCCGGCGGAAAGAGTGAAAACGGTCCTCGTGCTCGAGGATCACGACGATACCCGCCAGTGGTGGCTGGAGCATCTGGCCGATGTTTTCCCGCGGGCCGAGGCGGTCGGAGCCGCCTGCCTGGCCGACGCCCGGGAATGCCTGCGCCGCCGGTCTTTTTTCCTGGCCCTGATCGACATCCACCTGCCCGACGGATCGGGCATCGATATCGTGCGTGAAATCGGCCGGGCATCCCCCGAAACCTGCTGCATCATCTCAACCATTTTCGACGACGATGACCATATCTTCACCGCCCTGCGCGCCGGGGCGCGGGGCTTTCTCACCAAGGACCAGCCGCGGCCGCAGCTGCTCGATCAGCTGCGACGGCTGGTGCGGGGTGAACCACCGCTGTCGCCCGGCGTCGCCCGGCGCATTCTGAACTTCTTCTCCTGTCCGGCGGAGGACGCCGAACCGCCGGCCGAGGAGCTGACCGCGCGGGAGCGGGACGTGCTGCAGCTCATCGCCAAGGGCTATTCCCGGCCGGAAGCAGCCGAAATCCTCGGGTTGAGCGTCCATACCGTGGCCAGCTACACCAAGGTCATCTACCAGAAGCTCAATGTCTCCCGCCGGGCCGAGGCCGTGATGGAGGCGATGCGTCTCGGCCTGATCCGCCGCGACTGATCCTTTTTCCCCTTCCGTCCGTCCTTTCCTCTCATCCCCCCCGATCGGGGGTATTGTGCCCTTTTCCGGACGGCTAGCATGTACCCATGCTGGGAATTCCGTCCTGTCGGCCCGCGCGAGCGGTGCCGTGGGGGAGGGTACATATGGCGAACAGAATACGACAGACCAGGGTAGCGATTGTTCTGCTCGGTTCTCTCCTGATGACCCCGGGAGCGGCCGTGGCCGTTCCCGGCTGGCCGGCCGGAAACGGCACGGCCGGCCCCATGGTGCCGGGCCCCGAGCGCCTGCGGCTGCAATGTCCCCGGGCCTATGCCGGCATCAAGGGGGATCTGCTGCCGACCGACTGGACGGCGACCGACAGCGGTCAGCCGGCGGCGCTGATCAAGTCGCAGGTCCAGCGGGGGAATCTCTACTGTGTCTACCGGATTCCGACATCCAGCCGCATGGGGCATGCCAGTGTCCGTCGCCGGGTGCCCGCCGGGTACCGTTGCGAGAGCGACGGCGCGGGACGCTTTGATTGCCGTCGGAGCCGCTGAGATGCATGGACAGACCATATTCAACAGAGATGCTTGCGAACGGAGGAGACAGATGCGGCAAGACAGATGCAAGCGGGTCATCAGTCGTTTCCTGATGCCGGTCCTTCTCGGGCTGTCGGTCGGGATGGCGGGAAATGCCCTGGCGGGCTGGAAGATCGTGGAACGCGGCGAGGGAGCAACGACCACCTATTATGTTGACGGCAATCGTGTCGTGTCGAGCGAGGGCGACGGAATGCGGATCGTCATCGACGGCGAAACCATGACCATGATCGCCGACCAGTCCCGGAGCTACTGGTCCGGCACGACCGAGGCGTTCAGGACCTCGATGTGCGCCTATGTCAGGGAGGTCTGGGAGATGGCCGGCTACCGGCCGAAGCCGGTCGCCGCGCCGCTGGTCCGGGTCGAGAAGGCCGGTTCGGAGAAGGTGGCCGGTTACCAGGCGGACAGGTACCGGGTGCTGGCCGACGGCAAGCTCTTTCAGGAGGTCTGGCGCAGCCGGGATTCCCGGTTGCGGGAGCTGGAAGCGACCTGGGGCCGGGTCCAGGCCTTCGAGTTTTCCGGCGACACCTGTGGTGAGCCGACGAGCCGGGAGGAGGCGATCGTCGCCTCGCGACCCTACCGGCGGCTCATGGCGGGCGGCTTGGTGCTCAAGTCGTCGAATCCCCCGGTTTTCGGCAAGACGACCTCCACGGAGGTGGTGTCCATCGAGCGGCAGCCGGTGCCGGCCGAGCGGTTTCGGGTGCCGGCCGGCTACCGGCGGGTGAAGTCTGTTGAGACCTTGATGCGGCAGGCGTCTGGGGGCGAGGAAGAGACGGAGGGTCGTCCCTCCGGCTTTTCCGGTGGTCAGCCGCCCGCCGGCATGCCGCCGGGCATGGGATCCGCCGCGGCGGCTGCCGCGGCGGGCGAGGAGGCGGATACGCGCCGGCCGCCGGAACCTCCGCCGGATGAAGACGCCGGCCGGGACGAGGACACCGGTGGGGTGGAAGGCGGGCTCCAAAAGATCAAGGAAGGGGTCGGCGGGCTGCTGAAATCACTGTTCTGAGCAACCCTGGCCGGAGGACCCGGCCCGGGGACGATCTCGCGGATGGAGGTAGGAGATGACACGTCGTTTTCGCCTGCTGGCACTTTTCGTAGGGCTGTTGGTCGCCACCGTTTTGCTGCCGGGCGGCGTTCTGGCCTGGGGAAACGACCCGAAGGTCGACGACTCGCCGACGACACGGAAGCTGGAGAGCCTGCCGGTGCGCAAGGGGCCCAAGCCGACGGTGACCATCTACCAGTTCAACAGCACCGTTCCCGAGATTTCGCCGGCTTCGGCCACCGACATGTTCATCACCGCCCTCATCAAGTCGCATACCTTCGCCGTGCTGGAACGGCAGCGTCTGGAGGAGAGCGTCTACCGGGAGAAGCAGCTCAACCAGCAGGGCATGACCACCGGTGACACGGCCCGCCAGCGGCTGACCGGCGCGGACTACATCTTCGTCGGCACGGTGACCGAGGCCAATGCCCAGGCCAGCCGTACCGGCGTGGCCGGCACCTTTCGCGGACTGGGTCTCGAATCGAGCGGAGAAAAAGCCGAAATCGGTCTCGACATCCGGGTGCTCGATGCCCGCACCGGCGCCGTGCTCGACGCGGTCAACGTGCGCAAGGAGGTCAAGGAAGGGGGCTTTTCCATCTCCGGTGTCGGGTCGCTGCTGAGCGGGCTGACCAAGAAAAGCCTCAAGGGGGCGGATGTCGGTTTGGCCCGCGACAGCAAGGAGGGGATCGACAAGGCCTTGCGGGCCTGCATCGAGGAGGCGATCTACGAGCTGGCCCGTCGTTACGGCCAGTAGAAAGGAGCGGGTTTCGTGCGGTCCGTCATCCGTGGATTCCTGCCGCTGGTGCTGCTGCTGGTCCTGGCGGAAACAGCCGTTGCCGGCTGGCGGATCATCCGTCTGCCGTTCAATGGCGCCTGGTACGAGGGGCTGGCAGTCTACCGGGTGGCGGCCGTGCTGGAAAGGGCCGGGTTCGGCCGGGGCTACTATGCGGTCTATGCCGCCGATGCCTGGCCGGGCGCGGACTATTCCTTCGGCCTGCGCTATGCGGGTGACTTGAATGTCCAGGTGCAGGTTGCCCTTTTCGATCGCTGGCCCTTCGATCCCCGGGCCCGGCGCTATGACCTGCCGCTGGGACCGGTTTTGCGCCGCCAGGACGGGTGGATTGATTACCGCTGGCGTTTCAGTGTCGCGCCGGACAGCCCGGGTGACCAGCTGTTCATTCTCGTCGAGGCACGCACCCTGGGCCGGCATTGGCCCGGAGGAGGGTTCCGCCATCGGGTTTCTCTGGTGGCTCCCGCCCTTGATCCGAAGAATCTGCCCGGGCAGGGCGTGACCTACCTGCAGGGACCGCGTGACCTGGTGCTGGCCCAGCCGGGAGAGCCTCTTTACGGCTTTGAATGGATGGACCCACGACCGGTCGGGGACGATCCGCCACTGGGGCGGGACGGTTGCGGCCAGCCCCCCGGTGACCTGATTCGCAATGGTGATTTCTGTTCCGGGGTTCAGCATTGGGAGACAACGGGGCCGGATTCCGGTGCCGGCATTGCCGTCGGCGCTCACGGTCTGAGGCTGTTCGGCCGCAAGGAAGGTGTCCGTTCCGGACTGAACCAGCGTCTCTATGTCGATGTCAGCGGAGCCGAGACGCTGCTGTTGCGTGCCGATTTGCGCATTGCCCGCGAGGAGAAGACCGCCGCCGGCTGCCGGCCGGTGGCGCCGGTGGTCGTTTCGGTCTGTTACGAGGATGAAAAGCGGCAGGCGCACTGTGGCCCGACATCCCTCTGGCGGGCCTGGACGATTTTCGAGCAGGAGAATGATGGTTGTGACGCCCGAAAGACTGTCGCCCGCAACCGCTGGTTCCGTTATGTCGAGGACCTTATGCAGCTGCGTCCCCGGCCGCGGATCATCCGTTCCATTACGGTCGAGGGGGCAGGAACGGGAGAGCGTGACGCCACCGTACGCGAGATTCATCTCATCGATCGAGGAGCCATCAGATGGCGGGACAGACCCTGAAAGAACTGGCGGTCCTGCTGCTGGCGGTCCTGCTGC
>CAYTVY010000071.1:9755-13027 GCA_964441925.1 uncultured Geothermobacter sp.
CCGCGCCGTCGGGCGGATTGTCCGGCCGGGCGGCGGAAGGGCCGTCCGTCGATCCCGCCGGCCTGGAACGGGCCCGGGACGCGGCGGCTGGTGGCGGCAGGCAGCAACCGCTGCAAATCGACCCGGTGCGTCGGGGCCAACTGGTGCCGGAATCCGGCGGTGACGCCGCGCCGTCGGGCGGATTGTCCGGCCGGGCGGCGGAAGGGCCGTCCGTCGATCCTGCCGGCCTGGAACGGGTCCGGGACGCGGCGGCTGGTGGCGGCAGGCAGCAACCGCTGCTAATCGACCCGGTGCGCCGGGGGCAGCTGGTGCCGGCCGGGGAGGAGGAAAACGGCGAACCGCCGGTTTTCCAGGCGAAGCCGCTGCCCCGGCAACCGCTGCCGGATCGGCGGGAACAGGACAAGAGGGATGAGAAGACGGAGTCAGTCGGCCAGCCGTCGCTGCCCGGTGGCCGTGTCCGCTGGCGCTGACCGGCAGGGAGGAACGGAGCATGAAAACCGCATCACTGGTTGCTGTCATCACGGTTCTTTTGTTTTCGGCCGGCGAAGTTCAGGCCGGCAACCAGCCCACCTGGGGAGCGAAACCGGTGCAGCCGGCATTCCAGCCACGGCCAGTCCGTCCCGCTGGACCGGCGTACAACCGGCAGGCCGCCGGCCGGCAGCAGGTCCGGCAGCCGCGGGTCATTACCTGGGAAGGACTCTGGACGGACGCCCTGAAGGAGGTGCTGAAGAAATATCCGATCCAGGTTGCCGGTTCGGTTCGTGGCAAGCAGGTCTGCCAGGTCGGCCGCCGGCCGTCCGACGTCGCTCTCGGTCCGGCCCGGCCCCGCAATGCCTCCGATCTCGGCATCCGCCAGATCCTGATCGATTACACCCGCGCCCTGGATTCCCGCCGGTACGGCGATGCCACCCGTATGCTCGGCCTTTTTCAGGACCGCCTGCTCTGCCTGAATGTCCAAAGCGCCCAGGCTCTCGACAGGGCCATGGCGTCCTACCTGTTCCTGGCGGCCCGGCTGCTGAAGGGGCGGGAGCGTGACATGGCCCTGCGCGGCGCCTTCAATCCCGTGCTGCTGGTCTTCGACCAGATTCAGTACACCGGCCGCAGCTGGTCCCTGCCGATGCTCTACGGCAACCGCAGCCTGTTGCGGCGGGCCATGGCCGGCTTTGACGGCAAAAAGATGGGCTTGTGGTTTTACGACTACCGCTCGGGGGGACTGATACGGCGCACCTTCGATCGCTCGGACCGGCAGTTCATCGACGGTCTGATGACGGCCCTCAGCCGGCCGGGACGGTTCGGCAACGGTGCCTGCAGCATTCTCGAGATGGCGGCGACCGGCTTCAACTGCGGCGGCATCCCCGGCCTGGGGGGTGACGGTGGCGGTGGCGGAGCCGCGATGCCGGGGCGTTCGGGGATGCTGGGCTGCATGACCCAGGTTGCCATGAGCGCCGGGCTGCACGGTCAGATGAGCTGCCTGGTCAGGGCCGGAGGCGGAGGGCAGACGGTTCCCGATGCCACCCCGTCCCTGCAGGTCAGGGGTGTGCTGGACCAGGCCTGCACCATGTCGGAAGAAGGGGAAGGGGGCATCACCCTGCAAAAATGGGAGGACGACCCCAAGAACGGGGCACAGCATCCGGAGTCCCCGGATGCCTATGACCGGTTCATGAATGCCTATGACAAGACGCCGGGATTCTTGGCCGGTGTCAAGGCGGGATTCGATGCGGTTTTCTACGATACGCCGGAGCCAGCCTCGACGGCGAATGCCGGCAGTGCGGGCGGCAGGACCATCAGTGGCGAGAAGCTGGAGGCAATGACGCATTTTGATGATGACCGGTCGCCACCGGCGCTCCAGAATTTTCCGGAAGGCGGTTCCTCACGGCGGACCGTCGATGGTGGCGGTGGTGGTTGCGGTGACGCCACCAACGCAGCGGCACGCATGGCCTCGCTGTTCCGTTGCAGTGGCGCCGGCGCCGGCGCCCCGGACGCGGGTGGAGCCATAAGCGGCCAGGCCGGAACCGGCCCGCGCAGCATGCCGGCCCCCGGGTCGGGAGGCGGCATGGCATCGGGTGGCATGTCGGGCCCGGGGGCCTGCTCGATGCAGAGCGGAGGGTCGGTGAATGTCGGCCTGCTGGGGCGGCAGTGCCAGTCGATGCTGCTGGGCCCGGACCAGAGCTGCGGCGGCGGAACGGCCTCGCCGGAGATCATCCAGGGGGTGCAACGTACCATCTTCAGCCCCAACCGGCCCGGCACCGGGGCCCGTGATCCGCGCCCCGGCGGCGCGGTCGGGGGCGCTCCGGCCTGGGGCGGCGGGGGAGCCGCGCCGGGAACGTCTCCCTTTGGCGGCAAGGCACCCGGAGGGAACAGGTAGACCGGGAAAACGGGCCGCTCCAGCGTCTATGGACCGGGCGGCGACACATGCGAGGAAGGGAGGACGAGCCATGTACAGGATGCTGTTGCTCTGCTGTCTGATACTGCTGCCGGGTGTTTCGGCCCGGGCGGCGACCCTGCCGGCGGCGGACGCGGACAAGCTCGGTCAGGCCGGGATTCCGGTTTACGAAGGGGCCGTCTATGTCAACGGTTCCCTGGCCGCGGGGATGGGAGCCCGCTTTGTCACCTCCGATGCGGTGGACAAGGTGCGGGCGTTCTACCGGGAACGCTTCCCCGGCTGGGCGCTGAGCGACCAGTACGGCTCCTGGATTCTCTACGACGGCAAGCCGGGGGGAAGTCCGGCGGACTACATGGACAAGAAACAGGTCATGGTGATGGAGAACGGGAACCTGCCGGGCTGGTTCGGGCTGGATGGTGACATGACGACCGAAATCGTCATTGTCGTGCCGTGAAGGGGAGAGCCCTGGGTTGAAAAACAGAAATAGCCAGGAAAGGAGAGAAGAGACATGAAAACGAGCATTCTTCTGTTGGGTTTGCTGTTTCTGCTGCCGTTTGCCGGTGGAACCGTCGTTTATGCGGCTGTCAATATGCCGCAGACAATGCAGGCAACACCAAACGCTGCCGGCGGCAAGCGTACCTTTAAATGGGTGAAAAAAACCAATATGGGTAAGTGTGTTGACCCGAGCATGAGATGTGTCAATGGAGAAGTGTGGTACAAGGTTTTTAGTGATGGGAAGAAAAGTTGTGACTTCATAGACAAAATTTCTCTATGTAGAACGTGTAGTGCATTCCTTGGCAGTTGTAATGATTCTTCTGTTGGACGTGGAGTCAAGGAAAGCGATTTGAGAAAGCGTGATTACTTGCAATAAGATGTGTTCTTCGCGTTT
>CAYTVY010000072.1:0-12798 GCA_964441925.1 uncultured Geothermobacter sp.
GTATAGGGCGGCGGCGGTGGTGTGTAAAGTGTGGCTGGCGGCCGGGCTTTGCGCTAGACTTGCGGCCGGATGCGAGCCGGAAAGAGGAGGGAAGGATGGACGGAGCGAAAGACGGTGCCATGCCCCGCGAAATCGAGCGCAAGTTTCTGGTGCGGGACGCCTCCTGGCGGGGCCGGGACAAAGGCGTCCGCCTGCGGCAGGGCTACCTGAGTGTCGATCCCGAGCGGACGGTGCGGGTGCGGCTGGCCGGCGACCGGGGCTGGCTGACCATCAAGGGCAGGGCGGTCGGCAGCGTCCGGCCCGAGTTCGAGTATCCCATCCCCGCCGCCGAGGCGGCCAGTCTGCTCGATCACCTCTGTCTGCGGCCGCAGATCGAGAAGATCCGCTACCGGATCGAGCACGCCGGGCTGTGGTGGGAGGTCGACGAATTCCTCGGCGACAACGCCGGCCTGGTGCTGGCCGAGGTCGAGCTGACCGATCCGCGGCAGCCGGTGACGTTGCCCCCATGGGTGGGGGAAGAGGTGACCGACGATCACCGCTACACGAACGCCTGGCTGAGCCGGCATCCCTTCCGTACCTGGGGCGACGGCGGCTGACGGGTCGCCGGCCGTCGTTTGACCCTCCCGGACCCCCAAGGTAAACTGAAAAGAGGTTCGTACGGCGCCCTGCCGGCGCTGTCGCCGGACCCGGGAAGGCGGAAGGATGCCGAAGAAGACCATTGCCTCCTTTGCCGTTTCCCGCCTCGAGATCCTGGATGAACAGGGGCAGGTGGATGAGCGGCTGATGCCGGACCTGGACGACGACGATCTGGTCCGCATGTACCGGCTCATGCTGCTGACCCGCCTGTTCGACCGGCGTGCCCTGCATCTGCAGCGGGAAGGACGGCTGGGAACCTATCCCTCGGTGCTGGGCCAGGAGGCGGCCCAGGTCGGCAGCGCCCTCGCCCTGCGGCCGGAGGACTGGTTCTTCCCCGCCTTTCGCGAACTGGGGGTGTTTATCACCCTCGGCTATCCCCTGTCGGAAATCTACCAGTACTGGAACGGCGACGAGCGCGGCCTGCTCTGTCCGGAGAACCTGCACATCTTCCCCATCTGCATCGCCGTCGGCACCCACATTCCGCACGCCGTCGGCGCCGCCATGGCGGCGCGCCACCGGGGCGATGCCATCGCTGTCGCCTGCTATTTCGGTGACGGCGGCACCTCGAAGGGGGACTTTCACGAGGGGCTGAACATGGCCGGCGTCTACCGGGCGCCGGTGGTCTTCATCATCCAGAACAACCAGTGGGCCATCTCCGTGCCGCGCCGGCGCCAGACAGCGGCGGCGACCCTGGCCCAGAAGGCGATTGCCTACGGCATGCCCGGCATCCAGGTCGACGGCAACGACGTGCTGGCCGTCTACCAGGCGACCCGGCAGGCCCTGGAGCGGGCCCGCCGGGGCGGCGGGCCGAGCCTGATCGAATGCGAGACCTACCGTCTGGCCGATCACACCACCGCCGACGACGCCCGGCGCTACCGCGACCCGGAGGAGGTGCAGCGCTGGCAGCGGCGCGATCCGCTGCTGCGCCTGCGGCGGCTGCTGCAGCGGCGCGGGCTGTGGAACGACCGGCTGCAGGCGGCGGCGGAAGAGGAGTTCGGCCGGCGTCTCGACCGGGCGGTGGCAAAAGAGGAGGCGGTGCCGCCGGCGACGGTCGAGGATGTCTTCCGCTACACCTACGCCGGGCTGACCCCGAGACAGCAGCGCCAGCTGCGGGAGCTGAAGGATGGCTGAGATGAACATGGTCGAGGCCATCAACCTGGCCCTGCGCGAAGAGATGGAGCGGGACGCCGACGTGCTGGTGCTCGGCGAGGATGTCGGCCGGGACGGCGGCGTCTTCCGGGTGACCGACGGCCTGTTCGAGCGGTTCGGCGGGCAGCGGGTGATCGACACCCCCCTGTCCGAGTCGGCGATCGTCGGGGTGGCGATCGGCATGGCCGCCTACGGGCTGAAGCCGGTGGCCGAGATCCAGTTTCTCGGTTTCACCTACGGCGCCCTGGAGCAGCTGTTCAGCCATGCCGCCCGCCTGCGCAGCCGCTCGCGCGGCCAGCTGCACTGTCCCCTGGTGGTCCGCACCCCCTACGGCGGCGGCATCAAGGCGCCGGAACTGCACGAGGAGAGCAGCGAGGCCCTGTTCTGCCACATGCCGGGCCTGAAGGTGGTGGTGCCGGCGACGCCCCGCTACGCCAAGGCGCTGCTGCAGGCGGCGATCCGCGATCCCGACCCGGTGATCTTTCTCGAGCCGACCCGGCTCTACCGGCTGCTGCGCGAGGAGGTTCCCGCCGGGGAGATTCCGGTGGAGTTGGGACGGGGCCGCGTCGTCCGGACCGGCGGGGAGGTGACCCTGGTCGCCTGGGGGAGCATGCTGGAGAAGACGCTGCGCGCCGCCGAGGGATTCGACGCCGAGGTCATCGACCTGATGACCCTGGTGCCTTTCGACAGCGAGACGATTCTGGCCTCGGTGGAGAAGACCGGCCGGCTGGTGGTGGTGCACGAGGCGCCGCAGACCGCCGGTTTCGGGGCGGAGATCGCCGCCACCGTCGCCGAGGAGGGGATCTGGTTCCTCAGGGCGCCGGTGAAGCGGGTCACCGGCTGCGACGTGGTGCTGCCCCTGCCGCTGCTCGAGGACTACAACCTGCCGACGGCGAAGCAGATCGCGGCGGCCATCCGGGAGGTGCTGGCCTTTGACTGAGCGGCGTTTCGAATTCGTTCTTCCCGACCTGGGCGAAGGGGTGACCGAGGCCGAAATCCGGGCCCTGCACGTCCGGGTCGGCGACCGGGTCGACGAGCACCAGACGGTGCTCGAGGTCGAGACCGACAAGGCGCTGGTCGAGGTGCCGTCGCCGCGGGCCGGCATCGTGCGCGAGATCCGCTGCGCCGAGGGCGAGGCGGTCGCCGTCGGCCGGGTGCTGCTGGTGATCGAGGCGGCCGGCGAAGTGTCCGCAGTCACGCCGCCCGCTCCGGAAAAGAAGGCGGCACCGCCGGCGCCCGCCGCCGGTATCGTCGGTGTGCTGCCGGAAGCGCCGCCGGTAGCGGCCCGGCCCGGTCCTGCAACGGCACGGCCGCCCGGAGAGTCTCCCGCGGCCGGCCGGGCCCTGCCCCGGACACGCCGGCTGGCCCGTGAGCTGGGCGTCAGGCTGGAGGAGTTGCGGGGCAGCGGGCCGCGGGGCCTGATTCGCGAGCAGGATGTGCGGGCCGCCGCCGGCCGGGAAGAGAGCCCGGCCAGCGACGGGCGGCTGCGGCCGCTGTCGCCCCTGCGGCGTCGTATCGCCGGCCATCTGGAGGAGGCCCGGCAGCAGGCCGTGGCCGTCACGGTGATGGACGAGTTCGACATCAGCGAGCTGGCGGCATGGAAGCGGCGGCTGGCGGCGGATATGGCACCGGCGGACGGCAGGCTGACCTGGCTGCCCTTCTTCATGAAGGCGACGCAGCATGCCCTGACGGCCTTTCCGGTGCTCAATGCCTGTTTCGACGAGGCAACGGACGGCCTCCGGCTGTTCACCGCCTGTCATCTCGGGATCGCGGTGGACACACCGGAGGGGCTGCTGGTGCCGGTGGTGCGTGATGTCCAGCAGAAGAGCCTGCTCGAACTGGCGTCAGAGCTGGCGGAGCTGACCCGCCTGGCCACCGGGCGGCGCCTGCCGCCGGAGCGGCTGCGGGGCAGCACCTTCACCCTGAGCAACTTCGGCAGTGCCGGTGGCCGCTTTGCCACTCCGGTCCTCAACTGGCCGAATGTCGGGATTCTCGGTTGCGGTCGTATTGCCGAAAGGCCCTGGGTGGTCGATGGCGCGATACGGATCCGGACCGTCCTGCCGCTGAGCCTGACCTTTGATCACCGGTTGCTCGATGGTGCCGAGGCCGGCCGGTTTCTGGTCGCGGTCGGCCGTTACCTGGAAGATCCGGTCCGGCTGCTGGCCGCCGGCCGCTGAGGGCTCAGCGGCCGCTTCCGTTACCCATCGCCTGCAGGATACGCTGCCGGGCGATCCGCTCGGCGGTCTGCCGGGAGGTCTCGCCACCCCGGGCCGAGAGGGCCAGCACTTTCTCCGTATTGTCCCGCAGTTTCTCCTCGATGTGCCGGAAGGCCTCATCCTTGTCCGCGCCCCGGTATTCGGCCTCGGCCATGATCAGGCCGCCGGCGTTGGCGATGACGTCGGGAACGACCAGCACCCCCCGTTCGGCCAGGGCCTTTTCCGCCTGCCGGGTGGCCGGAATGTTGGCGCCTTCGAGCAGCAGGCGCGCCCGTACCTGCTGCTGGTTGTCCCTGTGGATGACGTCGGCGGTCGCCGCCGGCAGCAGAATGTCGCAGTCGACGCCGAAGATGGCATCCCTCTCCAGCAGCCGCCCGCCGGCGGCGGCGACCGGATCCTCGCCGGCCTGTCGCGCGGCCAGGGCGGCCTCCAGGTCGAGCCCCTGCGGATTCCAGGCGGTTCCCTGCCGGTCGCTCAGGGCGACCAGGACGGTGCCCCTTTGGGTGAGAAAGCGGGCGGCGGCGCTGCCGACATTGCCGAACCCCTGGATGGCGAGCCGGGCACCGGCCAGCGGCATCCCGAGATGGCGGCAGGCGGTTTCGGCGCAGACGGCCAGGCCGAAACCGGTGGCGCCGAGCTGGTCCAGCGGCAGGCCGCCCAGCTCGGCGGGCAGGCCGACGGCCCGGCCGGTCTCCTGCTGGATCCAGACCATGGTGGTCTCGTCGCTGCCCATGTCGGGGCCCGGAATGTAGTCGCCGATGTCGGCGATCAGGCGGGCGAAGCGGCGCACCACGGCTTCGATGTTCGCGGCGCCGGCGTCGAAGGCGATGCCCGCCTTGCCGCCGCCGAGAGGCAGATCGGCGACGGCGCTCTTGTAGGTCATGGTCCGGGCCAGCCGCGCCACTTCCGGCAGGCAGACCCCGGGGGTGATGCGTACCCCGCCGAGGGCCGGGCCGCGGGCGGTGTTGTCGATGACCAGCCAGGCGTGAAAGGGGATCACCGGGTCGTATAGCTGGAGGATCCGGGACGGTCCGAGCGCATCGTGACGAATCTGTTCCATGTTTCAACTATAGCAGCCGGAAGGGGGGCCGCCACCGGCCGCCGCTTCCCGCGGGTTCTTACCGGCCGGCGGAGGTGACCCTTTCGAGGACGCGCAGAAAGTTGTGGGTGAGCTCGGGGTTGAGCTTGCCGCCGGCGTTCCGCAGCAGGATCTGGGAGATCTGGTGCACCTGCATCGAGCCGCGGTAGGCCCGTTCGGTGCGCAGGGCGTCGAAGACGTCGGAGATGGTGGTCAGCTGACTGCAGATGTTCTGCTGCCAGCCGGCCGGCACCCGCGGGTAGCCCTGCCGGTCGTACTGGATGTGATGCTCGTAGGCGACGATCACCGCCAGGCGCGGGACGCCGGGGGTCTCCAGCAGGTAGCGGGCGCCTTTGACCGGGTGCCGGCGGACCAGCTCCCATTCCTCGTCGTCGAGCTGTCCCTCCTTGGTCAGGATCTCCTCGGGGACGAAGAGCTTGCCCATGTCGTGCAGCAGGGCGGCGACACCGATGTCGTGCAGCATCTGTCCCTCGATACCCAGGGCCATCGCCTGGGCGATGTTCAGGGTGCAGACGTTGATCGAGTGGGTGAAGGTGTACTCGTCGAGTTCGCGCAGGGGGGCCAGGGCGAAGAAGGAGCCGGCTTCGCTGGTGAAGGCGGCGACGAAGCGGGCGACGATCTCCGAGATGCCGACCACGTGCAGCTGCCTTTTTTTCCGGACCGCCTCGCAGATTTCGGCGAAACGGGCCAGCTCCTCCTCCGGGAGCTCCTCGACGGCCGCCACCTCGGGCAGATCCTCGACGCTGAAGCTGTTCTCGTCGATCTCCTCCCCGGACGGTACGGAGGCGCTGCCGTTGCGGTAGCGGACCTCGACCCGCCCGAGACGCAGGTTCTCCGAGGCCCGGATGCGGGCGGTGTCCTCCGCCTCGCACAGCTGGCGGACGAAGTCGCGCAGCTCGTCCGTGTCGAGGCCGACGCGCAGTTTCAGGTGGCTGATGCCGAAGCGGCGCAGCTGGCGGGCCAGCCGGTCGATGGACATGCCCCGGCCGAGGGG
This sequence comes from uncultured Geothermobacter sp., assembly GCA_964441925.1. GTDB lineage: Bacteria > Desulfobacterota > Desulfuromonadia > Desulfuromonadales > Geothermobacteraceae > Geothermobacter. The sequence continues at coordinate 6,095 of CAYTVY010000072.1, forward strand.
GCGGCCGTCGGCGACCAGCTCGTCCTCGATGAAAAGCAGGGACAGCTCCTCTTGCCCCCTGCCGGCGATGGCCGTCACCGCCAGTTCGCACAGCCGCCGCACCTGGGGGTGTCCGGCGTCGTAGAGTCCGGCGGTGGCCAGGGCGGTGGCCAGGTGCCGGCAGAAGATCCGGGCCGGATGATGCTCCCGCGTCATGGTTGTCTCCGCCGCAGCCGGCGCAGCCGCGCGGCCTGCCGGTTGGCCCTGGCCTGCAGGATCTCCCGGGCGGCGTCGCCCAGCCGGCCGCCGTTGGCGGCCAGCAGTTCGAGCAGGTCCTTGACCTTGCGGAAGGGATAGCGGGCCAGGGACTCGACGATGGCCAGCTTGAGGCGGGCCAGCCCCTGCAGGTGCAGCAGGCTCTTGTCGTGCAGCACCTGTTCCAGCACCGGCAGGGCGGCCGGATCACCGAGGGCGGCCAGTTCGCTGACCGCCTGCTGTTTCAGCTCGAGCATCTCCCGGCCGTAGTCGGGGCTTGCCATCAGGGTGATCAGGGCATCGCGCAGCGGTTCGCTCAGGGGCCGGCGCAGCTGTCCCATGGCCCAGCGGCGCCGTCTGGGATCGTCGCCGGTCAGCTCGGCGGCCAGGATCAGGTCGGCTTCGGCGTCACCGAAGCGGCGCAGGGCCTTGTAGACCTCGAGCCGGACCTTCGGATGGGGATGGCGCCGCAGGGCCCGGATGGCGTAGAGGGTGACCGGATCGGCCAGTCGTTGCAGGATGACCAGCATGTTGCGCACGACGAACCAGCGGCTGTCACGCAGCCGGGCCAGCACCGGCTCGCGGATGGCGTCTCCCATCTCGAGCAGGCGATCGAGCAGGAAGCGACGCAGGGCACGGCGCTTTTCCACCGCCAGCCGGTCGAGCAGCGGTTCGATGAAGGGACGGCCGATCTGGCGGATCAGCTCCTCGATGTCGCCGAAGCGTTCCTTCTCCCAGACGCCGAGCACCTCGAGAATCTGGTCGAGCAGTTGTCGTTCGCCGAGGATGCGCGCCACCTCTTCCGGCAGGCCGTCGCGGGCGGCCCGGGTCAGGCGCCGGTGCAGGTCGAGCAGCACGTCGAACTGGCCGAGCTCGATGAAGTAGGAGATCAGCTCGAGCAGTTCCTCCAGCAGCCGGTTTCGGCTTTCGTCCGTGCTCTCCTGCCGCAGCAGGTCGAGCAGGATGGCGCAGACCTTGGTTTCGATCTGGTCGCCGGCCAGCTGCTCGCGGATGGATTCGCTTTCCCGGGTCTTAAGGGGCGGAATCTCCTCCAGGGAGACGATGCTGTGCAGCAGGTGCTGGTAGGTGCCGGGAATGTAGCGGTCGGGGTCGTCCTCCCGGAACAGGGAGCGCAGATGCCGGCCGAGCTCGGCACTCGAGAGAACCTGCTCGCCGGCTTCGGTCGCCGGCTGTTCGGCGTGCTGCGACAGCTTGCCGAGCAGGTTCATGATGGTCGGGGGAATGGTCAGGCGCTTCTGGTTGATGTCCTCCAGTGCCTGGAAGAGGGCGTCGCTCGACAGGTGGGTGATGACCTCCTCGGCGATCTCCTCCCGGGTTCCCAGGGTGTTGAAGGTGCTGGCGAGAAACTGGCGGCGCAGTTCGGGACTGAGACTGCTGACGAAGTTGCCCAGCTTTTCCATCGACTCGGTCCGGTAGGACTGGCTGCGCCCCTCCCGGTCGAGTTCGCGCAGAAAGCTGGTGATCGTCTCTTCGTAACTGGCCAGGGCCTCTTCCGCCGGGGTCCCTTTCCGGCTCCGGTTCAGGTATTCGGCGACCAGTTTCGGGTCGACCGCCCGGGAAGCGATTCGTGTCCCCTGCGGGTCGAGGGTGCCCTCCACCAGCCCGCCGACGAAGCGGTCCCAGAGGGATTCGGCCCGCTGCTCCTCGAGATCGGCGTCGTCGGCGCCGATCTCCGCTTCTTCGCTGATGCTGAAAGCGCTGTAGTCGATGCCGGAAAGCCGGATGTGGGCCAGTTCCTCCTGCCGGCAGACGGCCGCCAGCCCTCCCTGTTCGGCCAGCTCCTCAGGGCGGCTGACCGCCAGGTGCTGGAAGCGGAGCAGCTCGTCGCTGGTCAGGCCGGTCTCGAAGGTGATGGCGGCGATCCCCTGCTCGAACAGTTCGCTGGCCAGTTTGCGGAAGACCGGATTTTTTTCATCCAGCACCGCGCCGTGCACCAGGAGGCTGTCACGGGCGATGCCGAGGGTCAGGCTGGAGCGGAACTCGAGCAGCCTGGCCAGCAGGTCGACCACCGCCCGGGCCGACTTGCGCACCAGGGGATGGTCGTCGGGGTAGCAGAGGGTGTGCCGGCGGGAGATGTTGAAGGCGTAGATGAACCGGATCAGCACCCGGGTATCGAAGTCGACGCTGGCGGTTGCGTTGGTACTCACCTTCGGTTCTCCTCCCTGCCGGCAGGGTGGCGGCCGGACGGTTGGGACCGGGATCCGCCGGATGGACTTTTCATGAAAAGAGGGCGCCGAGGGGCTCTCAGCCGAACTTGCCGGCGAGGTTGTTGTCGATGACGTAGATACAGACCTCCTTGGCCCCCTTTTTCGAGTAATTGTGCCGCTGGCAGAGGTTCTCGATCAGGTAGCTGACATCCTCGCGGATCTTGCGGTCGTAGGTTCTGAACTCCTCGTGCTCGAAATCCTTGATCGCGCGGCGGAAGTTTTCGTTCTCGAGGAAGGGATCGAGAGCCTTTTCCTTGAGGCTGGCGACATAGCGTTCGTAGAGGCGCCGGTAGAGTTCGGTCTCGGTCAGGGCGCGGCCCTCGACCATGATCTCCTGGGTCAGGGTGCGGGCGGTGTATTCCTTCTGGGTTCCCAGGCGGAAGGCCTGGCGCCGTTCGTCGGAGGCGCCGGCACCGAGCAGGCGGTTTTCGATGGTGGCGAGAAATTCCTCGGTCACCTCGACCTTCTGGCCGTTGAAACGGTTGGTGACCCTGCTTCCGAGGTCGTAGTTGAGGGCGAACAGGTAGTTCTGGACGTCGTTGGAGATCTGCTCCTCGTTGTAGTAGTAGAGAGATTCGCGCACCTCCTGCAGCACCGTGTAGTCGTACATGCGCAACAGCGAATCCATGAAGCCGTCGGGCAGCTGCTCCTTCAGCTCCGGACGGGTCTTCGAGAAGAAGCGGATCACCATGGTCATGTCGATCAGCTGGTCCTTGCGCGACAGGGTGGAGAAGAGGTCGTTGAAGATACGGATCGAGTCGCGGCCGGAGATGCCCTTGAAGCCTTCGCTTTCCGATTCGGCGATGATCTTGCGCCGGCGCCTGGCGGTCAGGCGCTTGCGGTCTTCGCTGCTCAGCCATTCGGGGATGTGGCCGGTGAAGATCTCCATCTTCAGCAGCAGCAGGTTTTCGTCGCAGTACAGGGCGTATTTCTTCGGATCCTCGATCCAGTCGAGCATCGCCTGCGAGGTCGGATTGAGCCGGGTGGCGATGATCACCCGGGCGAAATTGTGCAGCACCCGCGGCAGGAAGGCCTCGTCGATGTGCCGGCCGAAATGGTGCCGGTAGATCTCGACCTCGGTCTTCAGGTCGAGCACGTAGGGGATCTTGATCGTTTCGGTGCGGTCGGTGAAGGACTGGAAGTTTTCGATGTTCTCCCGGTCTTCCGGGTTGAGCAGGGCGATGAACATGGAGTTGACGTTTTCCTCGATGTCCTCGACCTTGTGCACCCCCTCGCTGATGATGTTGTGCAGCTCGAAGAAGCGGTCCTTGTTGTGCGCCTTGATGTCCATCAGGGCGTAGATGCCGTTGTTGGTCCGGGCGAAGCGCGAGTAGATGTAGCGCACCCGGTTGCTGTCGCGCAGGATGTCGTCGATGCGGGACTGCAGGATCGGGTTGGTGAGAATGTTCTCCTTGGCCGGGGCGTCGCCGGGATTGAAGACGCTGATCCCCTCGCCGAGTCGCCGGTTGAAGCGGTAGGGACGGGCGTACAGCATCTTCAGCACCTCGGCCGGACTGCCCAGCTTGTCGAGCAGGGCCTCGTACAGGGAGGCGCAGATGGTGCAGGCCTGGTCCCGGAAGACCCAGTCATACTCCTTTTCGGTGAAGATCTCGTACTTGTGCTTGGTGTTGGCGAACAGGTCGTCGATGAAGGAGCGGCGCAGCTCCTTGGGCACGATGAGAATCGGGCTGTCGTGGCTGGGGCAGGGAACCTCGACGATGTGGGCCGATTCGTAGGTGTTCTTCTGGGCCTGGATGATGTCGTTCTGCAGGCTGGCCGTCTTGTCCAGCATCTGGGACAGCCGGTTGATCAACAGGCTGGTCTCCCGTTCGTCGAAGCGGCCGAGCACCTCCTTGTCGAGCCGCCAGACCGCTTCGTAGCGGCAGCCTTCCGGACTGTTGGCGTACTGCTCGAATCGTTTCAGCAGGTTGTTGAGAAAGGTACTCTTGCCGCTGCCGTGCGGCCCCTCGAAGATGTAGATCTTGTTCTGCTGGGCGCTGCGCTGCAGGGTGCCGGCCAGGGCGACCAGCCGGTTGGCGAAGAGCCGGTCGGCGAAGAAGGGGCGGTCGGAGCCCTCGACAAAGAGGCGGCTGCAGTCGTAGGCCATGTAGTGGATCGATTCCGGATCCCCTTCGTATTCGTCCGAGCCCACGTCGATGTGGGTCTGAATCAGGTCGGAAAAGAGCTGGAAGACGTTGCGCAGCACCAGGGCCGGATTGCGGCTGAGATGTTCGAGGTACTGCTCGAAGCGGATGATCTGCGGTTTCTTCTGCCGGCGCAGGGAGCGGTCGATGTTGTTCAGGGCCTGGTCGATCTTCTTCATGCCGCCCCCAGTTCTTCCCGCTTGAGTTGCCGTTGCTGCATCCGGTAGCGCACTCTGTGCCACTTCGGCTCGGCGGTTTCCCCGGAGCGGGAAGGCGGAGCCGGTGCGATCTCGTGCGTCTCCAGCTCGACCGGACCGCCCCAGAGATATTCGATGCCGATCATGGTGCCGTGGATATATTCCTGGACCAGTGGCCGGCCCTCGAAGACATGGGTCAGCTTCAGGGTGCCGTCTTCGCCGGTACCGATGCGGATGCGCGGCGGATGATAGAGGCTGTCGAGCAGCATGCGGCGGTAGTCCTCGGCCCGCCGGCTGCCGACCCGGTATTCCCAGACCATCCGCTCCTCGTTGAGCCGTTTTTCGCTGACGAACAGCTGGTAGCGGTCGATGAAATCCTGGTCGACGAACTGGTTGATGAACAGAAAGTCGGACAGATTCTCCCGCACCTGGAAGATGGTCTGCTTCCCCCGGCCGGTTTGCCGGTCGAAGTCGGCCCGCCAATGCCGGTCGCGCAGTTTCTGGTAGCTCCAGGTCAGCTGGCCGCGTTCGGCCTTCTCCTCGATGTGGCGGTAAAGTCGCAGTCCGAGGGCGTAGGGGTTCAGGCCGACCCGTGGCAGGGCGGTGACGAAGGCGTTGACCCGGGAAAAGCTGATCTCGTGTCCGCGGATCCGTTCGTCGGCGAGAAAGAGTTCCTCGTGCCAGTAGCTGGCCCAGCCCTCGTTCATGATCTTGGTGCGGATCTGGGGCTGGAAGTAGAGGCTGGTGTTGCGGACCACGTGCAGCACCGACTGCATCCACTTGTTTTCTTCGCGGCCCAGGAATTCGGAGTGTTCGAGCAGAAAGAGCATCAGGTCGCCGTCCCGTTGCGGGCGGCTGGCGACATGTTTCTGGTAGAGGGCCTCGAATTCGGGATACTTCTTCACCGTGTCGGCGAAGAAGGTCTGCTCGCACAGCTCGCCCATCTGCCGGACGCAGCTGTTGTAGCGGTCGATCTCGTCGAGGTATTCCGGAGTTCGCACCTTGCGGATCTGCTGCAGGAAGATGTCGAAATAGAAGTCGACACGGCTGCTGGCGGCGATCTGCCGGGGCCGGTGCAGGTCGCCGAGCAGGCCGTGGAAGTCGACCAGGTTGTCGATGGCGCGCGCGAACTCGATCACGTAATCGACCCAGCGGCCGTGCCGCGAGCGCAGCTGGGCGATCAGCCGCTTGTCGGCCAGGGCCTGGGCGGTGAAATCGTAGTCCCAGGTATGACGGAAATAGAGGTTGTTCTGGAAGAAATCGATATGGGCCAGCACGTGATAGAAGATCATCACGTTCAGCCAGTCCGGGTTGTTGTCGTTGTAGAAGGAGATGGCCGGCCGGGTATTGATCACCGTTTCGAAGGGATTGTCCGGATAGAGCTCGTAACGACCGCGCTCCCGCAGCACCTCGACGTCGTGTACCCAGTAGTCGTACATGGTGGGAATCATGTTCTTCGGCGTCAGCTCGAGCAGGTCGCGGTTGGAGACGATATACTCCAGCGACTCGTCGCTGAACCGCAGGCCGGCATCGCGCGCCCGCTCCTTGCAGCCTTCCATGATGCGTTTGGTGTGCTGGTCAATCAGTTCCATTGCTACCGGGAAACGGTCTTTTTCCACGATCTCTGCGTTGTCTGCGCGCGGTCTGCGTCGACGTAGTTTGGGCTACGCCTCCTTGAACCGTGCTCGACGTCTTGACCTCGTGGAAAAATCCTCGTTTCTGTCACCTTTCTGCACGAGTTGTATGCCGGTGCACAGCCTGCGTCGCCGCAGCTTCGGCTACGCCTCCGGCGCCTTCGCTCGGCTTCCTTGATTTGACGAAAAACTCCTCGCTCCGGATTCCTTTCCGCTTGGGTTCGTCCGGTGTTCAGGCCAGTCTTTTCTCGTCCCTCGTCCCTCGTC
>CAYTVY010000073.1:0-12671 GCA_964441925.1 uncultured Geothermobacter sp.
GACGGCAACCTACAACGATCTCGACGAAGTCCGGCGGCTGGTCGACGCCAACAAGGGGGAGATCGCCTGCATCATCCTCGAGCCGATCGCCGGCAACATGGGATGTGTCGCACCGCAGCCCGGCTTCCTCGAAGGGCTGCGCCGGCTCTGCGACGAGGAGGGCATCGTCCTGATCATCGACGAGGTCATGACCGGTTTTCGCGTCGCCTACGGCGGCGCCCAGCAGCGTTTCGGCGTCCGCGGCGATCTCTGCTGCCTCGGCAAGATCATCGGCGGCGGCCTGCCGGTCGGCGCCTTCGGTGGCAAAAGGGAGATCATGGACCACCTGTCGCCGGAAGGCGGCATCTACCAGGCCGGCACCCTGTCGGGCAATCCGCTGGCGATGAGCGCCGGCATCGCCACCCTGCAGCTGCTCCGCGAGGACGGCTTCTACGAGCAGATCGAGGAGAAGAGCGCCTACCTCGAACAGGGGCTGAAAGCTGCAGCCGAAAAGGCCTCCTTCCCCACCTGCCTGCAGCGGGTCGGCGGCATGTTCTGCACCTATTTCCAGGCAGGCCCCGTTCACTCCTTCGCCGACGCGGCCAAAAGCGATACCGAGCTGTTTGCCCGCTTCTTCCGGGGCATGCTCGACGAAGGGGTCAACCTCGCCCCCTCCCAGTTCGAGGCCGGCTTCATGAGCATCGCCCACAGCCGGGAGGACCTGGACGCCACCATCGCCGCCGCGGAAAGGGTATTCTCCCGGCTCTGACACCGGTCACCCGGCGGCGCCCGTTCCCGCGGGCGGGCGCCGCCGAAAATAAATTGACACCCCCTGGCCCCTGTGCTAATAAAGACAGGCTTTAACCCGATTGTATGCTGTATACAATTTGCCATGGCTGAGAACCGGCGCCAACTTATCAGATCACTGGGTTTTTTGTCCGGCGTCGGCATCTCGCTCGTTGCGGCATGCATGATCGGGCTGGCGATCGGCCACTACCTCGACCGGTGGTTGCAGACATCGCCGTGGATGACGCTCATCTGGCTGGGTATCGGCATCGCCGCCGGGTTCCGCAACGTCTACATCCTCACCCAGCGGGAACTGCGTCGCCAGAAGAACAGCGAGAATGATGACCAGCGCCCTCCGGAGCCCTGACGAGGAACTGTTGCGCCGGATGGCCAGGCGCAACTGGCTTATCCTCGGGATCCTGGTGCTGCTCAGCCTGCCCTGGCAGTCGCCACGCATCAGTTTCGGCGTCTTCGCCGGCGGGCTGGTTGCCATCTGCGGCCACCACTGGCGACACCGGGCGCTGCGCCGCATGCTCGACTTTCCGGGACAGGCATCGGTCGGCGGGTTCCAGATCGGTTACATGATCCGCCTGGCCAGCCTCGGCGCCGCCACCTACCTGCTGCTGACCCGGTTGCACCTGCATCCGCTGGCGCTGGCGGCGGGACTGATGACGGTGCTGATCAACGTACTGACGACAACCTTGCAACGCCTCAAATAAGACGACGGAGGATCCTTCGGTACCATGACGCATCCTTTCTTGATTTTCGGCTGGCTCAAAGAGCAGCTGCAGCTGCATGTCGGTGAGCATGTTCTCTACACCTGGCTGGTCATGCTGATCCTGCTGGTCGTGGCCCTGGTGGCCGGCCGCAACGTCAAGCGGATTCCCGGCGGCCTGCAGAACCTGCTGGAGGTCGTGGTGGAAGGCATTTCCAACCTCGCCGAAGAAACCATGGGCCCCAAGGGCAAGCCCTACTTCCCGCTGGTCGCCACCCTGGCCCTGTTCATCCTGGTCAGCAACCTGATCGCGCTGATTCCCGGCTTCGCACCGCCGACCGCCAACCTCAACACCAACGCCGCCCTGGCCCTGACCGTCTTCGCCATGACCCACATCGTCGGCCTCAAGGAACACGGCATCAAGTACGTCAAGCACTTCATGGGGCCGATCTGGTGGCTGGCGCCCCTGATCTTTGTCATCGAGATCGTCGGCCACCTGGCCCGGCCGCTCAGCCTGTCGCTGCGTCTGTTCGGCAACATGTACGGCCACGAGATCGTGCTGATGATTTTCCTCGGCCTGGTACCCTTCCTGCTGCCGGTACCGATGATGCTGATGGGAGTGCTGGTTGCCTTCATCCAGACCTTCGTCTTCACTCTGCTGGCGATGATCTACATTGCCGGCGCCATCGAGGAAGCACACTAGGAAGGACACGAAAACGGGATGACCGTTCGGCCCTAACCAATCTAGGGACAATACAAACACGCAAGAAGAAGGAGTAGGAACAATGGAATTTTTCGCATGGTGCATGTTGGCTGCCGGCATCGGCATGGGACTCGGTTCTTTCGGTACCGGCATCGGCCAGGGTCTGGCCATCAAGAGCGCGGTCGAGGGCGTTGCCCGCAACCCCGGCGCTTCCGGCAAAATCCTGACCACCATGATGATCGGCCTGGCGATGATCGAGTCCCTGGCCATCTACGTCTTCGTCGTGGCCATGATCATCCTCTTCGCCAACCCCTTCACCGAGCAGGTTCTGCAGCTGGCCGGCGCCGCTCACTGATCCGAACCGGCAAAGAGAAAAACAAGGGGGGAATGCGCATACACGCATTCCCCCCTTGTTTTTGTTCCGACCTCCCCTGACACCGGTTCCCCGCGCCCCGGCCGCGACCACACTCCCGCCCGGTCCCCCGCCGAGGGGGAACCGCCGTTGCACCTAGCGTTGCATTTTTTTATTGCATGAAAATCCCGGATCGTGTAGGTTCTGAACGCTTTGGAAGTGTATACTGTATACTTCGTCCGTCAGGCCTTCCCGCGGCCTGACCCATCACGTGCAAAAGGATCGGATTCATGGCCAGTCTGAAAAACTTTTTTGCCTGGTGCAAACGGCACTACCTGCTCGTCACCTTTCTCGGTGTCCTGTTCATCGCCGTCTTCGGTTTCGTCAACATCCAGATTCTGCACATGACCTCCGAGCCGGAGTTCTGCCACATGTGCCATCCCGCCCAGGGCTTCGGCCCCCTGGCCGAGGTCGACTCCTGGGAGCACTCGGCCCACGGCGAGGCGGGCGTCTCCTGCCTCGACTGCCACGGCCGCCCCGGTGTCGTCGGCTACATCAAGGCCAAGCTGGGAGGCCTGAAGGACACCTACATGCAGCTGACCATCTCCAAGGAGGAGAAGCTCAAGATCCTGCAGAATCCCAAGGAGGACCTGGTTCCCGACCTGCAGTGCCTCTTCTGCCATTCGGATGAAGGGAACCAGAGCTACCGCAAGAAGGTCAAGCTGATGAAGATCATCCGCATGCGGCTGCTCGACGATGTCAAGAATCCCGAGTTCCGCAAACACAAGGGCCTGCCCGACATCCTGACCGACACCTTCGTCGGCGGCACCCACTTCGACCACTCCATGCACCGCGAGGCCTTCGACTTCAAGTGCCGTGACTGTCACTTCGGCCTGGTTCACAACCCGTCGACCAAGACCGACCGCATGAACATGTGTGTCGCCTGCCACAAGGAGAACGAAGGCAGCGAAGCGCCGCAGATGGCCGAATGCCAGCGCTGCCACGAGGCCCAGTACGACATGAACAAGGGCGTCGGCGCCAAGGGTGTCGCCGGGGAACCCGGCCTGATGTGGGGCAACGGCGTCGGCTGCCAGGACTGCCACACCGGCGTCGCCAAGGGTCTCTACCGCCCCACCAGCGAAACCTGCAGCAACTGTCACGACGAATCATACAAGGACATCTTCAACGACTGGGCCTCGGAGACCAAGGCCGAGATCGCCGATCTGCGCGAACTGCGCATCACCGTCGAGGACGCCCTCAAGAACGCCGACAAGAAGAAACGGGACACCAAGGCCTACTGGGAGCGTTACGAAAAAGCTCTCTACAACTTCCGTCTGGTGCGCAACGACGGGACCAACGGTGTCCACAATCCCGACTATGCCAAGGCCATCCTGGCTTCGGTCAAGAAGGACTTCAACGACATTCTCAACGCTCTCGAGCAGTCCTGGTAAGGGGCTTGCCGGCGGCAAGAACGGAAAAAGGCGCCACGATGTGGCGCCTTTTTCCGTTTGTCCGGTTCCTCATTTCTGCCGTTCCAATCCCTCTCCTTCCGGAACATCCCCGCCATCCCCCTCGGCATCGAGCTTCTGCCAGCGGGTCAACACAACCGACTCGACCGAAGCCACCAGGCCGAAGGAAAACACACTGAGCACCAGCGGCACACCTTTCGTGCTGAGCAGGTCGATCATGAACACCTTGAAGGCCGCCACCAGGGTCACCAGGATGGCAACGTTCTTCAGTTCACGGCTTTTTCGCTTCCAGGCCAGTATCATCAGCACCGCAATGGCGCTGTTGATCAGCACCGACTGCAGACAGACAAAGGTTTCGAACTGGTTGCCGGCAACCTGGTGCAAGCCCCAGTAGAGGAGAGCACGGGCCTGAAAGAAACCGGCCGACAATCCGGACAGCAAGACCAGCGCCGCGCTGCGGTCTGTCGGATCCAGCCGGCCGAAAACCCGGCCGACACGCAGGGGCGGATATTTTCGAGACCAGGAATAGTGACAGATGCCGCCGATGGCCACCAGACCGGTCCCGGCCAGGGTAACCAGCAGATTACCGCCGTCCGGATGCTGGTTCAGGGCCACGACCAGGCTGACACCGGCGGTGATCTGCAGCAGGTAGGAGACCCAGCGGACTCCCGAGTTCCGCCAACTGACACTCATTCGGGCCAGCCAGACCGCCACCCCGGAGAAGACGGCGGCCGCCGTCACCAGGTTGCCGGTGGCCAGCGGCAGGCAGAGCACCAGCAGCAGGCTTCCGGCCATGCTCAGGGTCGTGCCTCCCGGCGTGTATTCGATGCCCCGCTGGGCCAGCATGTGAATGAGAAAATAGCAGAGCAGGGCCGCCAGCACCCCGGAAACACCCAGGCCGAAGAACTCCGAGCCCCCCCGCTCGAGCACATAGTGGGACGACCAGACCACCCAGATCACGGTCATGCTCGGCACCAGGTTGTCGAACACGGTGATCGGCCCTTCCCCGGTCCGCCAGAGACTGAAGAAGGAGCTGAAGATGAAACCGAGCCCGAAGATACCGATCAGCGGGAAGAACCAGTTCTCGGCCAGCGGCTCCGGCGGCACCTGGTCGGCGAACAGGTACATGCCGAGCCGCATGGCCCAGACCTGGGCGATCATCACCGTCAGTCCGAAGACGAACCACCGCAGCCAGGAAGAAGTCTTCATCCGCGAAGCATAGAACGCCAGCACGTTGGCCAACAGCAAAAGCGGCGCCAGATAGGAAAAGAGCGGCGTGGGATAGTCGATGGCGGCCCCCGCCAGACACATACCGAGCGTGCCGATGATCACCGGTCCGGGCTTCTGGAAACGCTGGCTCTGGGCGGCCAGCGTCGCCCCCATCATCATGAGGATGAAATAGGCCGGCACCGGCGTCAGGGTCTTGAAATGCGCCTGGGTCTCGACGACGATCGACGAGAGCAGGAAGGCACCGGCACCGGTAAAGACCGGAGCCTTGTCGTTACCGCGGCCATAGAGAAACCAGCCGGCAAGAATCAGCAGAGCGGCATAACCGACCCCGAGCAGGGTTCCCACCTGCTGGTTGATCAGATGGTTGTCGGTCGCCGTCCGCAGGGCCAGGGCCATGACCATGATGAAACAGACGGTCGCCACCCGCGGCAGAAAGGATTCCTTGCCGGTCCAGCCGAGCAGTCCCAAGGTTTTCCGTCCTTCCTTCTCCGTTTCATCGGCCCGGTCCTGCAACGCCTCGAGGACTTTCGCATCCAGTCCGCCCTCAAACAGCGCCAGACGTTTCTGCACCTCGGCCAGCTGCTGCTCGAGGCGCGCAACCCGCGCCTCGAGTGCCTGCTCTTCCTTCATGCTCACCAACCTCCTTTTTCCGCCGACAGATGCCGCACCCGGCCGGGCGGCCGATAACGTTCAACCGTCCACCACCGGTTCGCCACCCCACAAACCGTCCCTGGTGCCGGAAACCGTCGTCCGGGACACCTTCCGTCAAAGAGCCCGGATTTTGGTACAATTATGCCGAAAATATTCAATAAAACTATAACGGTTTTTTATTTATATGCCAGCACTTTTTCGTTTTGTTAACGCTCGTTCACCATATCAGATCCGTGACAAATCGCAACAAACCGCAATTGCCTTTTATAACAAAGCCTTTATGCCATTTTCCTGTTGACAGGGGTCGGGGGCGGTGCTAAAGGTAACAGTGTTTTATTACCAACTCTAACAGGGGGTACCGACGTGAAAGGACATGTTTGGCGACCACTCTACGTGGTCATAGGCATCGTGGTCTTGCTGTTGCTGTTCCGGTTCTTCTACGTTCCTGACGACTTCGGCATCCAGGATCGGGGCTTCACTTTCGGCTTCCATCGCCTGTCCAACGAGCAGGAATGGAAGGACTTCCCCGCCAAGTACAAGGGGACCGCCTACTGTAACGAATGCCATGACGACAAGGTCGCCAGCATTTCGGCCTCCCAGCACGAGATGATTCCCTGCGAAGACTGCCACGGCCCGGCCCGCAACCATCCGGAGGATCCGGAAAAACTGGTGGTCGACCGCAGCCGCGATCTCTGCATTCGCTGCCACAGCAAACTCTATATGCCCTCCAGCGGCCGCAACGACATTCCCGGCATCGACCCGAACACCCACAACACGGGGATGGAATGCAGTGAGTGTCACAACCCGCACAACCCGAGCCTGGAGGATATGTAACCATGAAGAGACGTGATTTTCTGAAAAACACGGCGGTCTTCATTGCCGGGGCCTCGGTTTCCCTGTCGGCCCTGGAGCTGGTCGACCCCAAGGAGGTGCTGGCCTCCCGGCCGGATCTGCGCTGGGGGTTCCTGGTCGATACCTACAAGTGCGTCGGCTGCGGCATGTGCGTCAAGGCCTGCAAGCTGGAGAACGACATCCCCTACGACGCCAACGTCACCCGTACCTGGGTCGAACGCTACGTGATGCTGAAGAGCGGCGAGGTGGTCAAGGATTCTCCCAAGGGGGCCCGCGACGGCTTCACCAGCAAGCTGGTCGACCAGGGCGAGTCGGGCACCCGCCTGCTGCGGGACAAGGAGATCGCCCAGGGATTCTTCGTTCCCAAGCTGTGCAACCACTGCACCCTTCCCGCCTGCGTGCAGGTCTGTCCGGTCGGCGCCACCTACTCGACCGCCGACGGCGTCGTGCTGGTCGACCGCAAGTGGTGCATCGGCTGCGGCTACTGCATCATGGGCTGTCCCTACGGTGTCCGCTTCTTCCACCCGGTGGTCCACACGGCCGACAAGTGCACCTTCTGCTATCACCGCATCACCAAGGGCGGCAACACCGCCTGCGCCCAGGCCTGCCCCTTCGGCGCCCGGCGCATCGGCAACCTGCGCGATCCGAACGACCCGGTGGCCAAGGCGGTGCTCAACGACCGGGTCGGCATCCTGCGTGACGAATACGGAACCAAACCCAACGTCTATTACATTGGACTGAACAAGGAGGTGCACTAGTCATGGTTGAGCAGGTAACCCATATGATGGTTCATGGTGAGGCCTGGACGATCAAGGACCTCTTTGTTCTGCCCAACGAGTACGTCTACTGGTCGATCCAGATCGTTCTCTATCCCTACATGACCGGTCTGGTCGCCGGCGCCTTCGTCCTCTCCTCGCTGTACCACGTCTTCGGCGTGGAGAAACTCAAGGAGATCGCCCGGTTCGCCCTGGTCTTCTCCTTCGCCCTGCTGCCGGTGGCGATGATGCCGTTGCTGTTGCACCTGCAGCAGCCGCTCCGCGGCATCCACGTCATGATGACCCCCCATTTCACCTCGGCCATCTCCGCCTTCGGCATCGTCTTTCTCACCTACGGCTGCATCGTCGCCTCGGAAATCTGGTTCGTCTACCGCAAGTTCATCGTCGAGAGCATCGACCGGCTGGAGAAGAAGCAGCGGCGCGGGATCGAGAGCCTGATGCTGATGATCTACAAGGTCATCTCCCTCGGCGCCCGCGACATCAGCCCGGAGGCACTGGCGGCCGACCACAAGGCGATCAAGTTCCTGGCCGGCCTCGGCATCCCGGTCGCCTGCTTCCTGCATGGCTACGCCGGCTTCATCTTCGGCTCGGTCAAGGCCAACGCCCTCTGGATGACCCCGCTGATGCCGGTCATCTTCATCATGTCGGCGGTCGTCTCCGGCATCGCCCTGTGCATCCTCTGCTACGCCGTTTTCATGTGGCTGCGGCGCTGGGCCCTGAAGCGGGGCAAGACCTTCTTCCTGCCCGAACAGGTCGCCGGCACCATGGAGATCACCGAGGACCAGCTGCGGGACGTGCAGACCTACGAAACCCGCATGACCTCCAAGTACCTGCTGATCTTCATGACCCTGGCCATCACCCTGGAGCTGCTCGACATCATCTTCCGCGGCTACACGGCGGTCAAATCCTGGGACATCCTGCGCCAGGTCATCTACGAGCACGATTTCTTCAAGATCTTCGTCATGCAGTACGGCATCGGCAACGCCCTGCCCTTCCTGATGCTGCTGCTGCCGGGGCTGACCACCCGCCGGGCCTGTGTCGCCAGCATTCTGGTCCTGTTCGGCGTACTGATGATGCGCTGGAACGTCGTCATCGGCGGCCAGGCCTTCTCGCTGTCGTTCGCCGGCTTCATGCACTACCAGCTGCCGATCATGCCCGACAGCCTGGAGACCTTCAAGGAGGGCCTGGGCGGCGCCCTGCTGGTGGCCGTCACCCCGTTCGTCATCTTCTACTTCCTCAACATGATCTTCCCGGCCTTCTACACCGAAGAGGAAGCCCACTGAAGAGCCGGCACCTGACCGCAAAAAACCCCGCCATCCGGCGGGGTTTTTTTTGAAGGCTGACCAGCCTGGCGAAGAAATTCGGGGATAAGGCCGCCAACTGACGAGACATGCGGATTTTGAACCGTAAGTCGAATGCTGTGGAATGGGATGATCCGCAAACGGCCTTTTACAGTTGCAGGACACGGCGCATCAGTCGCCAGCCCCGCCGTCCGGCCGCCGCCGGTCGACCAGCCGCCGGTCGACCGAACGCAGGTGCAGGTCGCGCTGGGGAAAGGGGATCTCGATGCCGCCGGCGCGAAAGCGGGCATCGATCTGCTGGAGGATTTCGCTGCGGATGCGAAAGCGGGAGGCGATGTCCCGCACGAAGACCCGGATCTCGAAATCGAGCGAGCTCTCCCCGAAGGCGACAAACAGGATGCTCGGCGGCGGATCGGTCACCGTGTCGGGGTGTTCACTGGCGACTTCGGTCAGAATCTTCATCACCTGCGGTACGTCACTGCCATAGGCCACACCGACCGGCACCACCAGCCGGGCCACCCGGGAGGAGAGGGTCCAGTTGGTCACCTTCTCGGAAATCAGCTGCGAATTGGGCACGATGATTTCCGCGTGATCGATGGTTTCCACCACCGTCGAGCGCAGGCCGATCTTCTTGATGTCGCCCCATTCGTTGTTGACGACGATGAAATCACCGACCTTGATCGGGCGCTCGAACAGCAGAATCAGGCCGGAGAGAAAATTGTTGACCATGTCCTGCAGGCCAAAGCCGATGCCGACCCCCAGGGCTCCCAGCACCACCACGAAGTTCTGCAGGCTCATGCCGAGACTGCTCAGGGCAAAGAGGAAACCGATCAGCACCACACCGTAGTGCATCAGCTTCTTGACGGCATCCCGGACACCTCGATCGACCCCCTTGGGGACAAAAACCTGGATTTCGGAAATCGCCTGCAACAACCAGGAAATCTGCAGCGAAAAATAGAGTGAAAGGGTTGCCAGCAACACCATGCGGAAGGAAATTTCCGCCGTTCCCAGGGTGATTTTCAGCTCGGCGAAAAAGTCGTAGGCCTCGCCGATCGAGCCGAACACCCGCCAGACGGGCAACAGATAGAGCAGGCTGTAGCAGGCCACCGCCAGCCGCAGCAGACGTTCGAGCCGGATCACCAGCTCGCCGGCGAACTCGCGGAAGAAGGGCTTGCGGGCCCGTTCCATGCGCCCGAGCAGGAAAGCGATGCCTCCCTTGCCGATGCGCAGGGCCATGGTGGCGAACAGGAACACCATTCCGGTCTCGAAGGTGGCCTGCAGCAGCCAGAAGGAAAAATTCATGTAACCGCTGACCTGGCTGAGCAGCGAAACACAGAGGACGACCAGGGCGGTTCGCAGCAACACGCGAAAGAGGCGCCCTCCCCCCTCCTTGCGCATGTCACGGGAAATCCTGATCTGCCGGACCAGCAGGGGAATGGCCAGCAGCGCCAGAAAGGCAATGTAGATCCGGTAGAGCGGCTGCGGCAGCGCCATGAAACGAAAAGCGGTGGTCAACAACAGAAGCAGCGCCGCCAGCATCAGCACCCGCGCCTGACGCCGGTTCTCCAGCAGCGAGGCGGCCAGACGGGTGGCGGCCAGCACGCCCCAGCCGAGGAATGCGAAACGGACCAGCGGCGGCGGTGCCGGAAAGAGGGGAGCAAAGGCGACCACGGCGACGAATCCGCCCGCCGCCCAGGGATGCCGGAGAAAGAAGATCCATTCCCTGGTCTGCAGAAAGCGACTGCGATAGGTGCGGATGAGAATGCCGCTTGCCAGCAGGGTGAGACACATCAAGCCGAACCACCAGGCATGCTCTTTCAGATACTGCCGGTCGACGACGAGCGCGTTTTTCAGTCCGGCACGAACAGCCGCCAGCAGCTCCGGCCTGAGCTGGACGTAAAAATCGGGACTGGCGAAAGAGGGGGCGTTCTTGCGGAAAGTCGCCTGGCGCAATTTTTCCAGAGCCAGGGAAAACCGGTCGAGATCCTTGCCGACCGCCTTCTGCCGGGCAACCACCTTTTCCTGCAGCGCCAGGATGGCGGCCGACACCTTCTGCAAGCTGGCGTCGAAGCGGGCCAGCTCGCCGGCGACCTGGCGAAAGGTCTTGTCGGGCACCTTCTCCTTCTGCCGCTTCAGTTCCGCCCGCCACTTCTTCCAGAAGGCGATTTCGGCCCCCACCTTCTGCCGGATCTCCTCCACCGCCTGCTGGCGGCCGGTCAGTTCCTGCTGCAGTGCGGCCAGTTCCCGGTCCCGCAAGCGGTACTCATTGTTGACCTGCAGCAACCGGTCGACATACCAGTCCTGCGGATTCCCCATGGCTGCCACCTTCTGCCGCAACTCCTCGATGGCCGCCTCACTTTTGGCCAGCTGCTCGGCCAGCCCGTCCAGCTCGGTCAGTGAGCGCACCCGGGCATCAGCCTCTCGCAGCAGCTCGACCACCTGGGCCTGGCGGGCTCCCAGTTCGCTGATGCCGGGGAAAGCCAGCTCGGCAGGATGCTCGGTGGCAACCGGTTCGGCTGCCGGCAGGACGCCGGGCAGCCAGAACAGCGCCAGCAGCAGACCGTAAACGATACGCTTCAGGGTCATTCAGAAAACGATTCTCCGATCACTCGCTCACGCCGGGTCTTTCCCCGACCGCCACAAAATGCCGTAACCGAGCAGGCCGGCCACCAGCGAGCCGCTCAGGATGCCGAGGCGATGGCTGAGCAGATAGGCTGCGGCATCGCCGCCGACATGTTCGAAAGCCAGACCACCGATGAACAGACTCATGGTGAAACCAATGCCGCAGAGAGCCGCCACGCCGAGCAGATGCCGGTTGGTCGCCCCCGCGGGAAGCCGGGCCAGGCCGATCTTGATGGCCAGGACCGAACTGCCGAACACCCCCACCAGCTTGCCGAGCACCAGGCCGACCATGATGCCGAGCGGCACCGGGTGAAACAGATCGCCCAGCCCCATGCCCGCCAGCGGGATGCCGGCATTGGCAAAGGCGAACACCGGCAGGATCAGGAAGTTGACCCAGGGGTGCAGATCGTGCTCCAGCTTGCCCGCCGGAGACCGGTTTTCATCCCGGCGGCCTTTCAGCGGTATGGCAAACGCCAGCGCCACCCCGGCAAGCGTGGCATGCACCCCCGACTTGAGAACGAAGATCCACAAAAAGACTCCGACGGTGATGTACGCCGCCAGCCGTTCGACCTGAAACCGGTTGAGCAGAAACAGGACCAGCAGGCAGGTGGCGGCCATCACCAGCATGCCGGTGGACAGGTCTCCGGAGTAGAAGAGGGCGATAATGATGATCGCTCCGAGGTCGTCCATGATCGCCAGAGCGAGCAGGAAGATACGCAGAGACGGCGGCACCCGCCTGCCGAGCAGGGCCAGCACGCCCAGCGCGAAGGCAATATCGGTGGCCGCGGGAATCGCCCAGCCATTGAGCGCCGAAGCGTCTCCCATATTGATCAGGACGTAGCACAGCGCCGGCACCACCATGCCCCCCAGGGCGGCGATGCCGGGCAGGGCCACCTGAGACCGGCTGGACAGCTGGCCGACCATGACCTCACGCTTGACCTCGAGACCGATCAGCAGAAAGAAGATGGCCATCAGGCCGTCGTTGATCCACAGCAGCAACGGCTTGGCGATGAGCAGAAACCGACCGAGGCGCACTTCGAAAGGCGTGGCCAGGATGGCATCGTACAGCGCCTGCAACGGGGTGTTGGCGAACAACATCGCCAACGCCGTCGCCAGCATCAAGAGTATGCCGACCGACGATTCCTTCTGCAGGAATTTCTCGAACCTGGAAGGCATGCAAGGTCTCCCAACCGGCAGGGCGCACCCCGCGGCCCGTGCCTTTTTTGATGTTGACC
>CAYTVY010000074.1:0-12481 GCA_964441925.1 uncultured Geothermobacter sp.
CATGGCGCCGAAATAGGCGATGGTGGTGAAATTGAAAAACTTGACACTGAGCATGCGAGACTCCCTCGTTCAGGGGTTAAGGCCTGTATCAGGGCTCAGACATCATCCCGGGCCTTCCGGACGGACGCGCCCGTCGGACCGGCCGCCAGATCATCGCGCAGCCGGGTCGTGAACTGATCGAACCAGAGGGCGAAGGCCGGCTGGTTGCGGTGGGCATGACCGCCGACGCGCACCAGGCTGCCATCCGCCACCGGCTCGATGCTGACCCAGATGCGCCGGTGCGACAGGAAGAAGGCGGCGAAACAGCCGGCCACCATCAGGAAACAGCCGAGCCAGACCACCCAGACGCCGGGATCCTTGGCCACCTGCAGACCGGTGTAGAAGCGCTGCTCGAAACCGTTGAGGACAAAAGCATAGGCACCACCGCGCCGGGCATCGAAATCGGGGAACCGTTGCAGCACCACGAAGGGGCGGCCATGCCGACCATCCTTGCTGTTGACATGCAGCTGGATCGCCGGCCCGAAGTTCTGGTAGCTGTCGGTGAAATCGGTCACGGCGAAGGAAGCGCCGCCGGGCAACGGTACGTGTTCGCCCAGTTTCGCCCGGACCTTCACCTGTTCGCCTGTCTTCTGCTCGGTGACGACCAGATCGAAGACCGGGTCACCGGCCGGCCCGTAGCTCGACTGGTAGAAGGTCAGCCCACGCCAGGTGAGGGGATCGTTGACCTCGATGGTCTTGCGCAACACTTCCTTGCCGTCTTCCAGCACCACCAGGTCACTGGTGAATTCCTTGGGACGCCGGGTTCCCGGATAGTAGGTGACCTCGAAATCGTCACAGCGCACCTCGAAACCGATGGGGATGGGCGTCTCGCTGCCACGCGGCCAGACCTGGCTGGTGCTGCCTCCTTCGACGATGTTGACATAGGCCTTGTAGCCCCAGACATTACCGATGATGGCACCGGCGAAGATGATCAGGATCGAGGCGTGCACCGCGTAGACACCAAAGCGGGCCCAGGCCGTCTTCTGGGCGAACAGATGGATACGCCCGTCCTTCTCGTTGACCACCGGCGCGGCGAACCGGTCGCCGACCAGGGCGACCAGTCGTTCCCGGAGAGATCCGGCATCCTCCGCCACCGTGAATTCGTCACGGTTGGCGAGGGTCCGGTAGTGCCTTTCGTCCGGTGTCAGTTCCGGCTGCCGCACCAGCTTCAGGATGCGCGGCAGACGCTTGATCGAACAGCAGACCAGGTTGATGGCAAAGATGTTGAGCAGGGTAAGAAACCACCAGGAGTGGTACATGTCGACAAAGTCGAGAGCGACAAAGATCCGGTAGGCGGTCTCTCCGTACTCCTGGATGTACTCCTGCGCCGGGCGACCCTGCTGGATGACGGTGCCGATGATCGAGGTGATCGCCAGCAGAATCAGGGTGACGATGGCCAGTTTGAGCGAACAGAAAAAGTCCCAGATGATGGCGAAAAAGGATGGTTCCTGCTTTTCGGTCACGAAAAATACTCCTGCTTGAGCCTGGCGGCACCCACCGGCGAGCGCCGGTCGGTACCCTGTCGTGGACACACGGGAACCGGCATGCAGATCGACGACGACCGATTCCCCCCGAACCTGGGCACGGTACCGTTCGGCTTACAGCAGAAGAACGGTCGACCGGAGGGCTGTCAGGGCGGGATTTTGCTGCGGAGCCGGCAGGCTGCGACCGAAACCCGTCAGCCCGGCCTCACGAAGATCCCACGGCAATGCGGGGGGGACCAGAAAGACCAGCCCGGCGACAGAACGGAAGGTCGGCAACTGGGGAAGCAGCGGCGCCCGCTCCACCTCCTGCCCGGGATGATGTCCGTAACAGGGAGTGCAGCAGCCTCCGGCGGCAGCCGCAACAGGCGGGCAGGGCGAGCCCGAAGCCTGTTCATGGACCTGTTCACAGCCCACGGCACCGACGCCCGGACAGCAGGTCGCCATCAGACCGCCGGCCTGGCCGAAGAACAGACAGCCAAGAAAAACCAGCCAGATCAGTTGTCGAATCGCCTCTTTGCTGCGCACGCAGCCCCCTGGTCGCCGAAAAGCGTGAATTGTACCTGCCGGTTCAGAACAGACCCGTGTTCCGAGCAAGAGAAATGCCAACCCCTGCGTCATCCACCGGATGCGACGCCAAGACAACCCGTCTTCGATTTTTCTGTAAACCTGAATCAGTGGGTTTGTGCCGGATGAAGAGTGTAAGCGCTTGGCCTGAATGCGGTTTTCAAAAATCGTAAGGCGCACCCTTAGGTTCGCCGGTGATTTTTGGGAAGCGCAGGCAGGTCAATGGCTTGCGCTATTCGCCGGTGACAAGCTCACTGATTCAGGTGTAAACCTTTCCGCGCCGGCAACGTCAAAAAAAGAAAACGGTCGCCACCTGCGAGCCCGAAAAGGAGAACGTTCATGAAAAAACATCTCGTCTGGATCCTGCTGGCCGCCCTGCTCCTTGCCGGATGCGCCCCCGGCGCCGGTCCGAAGCAACGCGGCGGCACCCTGCTCGGCGCCGGCACCGGGGCCCTGCTCGGATCGGCCCTCGGCCATGGACACGGCCGCCTGGTCGCCGTCGCCGTCGGAACCCTGGCCGGGGCGATGATCGGCCAGGAGATCGGCCGCTCCCTCGACCAGGCCGACAGACTGGCCATGCAGCACAACGCCCAACAGAGCCTGGAGACCCTTCCCAGCCACCAGACCGGACACTGGCGGAACCCGGACAGCGGACATTCCGGAACCCTGACCCCGCTGCGGACCTACCAGACCGCCCAGGGAACCTATTGCCGGGAGTACCTGCAGACCGTCACCATCGACGGCAGGGAAGAACGTGCCTACGGCACCGCCTGCCGGCAACCCGACGGCAGCTGGCAGATCGTCGACTAGCCGGCTGCGACGACCCGGGGCGCACCTCGGGCAAAAGACCGGGCCGCCGGCCGAAAAACCGGCCCTTCGTCCCTCGCCCGTCGGCCGAAGGGCCCATCCGGGCGCCTCTCTCTGCCTGAATCAGTGGGTTTGTGCCGGATGAAGAGTGCAGGTGCTTGGCCTGAATGTGGTTTTCAAAAACCTAAGGCGCACCCTTAGGTTCGCCGGTGATTTTTGGGAAGCACAGGCAGGTCATCCGCCTTCATCGCAGATTACGGCGTGATGAAAATGGCTTGCGCTATTCGCCGGAGACAAGCTCACTGATTCAGGTCTGGCCAGAACTTTGCAAAAGCCGGTTAATGTGTTCAGAGAGGGAAGGAGCACGAATGATCCGCTCACAGCCCGCCGGCAGCCTGTCTTATCATCTCCAGGGCCTGTTTCCGGCCGCCATTCTCGTCTGCCTGCTCCTCTTCGTCGGCTGGTCCCTTTTCACCATGAACCGGGCCCACGAAGACAAGTTCCGCCTCGAGGCCCTCAGCCGCTGCCGGGTTCTCGAGGTCGCCATCGCCGACATCCTGCACGACGGCCCGCCCCGTGAGATCGCCCAGAGAACCGGACTGATCCAGCAGCGCATCGACCGACTGGTCGCCAGCGACCCGCGCATCGTTCGTCTCAGTGTCATCGCCAGGGCCGCCGACGGCAGCTACCGGCACATCGCCAGCAGCCTGCCCAGCCGCGTCGGCCAGCCCGCCCATCCGGAGGACATCGAAGCCTTCACCAGCGGCGACATCGTCTTTCTCGACGAAGACTACCGGGATGTCGGCGCCCTCGACATCACCTATCCGGTCCGCGATTTCAACGGCAACATCATCGCCCTGCTCGGCTATACGGTCCGCCGGGAACCCGATTCCACACCGAAAGTCCTCGGCAGCCTCGGCCTGCTCACCTTCCTCCTGCTGGTCTTTCACCTCCGCCAGGCCCGTACGGTCGTGCGCCAGGAGCAGGAGATCCAGCGAAACCTGCGGCGCCAGCTGCAAAACGAGGAAGCCCTGCGCGCCATGAGCGAGGAGCTGCACCAGGCCAAGAAGATGGAAGCGATCGGCATGCTGGCCGGCGGCGTGGCCCACGACCTGAACAACATGCTGATGGGGGTTGTCGCCCTGCCCGACCTGATGCTCGAGGAAGGCCATCTCTCTCCCCGCCAGCGGGAGCAGCTGGTCGCCATCCGCGAGGCGGGCAACCGGATCGCCGCCGTCGTCAGTGACATGCAGGTTCTTTCCCGCAACAGCGCCAGCCGTCAGGATCCTGTCGATCTCAACCAGGTCGTCAGCGACTATCTCGATTCACCCGAATACGCCGACGTCAGCAGCCGGCACGACGCCGGCCTCACCCTCGATCTCGGCCCGGACCTGCCGCCGGTCATCGGCACCGCAACCCATCTGCGCAAGGTGCTGATGAACCTGGTCATCAACGCCATGGAGGCCTGTGAACGGCAGGGGCGCATCCTGGTCGAAACCCGTGCCATCACCCTGACTGAGGCCTTCGCGGGCTATGAAACCATTCCACCGGGACATTACGTCCGGTTACGGGTCAGCGACAACGGCTGTGGCATCGACCCGGAACATCTGGGCCGCATCTTCGACCCCTTCTTCTCGAAAAAGGCCCAGGGGCGCAGCGGCACCGGGCTCGGCCTGGCCATCTGCTGGTCGATCGTCCATGACCATGGCGGCTTCATCGACCTGTCCGCCAAGGATCCCGGCTGCACCTTCGACATCTACCTGCCGGCCGGCGGCCAGCCGGCGGAAGCCGCCCCTTCCAGCGAAACCGAGACGCCGCGCTCCCGGAACCCGGCCACCCGGGTGCTGGTCGTCGATGACGAACCGGAGGTGCGGCAGGTCGCCTGCGCCATGCTCAGGCATCTCGGCTACCAGGCGCTGGCGGCGGAAAGCGGCGAAGCGGCCCTCACCCTGCTCCGCCGGCAGCCCGTCGACCTGGTTCTGCTCGACATGGTCATGCCCTCCGGCCTCAACGGTCTCGAAACCTACCGCCGCATACTCGCTCTCCATCCGGGGCAGAAGACCCTCATCGTCAGCGGCCAGGCCGAGTCGGCCGACGTTCGCGGAGCTCTGCGGCTGGGAGCAGGGGGATTCCTGAAGAAACCGCTGAGCCTGACGCAGCTGGCCCGGGCGGTTTACGACGAGCTCTGGTGCAAGCCCGCCGGCGACCACGAAAAGAAGCATTGAGGCCGGGACTTGACTCTGGCCGGCAAAGGGGGCATTCTATGCTCAACACTTGAACACTTGCTCAATAATCAGGAATGAAAAAAGTGGACACCGATGTCTGTCAAATCACGGACGTCGACCGACAGCGCATCGACCGGGCGGCCCGGCAGCTGCCGACGGAACCGGTTCTTGCCGAAGTCGCCGCCACCTTCAAGCTGCTCGGCGACCCGACCCGGCTGAAGATCCTGCACGCCCTGGCGACCGGTGAACTCTGTGTCTGTGATCTGGCGGCCCTGCTCGAACTCAGCGTCTCGGCCGTCTCTCACCAGCTCAGGCTGCTGCGCGGCCAGGGAGTGGTCCGCTTCCGACGGGAAGGCAAGATGGTCTACTACCAGCTGGAAGACGCGCATATCCGCCAGGTGATGAGCGACATGCGCACCCATATCGAAAGCTGTCTCTGATGCTCGATCTGCTGCTCGACGTTCTGCGTGAATGCTGGCAGGTTCTGCTCGAATCGGCCCCTTACGTCCTGTTCGGATTTTTCGTCGCCGGACTGCTCAAGGCCCTGATTCCCGACGACGCCGTCGCCCGCCATCTCGGCCGCAACGGCGCCGGAGCGGTGATCAAGGCCTCGCTGTTCGGCATCCCCCTGCCACTCTGCTCCTGCGGCGTGATCCCGGCCGCCATCGGGCTGCGCAAACAGGGCGCCAGCAAGGGCGCAACCGCTTCCTTTTTGATCTCGGTCCCGGAGACCGGGGTCGACTCGATGGCCATCACCTGGGCCCTGCTCGATCCGCTGATGACCCTGCTGCGGCCGCTGGCGGCCTTTGTCACCGCCATCTTCGCCGGATTGTGGATCAACCGGCTGCCGGAACCGCCCGAACCGGCTCCGGCCGACCGGCCGGCCGAACCGCCGGGCTGCGGCTGACCGGCGGAAAACGACGGGGGTTCCCCGTCGCCACCCGACCGCCCGTCGCTGCCGGTCCGGCTGCGCCAGGGGCTCGGTTACGCTTTCGGCGACCTGCTCGGCGACATCGGCAAATGGCTGCTGCTCGGCATCCTGGTCGCCGGAGTGCTCTCGACCCTGATCCCGGATGCCCTGTTCCAGCGCGTCTTCGCCAATGAACTGCTCTCGCTGCTGCTGATGCTCGGCATCGGCATTCCGCTCTACATCTGCGCCAGCGCCTCGACTCCGATCGCCGCCGCCCTGGTGCTCAAGGGCCTCTCTCCCGGTGCCGCACTGGTCTTCCTGCTCGCCGGACCGGCCACCAATGCCGCCACCCTGACGGTGGTCGGCAGCCAGCTCGGCCGCGCCGCCACCCTGCGCTACCTGGTCAGCATCGCCGTCTGCTCGCTGCTGTTCGGCTGGCTGGTCAACCGGCTTTATGCTGCTGCCGGCATCCATATCGGCGACTGGCTGGCCCCCGCCGAAACCGGTGCCGGCTCCCCCCTGGCCACCGTCTCGGCCATCCTGCTGCTGGCCCTGATCGGCTGGAACCTGCGCCCGCGCCGGGGCGGCCGGGACGATTGCTGCAGTTCCTGAACAGACAATTTCTGCTGAAGGACAGAGACCGGCCAGATGCGCATCGCGACCCGAATCTTCCTTTATCTGTTTGCCCTTGTCACCGTCGCTTCCGCGACCCTTGGCTATGTGTCGATCCAGGATGAAAGGGCCCACCTGCTCGCCGGGGTCCGTGCCGAAGCCCGGCTGATGGCCCGATCCCTGGCAGCGGTGCTGCGTTTCTATCATCCCGGCGACCCGGCGGTCGATCTGAACCGTCTGCTCGCCGATATCGCCCCACGCGAATGGGAGCCGCCGCCCATGCTCCGCTTCTATGCCCGCGACGGGGCCCCGACCGGCATCGCCTGTGCCGAGTGCAATCCCCTCGCCCTGCCCCACCAGCGAATCGATCTGAGCACCCTTGGCGACAGGGGCCACGAAAAGATCATCGAAACCGGCACCGAACAGTTCTTTTCGATCATCGTGCCGGTCCGGGGCCCCGAAGGTGCCCCCCAGGGCGCCCTCGAGGTGGTGCTGCCGCTGCAGCAGGTCAACCGCACCCTGGCGGGGCTCACCCGCCGTTTCCTCTTTTTCACCCTGGCACTGATTCTCGGTCTGGGCGCGGTCATCAGCCTGATCACCCGCTGGAACATCGGTCAGCCGCTGCAGAAGCTGGCCGCCGCCGCCCGCCGGCTCGGCACCGGTGATCTCGCCCTGCGGATCGAGCCGAGTGGCGTCCCCGACCTCGACCGGCTGGTGGAGGAACTGAACCGGATGGCGGTCAGCCTGGAGGAACAGCACCGCTCGCGTGAGGAGTTCTACCGCCAGAAGCTGGAACTGGAGCGGGGCCTGCGCCACGCGGAGAAACTCGCCTCGGTGGGCCAGCTCACCTCGGGGATGGCGCACGAGATCGGCACCCCCCTCAACGTCATCATCGGCCGCGCCGAGCAGCTGCTGGGGCGGCTGGACGCGGACGACCCCGGCCGCAGGGCCCTGGAGTCGATCATCGACCAGAGCGAGCAGATCGCCGGTCTCATCGAGCGGCTGCTGGCCTTCTCGCGGCAGGATATCAAGTGCTGGGAAGAGATCGACCTGGCCGGTCTGCTGCACGAAGCGTTGAGCCTGTGCCGCATGCGCTGCTCCGGGCGCGAGCTGCAGGTCGAACTGGAGCTCGACCTGCAGGTGGCCGGCATGACCGGCGACACCAACGCCCTGCGCCAGCTGTTCGTCAACCTGATGCTCAATGCAATCCAGGCGGCCGGAGAGCGGGTGCGGATCCGGGTCGCCTCGGAACGGACGGAAGAGCACCTGCGGATCCTTTTCGAAGATGACGGCCCGGGGATTCCCGAACCGCTGCGGGAAAAGGTCTTCGAGCCGTTCTTTACCACCAAGGATGTCGGCGAAGGAACCGGGCTGGGGCTCTACATCTGCGCCAGTATCGTCGAGGACCACGGCGGCACCATCCGGATCGAAGACCGGCCGGGCGGCGGCGCCCGCTTCGTCATGACCTTTCCCCTCCGGCACGAGAGGCTCGAACCATGACCAGTCCGCCCCCCCTGCGCATCCTGATCGTCGATGACCAGCCGCAGATGCGGGAACTGCTCAGCGACGTACTCGGCGAGCGGGGCTACGCCGTAACCACGGCCGGAGACGGCGAACAGGCCCTGGAGCGGCTTGCCGAACAGACCTTCGAGCTGATCATCAGCGACATCCGCATGCCGTCGATGGATGGCGTCACCCTGCTCGAACGGGTCAAGGAGGTGCCGGGGTTCTCCCCGTTCGTGATCCTGATCACCGCCTTCGGCGACATCAACGACACGGTCCGGCTGATCGATCGCGGCGCTTACGACTACCTGATCAAGCCGTTCAAGACCGAGCAGCTGCTGATCACCGTCAAGCGCGCCGAACGGGAGCTGGCCATGCGCCGCCGGGTCGCCGAACTGGAAGAACGCCTGACCCGGGGGACGGCGCACCCTGAACTGGTGGGCCGCAGCCGGGCCATGGCCAGGGTGCTGACCCTGATCGACAAGGTCGCCCCGGCCGAGGGCGGAGTGCTGATCGAGGGGGAGACCGGCACCGGCAAGGAGCTGGTCGCCCGAGCGATCCACCGCAGCTCGCCACGTCGCGCCGGCCCCTTCGTCGCCGTCAACTGCGCGGCGCTGCCCGCCGAGCTGCTCGAAAGCGAACTCTTCGGCCATGTGCGCGGTGCCTTTACCGGCGCCGTCGACGACAAGCCCGGCCTGTTCCTCGAAGCGCAGGGCGGCACCCTGTTGCTGGACGAGATCGGCGAGATGCCCCTGCCGCTGCAGGCCAAGCTGCTGCGCACCCTGCAGGAGCGCCAGGTGCGGCCGGTCGGCGGTGCCGAGCTGCGGGATTTCGACGTGCGGGTGCTGGCCGCCACCAACCGCAACCTGCTCGAGGAGGCCCGCGCGGGCCACTTCCGCGAGGACATCTACTACCGGATCGCCACCTTCCGCATCGAGCTGCCGCCCCTGCGCCGGCGCCGCGAGGACATCCCGCTGCTGCTGCAGGAGTTCACCGCCCGCTGCGCCGCCGCCGGGCGGCCGCTCGAATTCTCCTCCGAAGTACTGCGCGCCCTGCTCGACTACGCCTGGCCCGGCAACGTGCGGGAACTGCAGAACCTGGTCGAGCGCTGCAGCTACCTCTGCGAAGGAGGGCAGGTCGGGCTCGGCGACCTGCCCCCGGAAATCCTCACCAGCCTGCGTCCCGACAAACAGTTCCGCTGGACCGACGTCAAGCCCCTGGCGGAACTGGAACGCGACTACATCCGGCATGTCCTGCGGCTCTGCAACGGCAACAAGGTACAGGCCGCCGCCCTGCTCGGCATCAACCGCAAGACCATCCAGCGCAAGCTGCGCGACTGACCCCGCCCTCCCTGAACCGGCCTCCATTCACTGCGACAATTTGTCCCACCGGCCCTTATTGTCGCACCCGGCGCACCTTCCGCAGCGCGCCGCCATTCTGCCAGACAGCCGTTTTTTCTCTTTGTTCCCGCCTACATGGAACGATCGACCGCGGCTTTCCCACGGCTGGCACAACCCGTGCTCATTCATCTCGTCCAGATCCGCCCCGAACCCGCAACCCGGAAGCAACGAGAGCTGAGCAGATGAACAAATCGAACCGCAAAGCCCTGCTGGCCATCCTGGTCATCGTCGCCGGCGTCGGCCTGCTGATCTACCGCGGCCTCTCCAGCACCAGCGTCTACTACATGACGGTCGCCGAACTGAAAACCTCGGCCCTGGGGCAACAGCTGGACCGGAACCAGGCGGTGCGCGTCGGCGGCCAGGTGATCGAAGGCAGCATCGACTACAACCAGCGCGACCTGGTGCTGCGCTTTTCTCTCCGCGACGAAAACCAGCCGCAGCAGCAGATCGACGCCGTCTACCGTGGCGCCCGGCCCGACGCCTTCAAGGCCGACATCGAGGCCCTGCTCGAGGGAACCTACGACCGGGGGCAAAACCTCTTCCATGCCCGGACCCTGCTGGTGAAGTGCCCGTCGAAATATGAATCCAAACCCGAGCAGGAGGTTCGCCAGTGATTACTTTCGGAATTATTGCCCAGTTCGCCGCCCTGGCCTTCACCCTGCTGGCCATGGGGCTGCTGCTGGCCGGCCTGGGACGCAACAATCTGCGCCTGGTGCAGGCCGGCAAACGGGGGCTGCTCAGCGCCGCGGCCGCCACCACCCTGGCCTCGATCGCCCTTGGCTACCTGTTTCTGACCGACAACTTCCGGGTGGAATACGTCGCCTCCTACTCCGACCGGGCCCTGCCGCTGTTCTACAAGCTGACCGCCTTCTGGGCCGGGCAGAAGGGCTCGCTGCTCTTCTGGGCCTGGGTGCTGAGCCTGTTCACCGCCCTGGTGATCTTCAACAACCGCAAGGAGCGGGACGACCGCAGCAGCCCCTACGTCTACCTGGTGCTGGCAGCCACCCTCGGCTTCTTCCTCTTCCTGCTCTGCGTGGTCAGCAACCCCTTCGACACCCTCGGCTTCATGCCGCGGGACGGCAACGGGCTGAATCCGATGCTGCAGAATCCGGGGATGGTCTTCCATCCGCCGCTGCTCTTTTTCGGTTACATCGGCTTCACCGTGCCCTTCGCCTACGCGATCGCCGCTCTGATCACCGGCAACACCGGTGCCAGCTGGATCCGCAAGACCCGGGCCTGGAACGTGCTGTCGTGGATCTTTCTGTCGATCGGGATCATCCTCGGCGGCCAGTGGGCCTACGTCGAACTCGGCTGGGGCGGCTACTGGGCCTGGGACCCGGTGGAAAACGCCTCCTTCATCCCCTGGCTGGTGTCGACCGCCTTCATCCACACCGCGATCATCCAGGAACGGCGCGGGATCATGAAGGTCTGGAACATGGTGCTGATCCTGCTGACCTTCGCCCTGTGCATCTTCGGCACCTACCTGGTACGCAGCGGCGTGCTGCAGTCGGTGCACGACTTCGGCGCCACCGGCCTGGGCGGCTACTTTCTCTTCTTCGTCGCCTTGGTGCTGATCGGCGGCTTCTACCTGCTGGCCGAGAGCTACGGCGAATTCAAGACCCCGGGCAGCGTCGAATCGTACCTGTCGCGGGAGAGCACCTTCCTGTTCAACAACGTGATCCTGCTCGCCCTGGCCTTCGCCACCCTGCTCGGCACCATCTTCCCGATCCTCTCCGAGGCGGTGACCGGCAACAAGATCACCGTCGGTCAGCCCTTCTTCAACCAGGTCAACACCCCGCTGTTCCTGATCCTGGTGCTGCTCACCGGCATCTGCCCGCTGATCGGCTGGCGCAAGGCCACGGCCGCGAACCTGAAGCGCAACTTCCTGCGTCCGGCGCTCTGTGCCCTGCTGGCCGGCGTCCTGCTGGCGGTCGCCGGCATCCGCGAGCCCTACGCGCTGCTCGCCTTCTGCCTGGCGGCCTTCGTCTGCGCGACCATCGTCCAGGAATACGTCACCGCCATCCGCTCGCGCAAAAAGCTCACCGGGGAAACCTCGGCGGCCTCCGCGCTGCGGCTGCTGTGGCGGATGCGGCGCCGCTACGGCGGACACATCGTCCATTTCGGCCTGGCGATCATGGTGATCGGCATCGCCGCTTCCTCGGCCTACAAGCTGGAAAACCAGGGCACCCTGGCCCGCGGGGAAACCCTGACCATCGGCGACTTCACCCTGAAATACGAGGACTTCCGGATCTATAAGAAGTACAACCGGACCGTCTACGCCGCCCGCCTCGGGATCTTCCGGGACGGCAGCCGGATCGATGAACTGGAAGCCGAACGCCGCAGCTACATCAACGCCAAGCAGCCGACCACCGAGGTGGCGATCCGCTCGACCCTGCTCGAGGATCTCTACGTCACCATGCCGGGCATCGACCGCAATGGCGAGATCACTCTCAAGGTCGCGGTCAACCCCCTGCTGATCTGGATCTGGCTCGGCAGCGGCCTGATGGTGCTGGGCGGTATCCTGGCGATCATCCCTTCCCGGAGGAAAGAGACATGAACCGACTGGCGTTACGCTGTTCCCTGCTCCTGCTGCTTCTGCTGCCGGCCCCGGGGCTCGCCGCGCTGACCGAAACCGAGGTCAGCGAGAGCCTGATCTGCTACGCCTGTCCGGGCGAACCGCTCAGCGTCGACCGCTGCAGCGGCGGCGACCGGATGCGCGCGGCAATCCGCAGCATGCTGGCCGAAGGCAAGAGCAAGCAGGAGATTCTCGACTACTTCGTCGCCCAGTTCGGCGACAGCATCCTGACCACCGTGCCCAAAAAGGGCTTCAACCTGGTCGCCTACCTCGGGCCGGTCATCGGCCTGCTGGCCGGCATTCCGATCGCCATCCTGGTGATCCGTCGCTGGGGCTCGGCCGGTCGCCGGCAGGCCGCCGAA
>CAYTVY010000075.1:0-4376 GCA_964441925.1 uncultured Geothermobacter sp.
AGCGGGCTCAGCAGCAGGTGGCAGAGCCTTGCCGCCACCTTCGCGGTGCGCCCGTCGATGTCGTGGTCGGGGTTGTACTCGGCGATGTCGGCCAGGCGCAGTCTGTTTCCCGCCTGGCGGCGGATCCGTTCCAGCAGGTGCTCGAGCAGCTCCAGCGGCACACCGCGCGCCGCCGGGGCGCTGACGCCGGGGGCGACGGCGGCCGGCAGCAGGTCGAGGTCGATGCTCAGATAGAGGGCGTTGCAGCCGGTGATGAACGTGTCCAGCGTGGTTTCGACCCGGGACAGGTTCCAGGGCGCCAGCTCGCGGTCCTCGATCACCTCGGCCCCCAGGGCGGCGGCGCGCCGGAAGAGGGCGGCACTGTTGGCCGGCCGGCTGATGCCGAGAGCGAGGTAGCGGAAGCCGAATCCGGCTGCCGCCGTGGCCGTGGCGAGCTGGGCGAAAGGCGTGCCCGAGCTGGGGCGCGCATCGCCGCGCAGGTCGAAGTGGGCATCGCAGTTGATCACGCCGAGCGTACCGCCGAATCCTTCCTGCTGCAGCCGGCGCAGCAGGCCGGCGCCGCTGCCGAAGGCGATCTCGTGGCCGCCGCCGAGCAGCAGCGGAAAGTGGCCGGCGGCGAGCAGCCCGGCGACCGTGGCAGCCTGCTCCCGCTGCAGCGCTTCCAGCTCTTCGTCCTCTGGCAGCAGGTTGCCGGCGTCGTAGAGCGGGCCGGCGAGGTGCCAGGCCTGGCCGGCGAGCGCCCGGCGGATGGCATCGGGTCCGGCGGCGGCGCCGGGGCGGCCCTGGTTGCGGCGCACGCCGATATCGCAGCAGATACCGAGCAGCACCTGCCCCGGCGGGGAATCCGGCAGCAGCGGGGCGACACGCTGGTGCCAGCGCAGGGCGTCCGCTCCGTCGGCGGAATCGACGCGCCCCTGCCAGAGAGCCATGTCAGCGGCGCGGTGCATGGTCGCTCTCTCCGGAAAAGATGCGCTGTGCCGGGACGAAGGTGCCGACCTCGGCGGCCAGCTGGTCCGGGTGTTCGATCTTCCAGAGCAGCAGGTCGGCCTGGTAGCCTGGCCTGAGGATGCCGAGGGTCTCGCCCAGTCCCAGAGCCCGGGCGGCGTTCCGGGTGACCGCGGCCAGGGCTTCGGCCGGGGAGAGTCCGAACAGCAGGCAGCCCAGGTTCATCATCAGCCGCAGCGAGGCCAGCGGCGAGCTGCCGGGGTTGAGGTCGGTCGCCAGGGCGATGGGCACCCCGGCGGCGCGCAGTTGCGCCACCGGCGGCAGCCGGGTTTCGCGCAGGAAGTAGAAGGCGCCCGGCAGCAGGGTGGCGACGGTGCCGGCCTGGCGCAGGGCGGCGATGCCGGCGGCGTCCAGGTGCTCGAGATGGTCGACCGACCAGGCGGCGTAGCGGGCGCCGAGGGCGGCGCCGCCGCAGTTGCTCAGCTGTTCGGCGTGCAGCTTGACGCCCAGTCCGTGCTCACTGGCGGCCCGCAGCAGGCGTTCGGTCTGGGCCGGGGTGAAGGCGATGGTCTCGCAGAAGACGTCGACCGCCTCGGCCAGTTTTTCCGCCGCCACCTGCGGCAGCAGCTCGCGGCAGATCTGTTCGACATAGGCGTCCGCCCGCCCGGTGTATTCGGGCGGTACGGCGTGCGCCGCCAGCAGGGTGGTGCGGATTCGGACGGGAAACTCCGCCGCCAGGGCGCGGGCGGCGCGCAGCATCTTCAGCTCGTCGGCAATGGTCAGCCCGTAGCCGGACTTGATCTCGACCGTGGTCACGCCCTCGCGCAGCAGGGCCTGCAGGCGGGGCCGGGCGGCGGCGACCAGCTGGGCCTCGCTCAGGGCGCGGGTGGCGCTGACGGTGGCCAGGATGCCGCCGCCGGCGCGGGCGATGTCGGCGTAGCTGTCCCCGGCCAGGCGCCGGGCGAACTCATGGCTGCGCTGGCCGCCCCAGACCAGGTGAGTGTGGCTGTCGATCAGTCCCGGCGTCAGCCAGGCGCCGCCGGCGTCGATGGCCGTTTCCGGCAGGCGGGCGCCGGCCAGTTCTTCCATCGGTGCCAGCAGCACGATCCGCCCGCCGGTCAGCCCGAGGGCGGCGTTCTCGACCGCTCCGTAGGGGCCGGGGCGCTGCGGGTCCATGGTCGCCAGGTTGACGTTGAGCCAGAGCTGTTCGCACTGTTGCAGTTGGTTGGTCATCCGGGTTTTCCCTTTACCTTTGACCTTAATTGTATATACAATGCTAGACAATATGGCAAGCCGCTTTTTTCGGACCCGGGTCTACCGGCTGTTTTGTGGACCGAGGGTGGCGGGACGGGTGGAGATGCGAGGCGCCGCGCCACTTCGGGCGCAAGCGTAGCCGAGCTACGTTGAGCACCGAAGCGGTAAAGGCAACGTGGCAGATTCATCCGTAACGCCAGCCGAATCCCGAAATTGCTGGTGGAGCTGGGTCGGAGGTGAAACAAAAGATGCAGGCATCGGCGACGGCGCGGCCGCGTTACCAGGTGATCAAGGATTTCATCCAGGAGAAGATCCGTGACGGTTCCTATCCGCCGGGCACGCGGATTCCGACCGAGCAGCAGCTCACCGGAATGTTCGGCGTCAGCCGGATGACCGCCAACCGCGCCCTGCGCGAGCTGGTCGCCGAGGGGGTACTGCTGCGCCGGCAGGGGGTGGGCACCTTTGTCAACGAGGTGCGGGCCGAGTCGCCCCTGCTGGAGATCCGCAACATTGCCGACGAGGTGCGCTCCCGCCATCACGTCTACAGCAACCGGCTGCTCTGTCTTGAAGACTGTGCCGCGGATGAGACGGTCGCCGCCCGGCTCGGCATCGAGCCCGGCCGGCCGGTCTGGCATTCGCAGCTGGTGCATCTGGAGAACGGCATTCCGGTCCAGCTCGAGGACCGCTACGTGCGCCGGGAGGTCGTGCCCGACTATGCCCGGCAGGATTTCACCCGCATCACCCCCGGTCAGTACCTGAGCAGCCTCTTTCCCCTCTCCGAGCTGGAGCACATCGTCGAGGCGATCATGCCCGATACCCGGCTGCGCCGCCTGCTGGCGATGGACGCCCGCGAGCCCTGCCTGCTGGTCAAGCGCCGCACCTGGTCGGACAACCGCCTGGTCAGCAGCGCCTATCTCTACCACCCCGGCAGCCGCTACCGGCTCTGCTCGCGTGCCGGCACCGGCGATTGACCCGCCGAGGTGGCGGAGGGTATGCTCGCGTGACTTTTGCCGTCAACAGCTTGGTGGCGGAAACCCAGAGGTTTTTTTATGCATCTTCCCTCCCCCCTGCTGGCCGGCACGCTGGTCCGGCGCTACAAACGGTTCTTCGCCGATGTCGAGCTGGCCGATGGCCGGCTGGTTACCGCCCACACGCCGAACACCGGCAGCATGCGGCAGTGCGCCGTGCCCGGTCATCCGGTACGGGTGTCGAAAAACGACGATCCGAAACGCAAGCTGAAGTACACCCTCGAACTGATCCGGGTGAACGGCCACTGGGTCGACACCCACACCCAGCGCAGCAACCGGGTGGTGGCGGAGGGGTTGCGTGACGGGACCATTGCCGAACTGGCCGGTTACCGGGTGACGCCCGAGTTCCGCTTCGGCGCCAGCCGTCTCGACTTTCTGCTCGAACGGGAGGATGCGCGGGTGCTGCTCGAGGTGAAGAACGTCACCCTGACCGACGGCGGTGACACGGCGCTGTTTCCCGACGCGGTCACCACCCGGGGCCAGAAGCACCTGCAGGAGCTGGTGGCCGCCGTGGACGACGGCTGGCGGGCGGTGATCTTTTTCCTGGTGCAGCGCGGCGAGGCCACGGCCTTCGCCCCGGCGGACGCCATCGACCCGGAATACGGCCGGCTGCTGCGCGCGGTTACCGCCAGGGGGGTGGAGGTGCTGGCCTACCGGACGATCGTCAGCGAAACGGAGAACCGGATCGGCGAGCGGTTGCCGGTAAAACTTTGAGGGGAATCACGCGCTCGTTCGCGGTGCTCACTCGAGACGCAGAGCACGCGGAGAAAACCCCGAAAAACAAATGAAAATCAGCCTGCTGGCAGAATGATTGAGCAGATATCCTGATGGTCAGGATTCTTTTTTTCTCTGCATCTTTGCGTCTGCGCGAGATAGAAACGTTATGCGAACCGTCGGCCTGATCACCGAATACAACCCCTTCCACAACGGTCACCTGCACCATCTGCACGAAAGCCGGCGCCTGGCTCAGGCCGAGGTGGCGGTGGCGGTGATGAGCGGCCATTTTCTGCAGCGTGGCGAGCCGGCGCTGGTCGACAAGTGGCTGCGCACCCGCATGGCGCTGGCTGCGGGGGTGGACGTGGTGGTCGAACTGCCGTTTCCCTGGGCCTGCAACAGCGCGCCGGTCTTCGCCGAGGGCGCGGTACGCTG
>CAYTVY010000075.1:4476-5908 GCA_964441925.1 uncultured Geothermobacter sp.
ATCCTCGGCGTCGAATATCTCAAGGCCCTGGCCCGGTCGGGCAGTGCCATCCGGCCGCTGACCCTGCCCCGGATCGGCGCCGGCTACCACGAGCAGGGGGCGGTCGGCCGTATCGCCAGCGCCACCGGCATCCGCGCCATGCTGGGGCGCGGCGAGCCGGTGGCGGACTATCTGCCGCCGGCCGGCGCGGCTCTGCTGGACCAGGCGCTGCGGCAGGGCCTGACGGTTGACGAGGAGTCCCTTTTCCGGCAGCTGTGCGCCGCCATCCTGCGGGACGAGGCGACACTGGAGACGCTCTACCAGGTCGAGGCCGGGCTGCACAACCGGCTGATCGCGGCGGCCTGCACGGCAACCGGGCTGGAGGCGCTG
Organism: uncultured Geothermobacter sp.; assembly: GCA_964441925.1. Lineage (GTDB taxonomy): Bacteria > Desulfobacterota > Desulfuromonadia > Desulfuromonadales > Geothermobacteraceae > Geothermobacter. The sequence goes on from CAYTVY010000075.1 coordinate 4,846, forward strand.
ATCGCGGCGGTCAAGTCGCGCCAGCTGACCCGTACCCGGGTCCGGAGGATTCTGACCTACGTGCTGCTCGGCCTGCGCCGGGAGGCAATCGAGGAGGCCCTGGCGGCCGGGCCGCTCTACCTGCACCTGCTTGGCTGCAGCGCCCGCGGCCGGGCCTGGCTGGCCGCCACCCGCAAGCGGCGGCAACTGCCGCTGGTGCAGAATTTCAGCCGGGTGCGGGCCCGGCTCAAACGCTGGCACGGGGGGGATGCAGTGCGCTGCGGGCAGGCGCTGCGGCAGCTGCAGCTCGAAGAACGGGCGACCCGCGGTTACGCCCTGCTGCTGAAGCGGCGGCCACCCGGCAGCTTGCAGCGCGATTACGGCGAGGAGCTGGTGCGGCTCAGTCGATGATCAGGTTGGGCAGCTCGTCGGTGTCGTCCTGGCGACGGGGAAAGTCCTTTTCCAGCAGATCGCCACACCGTTCGATGGCCGCACAGAGCGCCTCGCAGGTCCGGCCTTCCCGGATGCCGCGCGTGATGCCGTGCACCAGCTCGTCCCAGGTGCCGGGAGGCACCTTTTCGTTGATCCCCTTGTCAGCCAGGATGTACACCCGGCGCTCGAAAAGGGAGAGCAGAATGAGCACGCCGGTGCGGTCGCGGGTCTGGTGCAGGCCGTGTTGCAGAAAGGAAACCAGGGCTTTTTCCTCGACCTCGGCGTCGATCTCGGCCGGTGGAATCAGGCGCCTCTTGAGGGCGGGGACACGGCGGATGAGCAGCCAGTAGACTGCAAAGAAGGCGGCCCAGACAGGCAGGAAGACCCAGATCGATTCACTGGCGAGCAGCCAGCAGACGAACAGGGCACTGGCCAGGGAGGAACAGCCGGCGCCGACCAGTTCGGCCCGCGGATAGTCGTAGCTGGCATCGACGATCAGGGGAACGATCTCGCCGCTGGTGCGCTGTTCGACCTGGCGCACGGCCTGCTCGACACGCTGTTTCTCGGCGGCGCTGAGGATATTGTCGGTCGTCGGTTCTGCCATGGTTTCCTCGATTGGGAAAATGTTGCCATGAAGGCTGCCGCGCAGAGA
>CAYTVY010000075.1:6008-12373 GCA_964441925.1 uncultured Geothermobacter sp.
CCGCCGATCCAGAAACCGCCACGGTGGTAACGCCGGCGGCCGCCGCCGAGAAAGAGCAGTCCCGGGCCGAGAAAGAGCAGCAGGGGCAGCAGTCCCAGCGGATGCCGGCGTTTCTTGCGGCTGACGGTGCCGCTTCCCTTGTACTCGCCACGGACCGCTTCGACCATGCCCCGGATGCCGGCGATGATGCCGCCGTCGAAGTCGCCCAGCCGGAAGTGGGGGACGATCTCGTTGTCGATGATCCGCCCGGCGAGCAGGTCGGTGAGGCGGCCTTCGAGCCCGTAGCCGACCTCGATGCGCACCTTGCGCTCCTTTTTCGCCACCAGCAGCAGGGCGCCGTTGTCCTTGCCCTTCTGTCCCAGTCCCCAGGTTCCGGCCACTTTCAGGGCGTAGTCTTCGAGCGGCTCGCCCTCGAGTGACGGGATGGTGAGCACGACGATCTGGGTCGAGTCGCTGCGTTCGAAGTCGCTCAGAAAACGCTCGAGCCGCTGCCGGGTTTCACCGCCCAGCAGGCCGGCCCGGTCGTTCACGTGCCCGCGCAGGGGGGGCACGTCGAGGGCCGCGGCCGGCATGGCGCAGGCCAGGGCGGCGAGCAGCGACAACAGGACAAGGACGCGCCTGGCCATCTAGAACCTGACTTTCGGCGCTTTTTCGGCGCCCGCTTCGGCCTTGAACGGCTCCTTGCGTTCCAGGTGCAGCAGGAACTTGTTGGTCAGATTGTTGGGAAAGACCCGGATCGAGGTGTTGAAGCGGCGCACCGCCTCGTTGTAGCGCTGACGGGCGACGTTGATCCGGTTTTCCGTCCCTTCCAGCTGGTGCTGCAGGTCGCGGAAGTTCTGGCTGGCCTTCAGGTCGGGGTAGCGCTCCGCCACCAGCAGCAGCCGGGAGAGAGCACCGGAAAGCTTCTGCTGGGCCTGCTGGAAGCGCCGGAAACTCTCGGGGTTCCCCAGATCCTCGGGAGACAGCCTGACCTGGCCGACGCTGGCGCGGGCCTCGGTGACCGCCTGCAGGGTCTCCTTTTCGTGGGCGGCATAGGACTTGACCGTTTCCACCAGGTTGGGAATCAGGTCGGCACGGCGCTGGTAGGTGGCTTCGACATTGGCCCAGGCGGCGATGACCGCCTCTTCGTTCTTCTGGATCTCGTTGTAGCCGCAGCCGCCGAGAAACAGCGGCAACAGCAGCAGGAGCAGAATCAGACGACGCATGGAACTCTCCTCGGATACAGGGATGTGGCTGCCACCTGGATCAGTGGGTTCATGCCGGATGAAGCGTGCACGTGCCTGCCCTGAATGCGACCTGTCGACAACCGCGGGGCCCTCCCATGGGGGCGCCGGTGACTGTCGTGCAAGTGCAGGCAGGCCGATGACGTGCACTGTTCGCCGGTGACGAGCTCACTGACTCAGGGCTAATAATAGGTGCGGCTTCCGGGGTTCGCAAGGGGGATCGGGGTTTTTGTCCTCACTCCGGCAGGCCGTTTCGTTCCAGGTCGATCAGCTGGTCGGTGATCTCGCTGAAGGCGACATCGTGGCTGATGAGGAAGAGCTGGTCGTACCAGTGCCCGGTTGCGTCCTCCTGGCCGGTGTCGATGGCGCGGAAGGCGCGGGCGAGATTTTCCCGCCGGGCGGCGTCGAGGTTGGAGGTGGGTTCGTCGAAAAAGGCGATGCGGGCCCCGATGGTCTGCAGCATCGCCAGGCGCAGGGCGACCACCGCGCTCATGGTCTGGCCGCCGGAAAGCTGGTCGTCGGTCCGTTCACGCAGCGTCCCGTCCTGCATGTCGCGCAGCACGATGCGGTAGTTCTCCCCCCAGACCAGTTCTTCGTCCTCCTCGGCGATAATCCGGTAGATGCGGTTGGCCCGCTGGCTGATCTCTTCGCGGAACCGTTCCGAAAGATGGGTCGAAACCTGGCGGAAGACCCGGTTACGGAGGAACTTGACCAGGTCGCCCCTGGCGCGCCAGGCTTTGATCTGTGCCTGCTTTTCGGCGATCTCCTGCTCGATCCGCCGGAGCCGCTCGATCTCGCCGGCCAGCCGGTCCACTTCCGCCCGGAGTCCTTCGATCTTCTGTCCCAGGGCACCGATCTCCTGCCGCAGACCGTCCTTCTGCTGCCGCAGCTCCCGGTGCCTGTCGGCGTCGTAGCCCTGTCTGGCCGTCGCGAGACTTTGCTCCTTTTCCGCCAGCCCGGTTCGCAACCCGGCCAGCAGTTGCTCGAACCTGGCCAGTTCGGCCTGCAGGTCTTCCAGCCTGGCGGCCTGTTCCATGTGGGCCAGATAGCGGTCGCGGGCGGCCTGGTGTCGCTTCTGCTCTGCCTCGGCTGCCTCGATCTCGGCCTGAAGGCGGCTGAAGGCCTGAAGGGCCTGCTGTTTCTCCGTCAGCCGGTCCTGGACCTGTTGCCGTTCCCGGCGGATGGTCTCCAGCGCCGCGGTCCGTTCGCTGTTCTCGCGGCGCCGGCGGGCGATCGTTTCGGCCTGGGCCTCGAGGGCCTTGCGCTGGCCTTCGAGCGCCTTGAGCCGTTCGATGGCCCGGGAGGCCTCGGTTTCCTGCTGCCGGCACTGTGCCAGCTCTTTCGCCAGCTGTTCCCTTTCCCGTTCCAGGGCGGACAGCCTGTCCGAAAAGGCATCGGCCGGCGGCCGGTCGGCGATGTTCTGGCAGGGTTCCCGGAAAAAGGGGCAGATGCCTTCGGCCAGTTTCTCCCGTCCCTCTTCCAGGCTGACCTTCCGTCCGTCCAGTTCGCCGATTCGTTGCTGCAGGGCGCTGCTCTGCTCGCGCAGACTCGGCAGCCGGGCGGCCAGTTTTTCCGTCTGCTCATCGACGGCCAGGGTGGCGTGCTGCTCTCCGAGACGCGCCTCTTCGGCGTCGAGGTCCCGGGCGGTCTGCTCGATGCCCTGCCGCTCGGCGGTGAGCCGCTCGTCGAGGGTGGCGAGGCGTTTTTCCAGCCCGGCCACCTCCTGTTCCAGCCGGCGCTGATCGGCAAGCCGGCGGCGCAGTTCGCCGAGACGGTGCGCGGCTTCTTCCCAGGCCTGTTTGCCGGCTTCGTTTTCGGCCAGGATCCGGCGGGAGGCCTCCGCCTCGGCGATGCGGGCTTTCTGTCCGGCGATCTTTTCCTGGCCGTTGGCAATCCGTTCCCGGAGCCTGTCGACCTCGACCTCGAGTGCCCGGATGGCCTGTTCGCGGCTGTCGAGCTCCTGCAGCCGGGTCTCGACATCTTTCAGTGTCCGTTGCCTGGCCTGCAGCTCTTTTCCGGCTGTGGCGAGCTGTTCGCTGGCTTCGCTGTGGGCGTTCCGGCTGGCCGGCAGGGCCGAAACCTGTTCGGTGAGCGGTACGAGAGCGCTGGCGAGGTTGTCGATTTTCGCCCTGATGGCGCTGGCAAGGGTCTTGGTCTTCTCGAAGGTCTTGCGCCAGGTGTCGATCCCGAGGATTTCGTCGAACCGGTCACGGCGGCGGGTTGGCTGGCGGATGACGAACGGCCCCAGAAAATCGTGCTGGAAGGGGCCGATCACCAGCTCGAACTGTTCGGCGAGGGAGCGGGTGCCGGCGAGACCGAGCAGCTCCCTGAGGCGCGCCTCGGTTTCCCGGATGTCCTTGTGCTCTTCCACCTCGAAGCGGCCGCCGACCTCCCGGGCCAGCAGCCAGTTGGCCGGCGTGCCGGCGGTGCGGCTGACGCGGAAGCGCCCCTCGTCGACTTCGAAGATTACCGTCACTTCGCCCCGTCTGGCGCCGATGGAGACGAAACGCTCGACGTTGCCGACGAAATTCTGGGCGTCGACCCCGAACAGGGCGTAACCAATCGCCTCGAAAACCGTGCTCTTGCCGATGCCGTTGGGGCCGGCGAGAACATTGATGCCGGGAGCGAAATGGAGCTCCAGCTCGCGATGGGTCTTGATGTTCTTCAGGTGGAGGGAGAGGATCTGCATCAGGTGTCCTCCCGCTCGAGCAGGCCCAGAAGCTCCTCGTCGTCGACCTCGTCCCGCAGGGCCAGCTCGCGCAGGCGCAGGGCGAGGGCGACCAGGTCGCCGGTCTGCTCCCGGTAGGTGCTGCTGCCGATCAGTTCCGTCAGAACGTCCTGCTCGATTTCGGCCAGGGACTTTTTCCGCGCGGTTTCCTCACTGTTTCCGGCCGTCAGGCAGAGGCGGTTCTGGATTTCGACGTGCAGCGGATCACAGATGTCCTCGAGGCGGGCCCGCAGCCGTTCGCGTCCCAGCTCGAAGGGATGGAAGCCCGTTTTGCCGGTGAGTTTCAGGGCCAGCAGGGGGCGTCGTTCGTTGTCGACGTTTGCGAGCAGGTCGCGGACCCGGGCGTCAAACCGGGTCAGGGCTTCGTCGGCGCTTTCGGCTCCATCCAGGTCGACGGTCGCGACCAGCATGGGGCGGGGGCGGGTCGGGCGGAATTCGGTGTGGAAACGGCCACGTTCGAAGCTGACCAGGTAGTAGCCCTTGTCGTACGCCTGTTCGCCGAAGTTGACCCGTTCCGGGGAGCCGGGGTTGAAGGCGAAGGGCCGGCCCGCCGGCGTTTCGACGATGTAGGGCTTGTGACCGTGCCCGAGGGCGACATAGCCGAAGCTGTCGGCCAGGGGGAAGGCTTCCTCCGGCTTCATGTTGCCGATCTCCACCGGCGAGTAGCTCCAGATGCCGACGTGGAACAGCAGCAGGTTGTTTTCGGTTTCGACCGCCTGGCAGATGCGGGGCACATGACTGCCGGCCTGGGCGCCGATGTAGCCCAGGCCGTAGATGTTGACGCCGCCGATCTCGGTCCGGCCACCGCAGCCGGTTTCTTCGTCGTAGGGGGCGAAGCGGTAACCGCCGTCCCCGGTGCGCGTCGGACGCAGCAGCCGGATGTAGCCCATCTGCGACAGGGCCTCCATCCAGGAGATGCTGTTGCGGCGGTGAATCCAGTCGTGGTTGCCCTCGATGGCGACGCAGGGAATGCCGGCCTCTCTGAGCGGTTGCAGGATGTCGATGGTGCGGGCAAAGGTGCGCGGCAGAATCTGGCCGACATGGAAGAGGTCACCGGCGATCAGCAGGGCCTCGACCCGTTCCCGGATCGCGTCGGCGACGATGTCGGCCAGACAGGTGAAAAAATCCTGGCAGCGTTCCTGTTCGCCGGGCGCGTTGCGGTAGGTCTTGCCGAGATGCAGGTCGGCGGTGTGAATGAAGCGCATCGTCGTCCCCTCCCCAGGGCCGATGTGTCATTGTCGTCGCGGTGCCGGCCCCGGGCAAGCAGCGGCATGCGGGGCGCGCGGACGAAAAACGGGGCTGTCGACTGACAGCCCCGCCTGAATGGTCGTAGAACGGAAACTCAGGGCAGCACGAAGGGCGACTTGCAGGACGGGCAGCGGGCCTTTTTGCCGCTGAGCCCTTCCTTGTAGGCAAGCTTGTGATCGCAGCTGCCGCAGCGGGCCAGCTTGACGTCCGGCCGGCGCGGGTCGGGATCGAGGGCGATGATGGCCGGTTTCTCCTCCGCGGGCTCTTCGGGTTCGTCGGCCGGAAACGCCGCGAAATCCCCGTCTTCGGCAGCCCCCCAGTCATCCCGAGTCGTATCAGCCGGTTGTTCACCGGCACCCTCTTCCTCCCGGAAAGCGCCGGCGAAGTCATCCTCTTCGCCGAAAGCGGATGTTGCTTCGGTTTTTTGCCCTCCATCGACAGTGGCCGCCTCTTCGGCTGTCTGTTCGTCGTTGGTGTCGAAGGCGAAATCGTCGTCACCGGCAGCGAATGCGTCACCATCGGCGCTGAAGAGTTCTTCCTCCGTCGTTTTCTGTGGCTTTTCGCCGAAATCTCCGGTCTCGATGGAAAAGTCGAATCCGCCATCGTCAGCCGACGGGCCGTCCTGCGGCTGTTCGAAGGAGGTGCCGGCGTCATTGTCGGTAACGGGGGAAGCGGGGGACTCGGCCGGCGATTTCGTCACATCGTCTTCCGCAGCCATGGCTGCGGCCGTTTCGGCGGCGAGATCTTCGGCCACAGGCTCTTCATCGGTCGCTGTGCCGTCGGCTGTGCCAGCGAAAAAGCCCGCCGTTTCCGTGGTGGCGTCGTCGGACGGCACCTCGCGGCCGGCGTCCTGCTGCAGGAGCAGCAGCTGGTCGAATTTTTCGTTGAGATTCTTCAGCTCCTGGCTGGTGGTGTAGCTCCATTTCCAGATCCGCCAGATGAAGAAGGGGATCAGGATGGAAAGAAGCAGCATCAGCAGGGAAAAGATCAGGCCCAGCATTCCTCCGGCGGCGCCCAGCAGTTGCAACATACCATTGTCCATGTCGGTTTCTCCCGAAAACGCGGTTCACCTGAATCAGTGAGCTTGTCACCGGCGAATAGCGCAAGTCAATTTCATCACGCCGTCATCTGCGATGAAGGCGGATGACCTGCCTGCGCTTGACAAA
>CAYTVY010000076.1:0-9559 GCA_964441925.1 uncultured Geothermobacter sp.
CCTGCCCGGGCCTGACCGCCACGCCGCGCAGGGTGCGGCGGACGATGGCCGGGACGCCTTCCATGCGCAGATCCTCCAGCTTTTCCAGCTCGAAACCGGCCTTTTCGATCAGGGAGGCGGTCTCCCTGGTCAGGTGACAGTTGCCGCATGTGCGTTTCCAGAGCGGTTCCCAGGTCCGCTGCCAGAAGTGGATGGGGGGATGGTCGGAGCGGACGTGTTCGAGAAAGTAGAGCCGGCCGCCGGGACGCAGCACCCGGTAAACCTCCCGCAGGGCCGTGAGCGGCTGACGGACCGAGCAGAGCACCAGGGTCGAAACCACGGCATCGAAGCTCTGGTCGGGAAAGTCGAGCCGCTCGGCGCCGCAGGGCACCAGCTCCGGCGGCGCCGGCAGCTTGGCCAGTTTCTTCTCCAGCCGGGCCCGCATGTGGGGATCGGGCTCGCTCAGGACCAGGCGTTTCACCGTGGCGGGATAGTGGGGCAGGTTGAGCCCGGTGCCGCTGCCGATCTCCAGCACCGCTCCGGCCGTTCCGGCCAGCAGCTCATGCCGCCAGCGGCCGAGAAAGCGGCGTTCGGCGCCGGCGATGGCGCGGTCGTAGAACGCCGCCAGCAGACGTGCCGTCAGGTCGGCCATCACCGGTGATAGCGGCCGAGCAGCTCGGCCTGCTCCAGGATGTGCCCCCGCATCGCCCGGCGAAGCCGGCCGGCGTCCGGCGGCCGGGCAAAGTCGAGCCGGCGGTCGAGGGCGAACAGGCGGAAGACGTACCGGTGCGTGCCGGAGGGAGGGCAGGGGCCGCCGTAGGCCGTCCGGCCCCAGCTGTTGCGGCCGGTGCCGCTGCCGGCCGGCGGCCGGGTCAGGTTTTCCGGCAGTCCGCGTTGTTGCGGCGGCAGGTTGTAGAGCAGCCAGTGGACCCAGGTGCCGGCCGGGGCGTCCGGGTCGGTCAGGGTCAGCACCAGGCTTTGCGTGCCGGCCGGCGGCTCGGACCAGCTCAGCGGCGGCGAGATGTCGGCGCCGCTGCAGGTGTAGACGGCCGGAATGGCCGCTCCCCCGGTGAAGGCCGGCGAGCGCAGCTCCAGGGCGCCGGCGGCCGTGCCCGTGGTCAGCAGCAGTGCCAGGGCGGCGAGGAAGCGGACGGAACCGTTCATCGGGCAGCCTCCATCAGCGGGTCAGGCTCCGGTAGCGGATGCGGTGCGGCTGGTCGGCGTCCTTGCCGTGGCGCTTCTTGTAATCCTCCTCGTACTCCGAATAGTTGCCCTCGAACCAGACCACCCGCGAGTCGCCCTCGAAGGCGAGGATGTGGGTGGCGATGCGGTCGAGGAACCAGCGGTCGTGGCTGATCACCACGGCGCAGCCGGCGAAGTTCTCCAGCGCCTCTTCCAGTGCCCGCAGGGTGTTGACGTCGAGGTCGTTGGTCGGCTCGTCGAGCAGCAGCACGTTGGCGCCCGAGCGCAGCATCTTGGCCAGATGGACCCGGTTGCGCTCGCCGCCGGAGAGGTTGCCGACCTTTTTCTGCTGGTCGGCGCCGGAGAAGTTGAAGCGGGCGACGTAACCGCGCGAGTTGACCAGCCGGCCGCCGAGGTCGATCTGTTCCTGGCCGTCGCTGATCTCCTCCCAGATGGTCTTGTCCGGGTCGAGGGTTTCGCGCGACTGGTCGACATAGGCCAGCTTGACCGTGTCGCCGATGCGGATCTGTCCCGCATCGGGCTGCTCCTGGCCGGTGATCATCCGGAAGAGGGTGGTCTTGCCGGCCCCGTTGGGGCCGACCACGCCGACGATGCCGCCGGGCGGCAGGCGGAAGTTCATGTCGTCGACCAGCAGCCTGTCGCCGTAGCCCTTGCGCACGTTTTCCGCCTCGATGACCAGGTTGCCCAGCCGCGGTCCCGGCGGAATGAACAGCTCCAGCTCCTTCTCCCGCTGGGCCGTCTGCTGGCCGAGCAGCTTCTCGTAGGCGCTGATCCGGGCCTGGCTCTTGGCATGCCGGCCCTTGGGCGACATCCGGATCCATTCCAGCTCGCGCTGCAGGGTCTTCTGGCGAGTGCTTTCCGCCTTCTCCTCCCGGCGCAGCCGCTCCTGTTTCTGCTCCAGCCAGCTCGAGTAGTTCCCTTTCCAGGGGATGCCGTGACCGCGATCGAGTTCGAGAATCCAGCCGGCGACGTTGTCGAGAAAGTAACGGTCGTGGGTGACGGCGATCACCGTCCCCTCGTAACGCTGCAGGTGCTGCTCAAGCCAGGAGACGGTTTCGGCGTCGAGATGGTTGGTCGGCTCGTCGAGCAGCAGGATGTCCGGCTTGCGCAGCAGCAGGCGGCAGAGCGCCACCCGGCGACGCTCGCCCCCGGAAAGCACCCTGATCGGGGTGTCGGGCGGCGGGCAGCGCAGGGCCTCCTCGGCCAGCTCCAGCCGGGAATCGAGGTCCCAGGCGTCGAGGGCGTCGAGCTTCTCCTGCACCTCGCCCTGGCGGGCGAGCAGCTTGTCCATGTCGGCGTCGGGATCGGCGAAGGCGTTGTTGATCTGCTCGAACTCGGCCAGCAGGTCGACGATCTCCTGGACGCCTTCCTGCACCACCTCGCGCACCGTCTTGTTCTCGTCGAGCTGCGGTTCCTGCTCCAGGTAGCCGACGGTGTAGCCCTCGGAGAGGACGGCCTCGCCGTTGAATTCGGTGTCGACCCCGGCCATGATGCGCAGCAGGGTCGACTTGCCCGAGCCGTTCAGGCCGAGCACGCCGATCTTGGCGCCGTAGAAGTAGGAGAGGGAGATGTCCTTCAGCACGGGCTGGCGGTTGTAGTACTTGCTCACCCGCATCATGGTGTAGATGACTTTTTTCGTATCTTCGCTCATGGAAAACCTCGAAATGAATTGGCCGCCAAGACTCCAAGGACACCAAGAAAACCGTTCTCGCGCAGAGCCGCAAAGGCGCAGAGATGAAATTGAAGTTCTCTGCGTCTCTAGTGAGCGACAGCGAACAGGCGCGAGGCCGATTTTGTCTTTTTTGGTGCTCTTGGTGCCCTGGTGGCGTTTTTTTTTTCAGATTCCCCCGGTTTTATACACCTTCGCGTCATGCCGAACAACCGGCTACTCGCCGAAGGCTTCGTCGAAGCTCGGGATGGCGTCAATCTCACTGACCCAGCCGAGCTGGCTGGAGCAGTAGATATTGGCGGTCGGGGGCAGCGCCTCCGGAGTGTCGAGGGTGCCGAGAAAGAGCATGCGGAATTGCGGATAGCGGCTGTTGGTGTTGAACAGCGGCGTACCGCAGCGGCGGCAGAAGTGTTTGCGTACCCGTTTGGAGTAGCCGAAGCTGGCGATGGCCTCGCCGTCGTCCCGCAGTGCGAGAAAACGTTCCGGAAGTACGATGTAGCTGCTGAAGGCGCTGCCGTTGTGCCGGCGGCACATGGTGCAATGGCAGTTGACGACCGAGCGCGGCCGGCGGCGGAGGGTGTAGCTGACGGCGCCGCAGGCACAGCGGCCGGAGAGCTGTCCGGACATGGCGGCCTCCTTCGTGTTTCGGAAGGGTTCGTTGTCTCGCGTCATGGTCCCCTGCGCCGCCAGGCATGGAATTTTTCGATCCAGCGCAACAGTCTTTCCGGCGCGTGCGCCTTCTTCCACTGCCCGGCCGCCAGTTTGTTGGCCTCGGCCAGGGTCGGGTAGATGTGGATAGTGCCGAGGATCTTGTTCAGACCCAGGCCGTGCTTCATCGCCAGCACGTACTCGGCCAGCAGGTCGCCGGCGTGGCTGCCGACGATGGTGACGCCGAGGATCTTGTCCGAGCCTTTGCGGGTCAGGATCTTGACCCAGCCGTGGTCCTCCGAGTCGGCGATCGCCCGGTCGAGGTCGTCCAGACCGTAGCGGGTGATTTCGAAGGCGACGCCCCTTTGCCGTGCTTCCTGCTCGTTGAGGCCGACCCGGGCGACCTCGGGGTCGGTGAAGGTGCACCAGGGGATCACCCGGTCGTCGACCTTGAATTTCCTGAAGTCTCCGAACAGGGCGTTGACCGCCGCGTACCAGGCCTGATGGCCGGCGGTGTGGGTGAACTGCCAGGGACCGGCGACGTCGCCGGCGCAGAAGATGGTCGGGATGCTGGTGCGCAGAAAGGGGTCGGCCTCGATGTTGCCCCGTTCGGTCAGCCGGACGCCGAGCTCTTCCAGGCCGAAGCCGGCCACGCTGGGCCGGCGGCCGACGGCGACCAGCAGCTGGTCGAAGGGAAGACGCACCTCGTCCCCCTGGCATTCGCAGACCAGAATCTTCTCGCCGTTCTCGATCAGCACCCGGCGGGCGGTGTGCCCGGTCAGCACCCGGATCTCCTCGTTCTCGAAGCGGGCGCGGATGAAATCGGAGACCTCCGGGTCCTCGCGCCCCATGATCCGGGACGACATCTCCACCTGGGTGACCCGGGAGCCGAGGCGGGCGAAGGTCTGGCTCATCTCGCAGCCGATCGGGCCGCCGCCGAGCACCACCAGCCGGCCCGGCAGCTGGCGCAGTTCCCAGAGATTGTCGGAGGTCAGGTAGTCGACCTGTTCGATCCCTTCGATCGGCGGCACGAAGGGGCGGGCGCCGGTGGCGACGACGATCGCCCGGGTGGTCAGGGTGCGGCCGCCGACCTCGACCGTCCAGGGGGAGGTGACGCGGGCCTCGCCGGTGATGCAGTCGACACCGAGCCGGCGGTAGCGTTCGACCGAATCGTGCGGCTCGATGCGGGCGATGATGCGCTGAACCCGCTCCATCGCCTCGGCGAAATCGACTTCCGCCGTCATGCGTTTCAGGCCGAAGTCTCTGGCCCGCCGGGCGTAGCCGAGCATCTTGGCCGTGCGGATCAGGGCCTTGCTCGGTACGCAGCCGGTGTTGAGGCAGTCGCCGCCCATGCGCTCTTTTTCGATCAGCGCCACCTTCGCCCGGACGGCGGCGGCGATGTAGGCGGTGACCAGGCCGGCGGAGCCGGCGCCGAGAACCACCAGGTTGTAGTCGAACTCTTTCGGCCGGGAGAATTGCGCCAACGCCTTGCGGGCCTTGATGACCGCCAGTATTTTTTTTGCCAGCAGGGGGAAAAGGCCGAGGACGGCGAAGGAGACGAGGATGCCGGGGGAGAGGATCCCCGCCGCCGAGTCGAGTCGGCCGAGCTGGGTGCCGGCGTTGACGTAGACGGCGGTGCCGGCCAGCATGCCGAGCTGGCTGACCCAGTAGAAGGTGCGGACCTTCATCGGGGTCAGCCCCATGACCAGATTGATGACGAAAAAGGGGAAGATCGGCACCAGGCGCAGGGAGAAGAGATAGAGGGCGCCTTCCCGTTCGATGCCGGTGTTGATGGCGCCGAGTTTGTCTCCGAACCGGGACTGCACCCAGTCACGCAGCAGAAAACGCGAGACGATGAAAGCCAGGGTGGCGCCGATACTGCTGGCGAAAGAGACCACCAGCAGGGCCGCCCAGAAGCCGAACAGGGCACCGCCGGCCAGGGTCATCACCGTGGCGCCGGGCAGGGAGAGGGCGGTGACCAGGATGTAGAGGGCGAAGTAGGCCAGCAGGGTCTGCCCCCTGTGGTCGGCGTAGTAGGCGTCGAAGGCTGTTTTCTGGGTTTTCAGATAGGCGAGGGTCAGGTAGCGGTCGAGATCGAAGGCGAAAAAGGCCGCGATCAGCAGCAGAATGGCAAGGACGATGGCGATGCGGGCATGTTTTCCGGTCATGGTTGTATCCCTCGGTCGTGAACGGAGCGTTTCTTATCTGTACCCCACCTTGCCGGCCCGGGCAAGAATAGATCCGACCGATTGGGGTGTCCACATTGGCACATTCCCTGCTTGGAAGGGGAGGACTGGTCGCTGTTGCGCTTTTGCCAAAGGGGGTGGCGGGGAATCACCTGTCGGGTGATTCCAGAAACGGGATGACCAATTGCGGGGTTGAGCCCGGATGTGACGGAAACGGATGAAGATGGTGTTCTGGGTGCGGAAAAGATGGATGAAAACTCCGGATGACGGCAACGGACTCCGGCGGCGCCCGAAAGTATGGGCGGCGGATTGTCGGGGGTTTTCCCTGGTCGAGCTGGTGCTGGTGGTCAGCTTCATCGGCATTCTGATGACCATTGCCATCCCGACCTTCAAGCGGTTCGTCGAGCGGGCCCGGATGGCCCGGGCCGCCGCCGACATCCGGGCGATCGAAAAGGATATTACATCCTACGCGCTCGATAACGACCGGTATCCCAACTCCCTGGCCGAGATCAAGCGGGATGGACTGCGTGATCCCTGGGGGCGCCCCTACCAATACGCCTCCCCGCCGGTTCGCCTGAACGCCGTGGCCATCGAGCTGAACAACGATTACGATCTCTACAGCCTGGGGCTGGATGGCCAGAGTGCACCGGAGATTTCCGATCCACTCAGTCTCGATGACGTGGTTCGGGTGTCCGACGGCGGTTGGGTTGGCAAGGGTGCGAATTTCTAGCGGGTCGACTCCTCCGGAGTCGTGCCCCGGTCCGGCAAGGTGAGACAACGATGCATTGTCCCTGTCCCAAATGTGAAGCGACCATCGACATTGCCGTCGGGGAGACCTCCGATCAGGGTGGTTACCAGAAGTGCCCGGAATGCAGCGGCAGGTACTGGCGCGGCCGGGAGGATTTCACCCTGCGGGTCTACCGGAAGGATGGTCCGATCTACTGTGCCGACTGCGGCAGTCTCCTTGGAGCCGAGGACCTCTGTCGCGGTTGTGGCCGGCTCTATCCCGACTATATCCTGGTGCAACAGGAGAAGCCGGCGGTACGCCGGGCGCGCGGCGGCTTCAGTCTTGGCTTCGGCGTTCCCAGTCGCCGCGGTCATGCCCCGGTTGTCGTTGCCGACAGACCGGCGCGCGAACCGCTCAACCTGCGCTGGCTCTGGTACCTTGCCGCCGCGGCCCTGGTGGTGGTCCTGGCGGCGGGAGGTATCCTTTTTCTTCAGGAGCGGCAGGCCGGCAGTGAATACAGCCGCAAGTACGTATCCGTTCTCTACGGGGTCAAGGCGGCGCTCGACTACAATCTGAAGGTGGCCCACGAGCGGGCGGCAAAGTGGCGGCAACAACAGGGCTCGGCCCGTGCCGTGGCGCCACCGCTTCCCGACCGGATCAAGAAAAGGCTGCCCAGAGTCCGGGCCCGGGTGGCCGAGGCGCTGGCCGGACTGCCCGAGGCGCCCGAAGCCTATGTGGCGGCAAGGAAGCGGCTCGACCGGCTGCACGCCATCTATCTGCGGGTTCACCGGCTGAACCTGACCCTGCCGGAGACCCCGGATCGCTATGAACAGGCGGCCAGGGACCTGGAAGAGGAGTTTGTCAGGACAGCCAAGGGACTCCGGCAGGAGATGCCGCCCGATCTGCGCAAGGCGTTGAACGAGGCCCTGCCGCGCTACCGCAACCTGGCCTTTTTGAAGTAGTATCGACGACGTGGATGAACAAAAAATGACACCGCCGGTGCCCTGTTTGGTCAGGTTCCGGCGGTTTTTTTGTCTCTTTGCAGGGCCCGGACGATGGCGTCGACGACCTCTTCGAGATTTTTTCCCCTTCCGTCGATGGTGATGTCGGCCCAGCACCGGTAGAGCGGCAGCCGTTCGGAGTACAGGTCGGCCAGGCCGGCGCCGGGGCCGATGACCAGCCCGCGGTTCTGCATGTCGTGCAGCCGCTGTTGCAGTTCGGCCAGCGGCACGTCGAGGAAGACGATGATGCCGTTCGCCGCCAGGTGGCGCATCGCCATCTCGCTGTAGATGGCCGAGCCGCCGGTGGCGACCACGCAGTCGCGGCCGGCAAAAGCGCAGAGAATCTGTTCCTCCAGCCGGCGGAAGGCCTGCTGTCCGTCTTCGTCGATGATGCGCTGCAGGCTCTTGCCGGCCCGCTGCTGCAGCAGCAGATCGGTATCGACGAAGCCGCGCCCGAGGCGCTTGGCCAGCACCACGCCGACAGTGCTCTTGCCGGCGCCGGGCATGCCGATGAGAACGACGTTGGTTCGTGGGTGATGCATGGGGCAAAAATACCATGGAACGGTCGGATTGTCGCCGGCGGTTCAGGTCGTCTGCCGGTGTGGCCCGGCGATGGCGGCCAGGATGGCGGCCAGTCGCCTCCCCTCCGCTTCGGCGGTGTAACGTTCGGGCTCGGGACGGGCGAGATGCCGGCGCAGCCCGGCGTCGGTCAGCAGGCGCCCGGCCTGGTGACGAAAGCCGCTTTCCCCGTCGTAGAGCAGGCCGTTGACTCCGGGCACGACCACGGCCCGGTTGCCGGGAATGTCGCGGGCGAGGATCGGCCGGCCGAGGGCGGCGGCTTCCACCAGGGCGTTGGCCACCCCTTCGGAGTCGGAGTTGTTGAGGATCAGATCGGCCTGGCGCATCGCCGATGGCATGGCGTCGCAGGGGATCTCCCCCAGGTAGCAGGCATGGGGGCGGGCTGCCAGCTCGGTGAAGAAGGCGTCGGCATAGGCGGAATCAAGGGCCGGGCCGCAGAAGACCAGTCGGAAGGGAGCCGGCAGGTCCAGCAGCCGGTCGCTCATGCGCAGCAGCTCCAGGTTGCCCTTCACCGGCCGGATACTGGCTGGATGGAGCAGGATCACCTCGCCGGCCGCCGGTTGCAGTCGCTCGCGCAGGGGAAAGTGCTCCGTGCCCAGGCGGGTGCCGGGCGGCAGCAGGTGCAGTTTGTCCTGCCAGGGGGAGGAGGCGCGGCACAGCTGCTCGTAGACGAGATGGTTCTGCACGATGACGGCGGCGGTCCGCTGCCGGACCTGATGGATGACGGCCGCTTTCTCCGGATCTTCCAGGTCGCGGTTCAGGTCGGTGCCGGTCATCAGCACGGCGAAGGGGATCGCTGCCGCCCTCGTTGTCAGCAGCCAGGGTCGGCCGCTGCGCCAGGCATGCAGCAACAGGGCGGCATCCGGCCGCCATCGGCGCAGTGTCCGATCGATGTCGGCCGGATCGGTCTCTCCGGTTTCGACGCGCTCCACCTGCCATCCCAGCCCGCCGAGTTGTTCGGCGAAGCGGGCGGCGGTGACATGGTTGCCGGTGGTACGGGATTGTCGGGGGATGACGATCAGCAGGCGCAACAGAGGTCTCCAAAGGTGATCAGACGAATGCCACGCTGTCGGAGGCGGTCGGCGAGAACCGGTGCGACCAGGGCCTTCAGCTCGCATTCCCTCTCCGTTCCGTCGAAGGGATTGTGCCGGTCCCGGTAGCCGGGATGGACCATCAGTTCCCAGTCGCCGGCCGGCAGGTGGTCGATGAGCCGGAGCAGGGCTTTGGTGTCCAGCCGGTTGAGCAGCGGCATGCCGAACAGGCCGCGGGGGCTGGCGGTCCCGTGACGGTGGATGGCCCTGGCCGCCGCCGGTCCCAGCCGGCGGTAGAGCCGCAGTTCCTCGCCCAGCGAACCTTCGGGATCGCCGCCGGCATCCTCGGCCGGCAGGGGCAGGCGCACCGCCGGAATGCCGTAGGCGACGGCCAGTTCGAGAACCAGTTCCGTCAGCGGCGGAAAGAGGAAGAAGTGCTGGTGAGTGTCGAGGTGGTCGGGACGGACGCCCAGTGCCAGGGCTTTCTCGATCTGGGCGGCCAGTTCCGGCCGGACGGCGTCCGGGTCGATGCCGTC
>CAYTVY010000076.1:9659-12366 GCA_964441925.1 uncultured Geothermobacter sp.
TGCCGGTCCTCTTCCATCATCCGGTGGGCGTCCTGCACCTGCTCGATGGGGAAGACCTTTTCGATGATGGGCACGATCTTCCGCTCGGCGAAGGCCGGCAGGGCCCGTTCGGTGAACAGGCGGACGATCTCGCCCTTCTCCGGCACCGGCCGGGACCGCAGCACCGAGCCAATGATCTCCTGCCGCTTGACCATCATCAGGGCCAGGTTGAGCTCGGCCTTGATGCCGCTGATGACGCCGATGATCACCAGCCGGCCGGCATAGGCCAGGGAGTCCATGTTCGGCTTCAGGTACTTGGCGCCGACATGGTCGAGAATGACATCGACCCCTTTCTTGCCGGTGTTGGCGGCGGTCCACTCCTTGACGGTCTCCGAGAAATCGGGCGTGGTGGTGAAGTCGATGGTCAGATCGACTCCCAGCTCCTTCACCTTGGCTTCCTTGTCGGGATGGGTGGTGACGATCAGGCGGCTGTTGGGCGTCAGTGCCCTGGCCAGCTGGATGGCGGCCGTGTTGACCCCGCCGCCGCCGCCGTGAAAGATGGCCGTTTCTCCGTCCTTGAAGCGGCCGAGGACGAAGACGTTGTGAAAGGCGGTGATGTACGATTCGCAGACGCAGGCCGCCTCCTCGAAGCTCATGCTCTCAGGGATCGGAATCAGGTGGCAGCCGTAGGCGACGGCGTATTCGGCGTAACCGCCGCCACCGACCAGGGACATCACCCGGTCACCGACCTTCCAGCCGCGGACTTCGCTGCCGATCTCCTCGATGGTGCCGGCGACTTCCAGGCCGAGGATGTCCGAGTCGCCGGGCGGGGGCGGATATTTGCCCTCGCGCTGAACCAGGTCGGGACGGCTGATCGAGCTGGCGTGAACCCTGACCAGAACCTGGTCGGGTTTGGGAACCGGTTTTTCGGCCTCGCCGACGCGCAGCACCTCGACGCCGCCGAAACCGTCCATCAGAACTGCTTTCATCTCTCTCCTCCTCAATGTCGTAAACGGTAAACGGGATGTGGTCCGATTATAGGGGTTTGGCCGCTGGTTGCAAGCCCTGCCGTCGCCGGGGATGCATGACGTTTCGTCTGCTCCTGCTATGCTTGTTTCTGGACGGTGCGTCGATGGCCGGTGACTTGGTCAGCAGGGATCCTGCATCATTTTGGTATGTGCCTGCCCCCCCCGGCCGGGCTGCCGAGGGGGCCGCTGGAGCCGGAAAGGAGATGGATATGGTGAAACGATGGCGCTGTACGGTTTGCGGCTATATTCACGAGGGACCGGAGCCGCCGGCCGTCTGTCCGGTCTGTGCAGCCGATCGCTCCAGCTTCGAGGAGATGGCAGAAGCAAGAGAGGGCATTCCGCTGCCGGGACCACAGGGGCCGGGGCCGGCCGTGAGCGAGCACCTGCATCCGATTCTCGCCCATTTTCCCAACGGACTGATGCCGACGGTTTTCTTTCTGCTTGTCGTTTCCTGGCTTTTTTCCCGGCCGGGGCTCGAGGAGGCCGTGGTCTGGATGGTGGGGCTGGTCACCTGTGTCGTGCCGCTGAACATGCTGACCGGCATCCGGGACTGGAAGCGCTACCATGGCGGGGTCCGGGCGACGATCTTTCGCAAAAAGATCGCCTTGGGCATCGCTTTGGGCCTGATGGGAGTGCTGGCGCTGGCCCTGCGCCTGCTGGGTGGGAACGGTCTGCGTCCTCTCTATCTGCTGCTGCTGTTCGGAATGCTTGTCGTCAGTGCCGCCCTCGGTTATCTTGGCGGGCAGCTCATGTTCGGCGCGGCCGACAGGAGCGATTCCGGTTGAATCTGGTCCGGAGGTCCAGGTCGGGGAAAGGAGCAGACGGTTTTCATGGCGACAGGCAAGGATTGTCCCGAAAAGGGGGCCATCGTCCAGCGGGACCGGACGACCTACGGCATCGCGCCGCACACGCCGGCCGGCATCGTGACGCCGGAGACGTTGCGACGCATCGCCGACGTGGCCGAGAAATACGGGGCCGGCCAGATCAAGCTGACCAGCGCCCAGCGCATCGCCCTGCTCGGATTGCCGGAGGAGCAGCTGGAGGCGGTCTGGGCCGACCTCGGCATCGCACCGGGAGCGCCGCTGGGGCTCTGTGTCCGTTCGGTGAAGATCTGTCCCGGCAACGACTGGTGCAAGCGCGGCCAGCAGGACTCGGTCCGGCTGGGACTCGAGGTCGACCGGCGCTACCACGGCCGGCCGCTTCCCTGGAAATTCAAGATGGGGGTGTCCGGCTGCGCCAACGACTGCGCCGAGGTCTGCCTGAAGGACCTCGGCCTGATCGGCACCTCCAGGGGCTGGCACCTGATGGTCGGGGGAAACGGCGGCGCGGCTCCCCGTCTGGCGCGGCGGCTGATCGAGCACGTTTCCGGCGCGGAGGCACTGGTGATGCTGGAGCGCCTGGTCGACTGGTTCGCCAGGCAGAACCGCAAGTGCCGGTTGGGCAAGCTGCTCGACGAGGTCGGCGAGGAGACCCTGCGCCGGGTGGCGTTGGGCGAGCTTTGAGCGGAAGGGCCGTTCAGCCGGAACGAAGGGACGGAATTCCGGGGACATGATACTCAATTGAGTTGCCCCATAGTCCCTGATGCCGCGCTCAGACACCTGGATATCTTGTGCAGACCAGGGGCTCGTACCCGCCAGGCAACAGGTTCAGGTTACTGTTTCGGGTTGTCCAGCGGAACCCTGAAGCGGAGAACCACTTCC
>CAYTVY010000077.1:0-12264 GCA_964441925.1 uncultured Geothermobacter sp.
CGTGTCCCTGAATCAGTGGGTTTGTGCCGGATGAAGAGTGTAAGTGCTTGGCCTGAATGTGGTTTCCAAAAATCTAAGGCGCACCCATAGGTTCGCCGATGATTTTTGTCAAGCGCAGACAGGTCAATGGCTTGCGCTATTCGCCGGTGACAAGCTCACTGATTCAGGGTGTCGACAAGGGGGAGGGGCCGGGATTCCCCCGGGGAAGATGGTACGGGGGAAAGATGATCGGCGTACATCGTCGCGGGGCTTTTGCCGTCCGGGTTTTTTCTTTTCCTCATTGGCAAATCCTGTCACTATGCGTTGCATGAAACCTCGCCGGACACAACGAAGGATCGACAAGCAACGACGGATCGACGAAGGAAGGGTGCTCGCCTGGCTGCGGGAACACCCGGGGCTTCAGGCGGCCGGCGACATCGGTCGCGGTATCGGCATCCGGCGGCACGAGCGGCGGGCCCTGCTGGCGCTGCTGGCCGATTTGGCCGATCGTGGACTGGTCGAACGCCACAAGGGCGACCGTTACCGGTCGTCGCCCCGCCGGCGATTGAGCGGTGTCCTCGCCCTGCGTCCCGAGGGCTATGGCTTTCTGCGGGTGGACGGAGAAGAGGGCGTCTCGGTTTTCCTGCCCGCCCGCGAACTGTCCGGGGCGATGGACGGTGACCGGCTGGCGGTGGTGGCCTGGCGGGACGGCCGGGGGCGCTGG
Organism: uncultured Geothermobacter sp.; assembly: GCA_964441925.1. GTDB lineage: Bacteria > Desulfobacterota > Desulfuromonadia > Desulfuromonadales > Geothermobacteraceae > Geothermobacter. The sequence continues at coordinate 704 of CAYTVY010000077.1, forward strand.
GAGGGCAGGCTGGAACGCATCCTCGAACGGGCCCGTTCGGAGGTGGTCGGGGTCTTTCACTCCGGTCGCCGGGAGCACCTGGTCGTGCCCCAGGGACGGGACGCCCTGCCGCCGGTCGTCGTGCCGCGTGGCGCGACACGGCAGGCGCGGCCGGGACAGGTCGTGGTTGTGGCCATCCGGAGCTACCCGGAACGGGGCCGGCCGGCGCGGGGGGAGGTCGTCAGGGTGCTGGGCGATGCCGACGATCCCCGGGTCGAGGTGACGGCAACGGCCATCCGTTTCGGTCTGCCGTACAGGTTTGCCCCGGACGTTCTGGCCGAGGCCGGGAAGATCCCCGAACAGGTTTCCGGGACGGAGTCGGCCGGCAGACGAGATCTGCGTTCCCTGCCCTTCGTTACCATCGACGGTCTCACGGCGAAAGACTTCGACGACGCGGTCCAGTGCGAGCGGACCGGGGACGGTTTCCTGCTGCGGGTCGCCATTGCCGACGTGGCGCACTATGTCCGTCCCGGAAGCCTGCTCGACCGGGAGGCCCGCGAGCGGGGGACCAGCGTCTATTTCCCGGGCAGCTGCATCCCGATGCTGCCGGAGAAACTGAGCAACGGTATCTGTTCCCTCAACCCCGATACCGACCGGCTGGTGATGCTGGCCGAACTCGTTTTCGACCATGAGGGGCATTGCCGCCGGACCGGCTTCAGCCCCGCTGTCATCCGCAGTGTCGCCCGGCTGACCTACACCGAGGTGCAGGCCCACCTGGACGGAAAGATGCTCCGCCGTCCCGGTTGCGACCAGCTGGACGACATGGCGGCGTTGGCCCGGCTGCTGCGGCAGCGCCGCCGGCGGTCCGGCAGTCTCGATCTCGATCTGCCGGAAGCGGACATCGTGCTCGATCTGCGCGGGCGGCCGGAAGCGATCCTCCGGCGGGAAAGACTCTTTTCCCACCGGATCATCGAGGAGTTCATGCTCGCCGCCAACCAGGCGGTCGCCATTTTTCTCGAAGAACGGGGAGAACCCTTTCCCTGGCGTGTCCACGAGCCACCCGCCATCGACCGGCTGCTGGAACTGCAGCATTACCTGGCCCATTTCGGTCTGGGGTTCGATCTCGGCCGGGAGGGGCCCGAACCCTCAGACTTCAGCGAACTGCTGCAGCGGGCCGAGGATGATGCCGTGCTGTCGCGGGTGGTCAACCAGGCACTCTTGCGGGCCATGAAGCAGGCGCGCTACAGTGCCGACAACCCCGGTCATTTCGGGCTTGGCATGGCCCGTTACTGCCACTTCACCTCGCCGATCCGCCGCTATCCCGACCTGCTGGTGCACCGAGCCCTGCGGCGTGCCCTCGGGATCGACGCCGGTTCGTCTCCCCGGGACCTGGACGGACTCTGCGAACAGGCCTCGAGGCTCGAGCGCCGGGCGATGGAGGCCGAACGCGATGTGCTGCAGCTGAAGAAGTGCCAGTACATGGCCCGGCAGATCGGTGCCGAGCATGCCGGCGTGGTGGCGATGGTCCGTCCCTTCGGACTGTTCGTCGAGCTCGACGAGATCTTTGTCGAGGGGTTGGTCCACGTCAGCCGGATGGAAGAGGACGTCTACTATTTTGAGGAAGATTTGCAACGCCTGGTCGGCTATAATCGGCGCAGGATTTTCCAGATCGGCGACCGGGTGCGCGTTCGGGTCGAGCGGGTCGATGTCGAGGGTCGCCGGATCGATTTCGTTCTGGTCGACGGGGAGTGAACATGCGGGTTGTCAGAAGTCTCGACGACTGCCGGATGACAGATAAACGGACGGTTGTCACCATCGGCAACTTCGATGGTGTCCACCTGGGACATCGTGAAATCTTCCGCCGGGTCATCCGGGAGGCGCAAAGGCTGCGGGCCCTGTCGACGGTGGTCACCTTCGATCCGCATCCGCTCAAGGTGCTGGCACCGGAACAGGCGCCGCGTCTGCTCAATACAGCGGAAGAAAAGGAACGCCTGATCCGGGCCTCCTGTATCGACCTGCTGGTCATCCTGCCTTTCGACCAGCGTCTGGCCGCCATGGAACCGGAAGACTTCGTGCGTGACGTTCTGGTCGGGCGGCTGCGGGTCGCCAAGCTGATCGTCGGCCATGACTACGCTTTCGGACGCGGCCGCAAGGGGGATGTCGGTTTTCTGTTGCAGGCCGGTGAGCGCCACGGTTTCGCGGTCGAGCAGATGGCGCCGATCATGTACGAGGGACAGGTGTTCAGTTCCACCCTGGTCCGGCGGTGCCTGGGGGCGGGTGACGTGCGGGGCGTGGTGGCGCTTCTCGGACGGCACTTCAATCTCGAGGGACGGGTCGTCAAGGGGGCCAACCGGGGTCGGAAACTCGGTTTTCCCACCGCCAACCTGCTGACCGACAAGGAGATCCTTCCCCGCCCCGGGGTCTACGCCGTCAAGGTCAAGCTGGACGAGACCTGCTATGACGGGGTGATGAACATCGGTTTCAATCCCACCTTCGGCCTGGAGCGGATTTCCCTGGAGGTTCATCTGCTCGATTTCTCGGGGGATCTCTACGGCCGTTCGCTGCGTGTCTACTTCGTCGACCGGCTGCGGGACGAGCTGGTCTTCTCCTCGGCCGGGGAGCTGGCGGCGCAGATCCGCCGGGACATCGGCGAGGCGAGGAGGATTCTTGCCGCCGGCCGGATCGTCGAGTACCGGGACTATCTCGACTGCGGCACGGCGTTGCCGACCGGACGGAGAGGGGAGCATGACTGAACCGTCGTTCGGACGGCCGCCGGTTTCCGGCCGGACGACCGTTCTCGGCATTTTCGGGGATCCCGTCGGTCATTCCCTGTCGCCGGTGATGCAGAACGCCGCCCTGCGTCTGGCCGGTTTCGATGCCGTCTACGTGCCTTTTCACGTGACCGCGGCCCACCTGGCTTCGGCGGTCGCCGCCATCCCCGCCCTGGGGCTGCGGGGCGTCAATGTCACCATTCCGCACAAGGAGCATGTTTGCCGTCTGCTCGACGAGCTGGACGCCGAGGCGGAGCTGATCGGGGCGGTCAATACGATCGTCAATGACGACGGCCGCCTGAAGGGGTTCAACACCGACGGCGCCGGGCTGGTCCGCTCCCTGCGCGAGGATCTGGATTTCGATCCCCGGGGACGCCGGGTGCTGCTGCTCGGTGCCGGTGGGGCGGCGCGGGCGGCCATCGTCGCCCTGGCCCGGGCCGGTTGCGCCCGGATCGACCTGCTCAACCGCACCCGCGCGCGGGCCGAGGATTTGCGTTCACGGTTTCAGCCCCGTTTTCCAGGCACGCAGATTGCAACTTACGCGCTGGGCGACTCGCTGCGGGCCCTGCTGCCGGAAGGCGACCTGCTGCTCAATACCACGTCCATCGGTCTGCGGGGCGAGGCCTTTGCGGCATTCCCCTGGGAGGCGGTTTCCGCCCGCCTCAGTCTGTACGACATGGTCTATCGGCCGGGGGGAACGCCCCTGGTCAGTCAGGCCCGCAACCGGGGGATCCGGGCATGCGACGGTCTCGGCATGCTGGCGGCCCAGGGAGAGCTGGCGTTCAGCCTCTGGATGGGGCGGATGCCGCCTTCTGGCGTCATGAAGCGGCGGCTTTTGGCGGAGATCCAGGCGCAGGGGGCGGATGCCGCCGGGTGAAGCGACCCAACGGTCGGCTTGTGTCGCATGATTCGGGGAAGTCACTGTAATTCAAGGGGGTTTGCTTGACTTGCCTGGGTCCGTTCTATAAGATGACAGCGGCTCTTATAGACCTGAATCAGTGAGCTTGTCACCGGCGAATAGCGCAAGCCATTGACCTACCTGCGCTTTCCAAAAATCACCGGCGAACCTATGGGTGCGCCTCAGATTTTGGGAAACCGCATCCAGGCCAAGCACTTACACTCTTCATCCGGCACAAACCCACTGATTCAGGATAGAGTTTTTCCTGTTGCGAGGGGGATGAGCAAGCGATTATGACGACGAACAGGCTCGGTGAACTGCTGGTAAAGAACAACCTGATCGACGAAAGCCAACTGGCCCGTGCCCTCGAGGAGCAGAAGGCCAGCGGCGGGCGTCTTGGTGCGAGCCTGATCAAGCTCGGCTTTATCAAGGAAGAGGAACTCGCCGCCTTCCTCTCCCGCCAGTACGGCGTCCCGTCCATCAACCTGGCCGAATTCGAGATCGATCCCAGCGTCATCGCCCTGATCCCGGCCGAGGTGGCCCAGAAGTACCAGATCGTTCCGGTCAACCGGGCCGGCGCCACCCTGATCGTCGCCATGAGCGACCCTTCCAACATCTTCGCCATCGACGACATCAAGTTCATGACCGGCTACAACGTCGAGGTGGTGGTGGCGCCGGAGCAGTCGATCAAGGAAGCCATCGACAAGTACTACGACCAGAGCGCCTCGTTCGACGAGGTCCTGGGCGATCTCGAGGATATCGACCTCGAAGTGGTCGACGATTCGGACGATGTCGATGTCACCGAGCTGGAGAAGGCGAGCGAGGACGCGCCGGTCGTCAAGCTGGTCAACCTGATTTTGACCGACGCCATCAAGCGCGGCGCCTCCGACATCCATATCGAGCCGTACGAGAAGACCTTCCGGGTCCGCTACCGGATTGACGGGGTGCTCTACGAGGTGATGAAGCCGCCGATGAAGCTGAAAAACGCCATCACCTCGCGTATCAAGATCATGGCCGAGATGGACATCGCCGAGCGGCGGCTGCCGCAGGACGGCCGGATCAAGATCAAGCTGCCCGGCGGCCGGGACATGGACTACCGGGTCAACTGCCTGCCGACCCTGTTCGGCGAGAAGGTCTGTCTGCGGCTGCTCGACAAGTCGAACCTGCAGCTCGACATGACCAAGCTCGGCTACGAGGAGAAACCCCTGCAGTGGTTCAAGGAGCAGATCCACAAGCCCTACGGCATGGTGCTGGTCACCGGACCCACCGGTTCGGGCAAGACCGTTTCCCTCTATTCGGCCCTGGCCGAGCTGAACAAGACGACGGAGAACATCTCCACCGCCGAGGATCCGGTCGAGTTCAACTTCGCCGGCATCAACCAGGTGCAGATGCACGAGGAGATCGGTCTCAACTTCGCCACCGCCCTGCGCGCCTTTCTGCGCCAGGATCCGGACATCATCATGATCGGCGAGATCCGCGATTTCGAAACGGCCGAGATCGGCATCAAGGCGGCGTTGACCGGGCACCTGGTCCTCTCCACCCTGCACACCAACGATGCCCCGAGCACCATCAACCGGCTGCTCAACATGGGCATCGAGCCGTTTCTGGTCGCCTCGGCGGTCAACCTGGTGACGGCCCAGCGTCTCGGGCGGCGGGTCTGCAGCCAGTGCAAGGAGCCCGAGGATATTCCGAAGGAAGCCCTTATCCAGGCCGGGGTGCCGGCCGACAAGGTGGACGGTATCGTCTGCTACAAAGGGGCGGGCTGCTCCCATTGCAACCATACCGGCTACAAGGGACGGGTCGGTATCTACCAGGTCATGCCCATGTTCGAGGAGATCCGCGAAATGGTGCTGGCCGGGGCGAACACGGCGGAGATCAAACGCGAATCGATGCGGCTCGGGGTCAAGACCATGCGTCAGTCGGCCCTGACCAAGCTCGAGGAGGGGGTGCTCTCCTTCGAAGAGGTGTTGCGCTGCACCGTCGCTGACGACTGAACCGGGATCCGGGTGGGGAGTTTGGACCGATGAGTGAAGAGAAGAAGGTCAGCATTCACCAGTTGCTCAAGACCATGGTCGAGGCGGGTGGTTCCGATCTGCACATCACCACCGGCACGCCGCCGCAGTTGCGCATCGACGGCCAGATGGTGCCGCTGAAACTGCCGCCGCTGCAGCCGGCCGACACCAAGCAGCTCTGCTACAGCATCCTGACCGACGCCCAGAAGCGCAAGTTCGAGGAGGAGAACGAACTCGACCTCTCGTTCGGTGTCAAGGGACTGGCCCGTTTTCGCGGCAACATCTACATGCAGCGCGGTGCCCTGGCCGGGGCCTTCCGCCTGATCCCGTACAAGTTTCTCAGTTTTGAAGAGCTCGGCCTGCCGCCGGTGGTGAGCAGGATCGCCCAGCGGCCGCGCGGCCTGGTGCTGGTCACCGGTCCGACCGGCAGCGGCAAGTCGACGACCCTGGCCTCGATCATCGACTACATCAACGAGACCCGGCACGAGCACATCATCACCATCGAGGATCCGATCGAGTACCTGCATCCCCACAAGAAATGCGTGGTCAACCAGCGGGAGGTCGGTGCCGACACCCACTCCTTCAAGAAGGCCCTGAAGTACATCCTGCGCCAGGATCCTGACATCGTGCTGCTCGGCGAGCTGCGTGATCTGGAGACCATCGAGGCGGCCCTGACCATCGCCGAGACGGGCCATCTCTGCTTCGCCACCCTGCACACCAATTCCTGCGTGCAGACCATCAACCGCATCGTCGACGTCTTCCCGCCGCACCAGCAGACCCAGGTGCGCACCCAGCTCTCCTTCGTGCTGGAAGGCGTGCTGTCGCAGACCCTGATTCCCCGCTCCGACGGGCGCGGCCGGGCCCTGGCGGTGGAAGTGATGGTGCCCAACATGGCGATCAGGGCCCTGATCCGTGACGACAAGGTGCACCAGATCTATTCGCAGATGCAGATGGGGCAGGACAAGTACGGCATGCAGACCATGAACCAGTCCCTGTTCATGCTCTTTCACGAGAAGAAGATTTCACTCGAAATGGCGATGACCCGTTCCCCCGATCCGGAGGAACTGAAACAGATGATCGCCAATCCTGCTTCCGTGCTCAAACGGGGGATCAAGGCGGGAACCGGCGCCCGACCGACCGCTGCGACCTGACGAGGTGAGTTATGGCCAAGTTTTCCTGGGAGGGTAAGAACCGCGCCGGCAAGGTCCAGAAGGGGACCATGGAGGCCCCGGACGAGGCGGCCGTGATCGCCGCCCTGCGCCGGCAGGGGATCCTGCCTTCGCGCATCAAGGAGCGGGGCAAGGGGCTCGACATGGAGATCAAGATCCCCGGTCTCGAGCCGAAGGTGACCACCAAGGATCTGGTCGTCTTCACCCGCCAGTTCGCCACCATGATCGATGCCGGCCTGCCCCTGGTGCAGTGTCTCGACATCCTGGCCCGCCAGCAGGCCAACAAGACCTTCAAGAAGATCCTGACCGAGGTCAAGGAGAGCGTCGAGTCCGGCTCCACCTTCGCCGATGCCCTGGCCAAGCACCCCAAGGCCTTCGACGAACTCTACGTCAACCTGGTGGCCGCCGGCGAGGTGGGCGGCATCCTCGACACCATTCTCAACCGTCTGGCCGCCTACATCGAGAAGGCGCTCAAATTGAAGAAGCAGGTCAAGAGCGCCATGACCTATCCGGCGACGGTCGTCGGCATCGCCATCATCGTCATCGCGGTCATCCTGGTGTTCGTCATTCCGCAGTTCGAGAAGATGTTCCGCGATTTCGGCGGCGAGCTGCCGGCGGCGACCCAGTTCGTCATCGAGCTGAGCAACTTCTTCAAGAACTATATCGTCGCCATCATCATCGGGCTGGTGGTGCTGGTGGTCGGTTTCAAGCGCATCTACGCCACCAAGAGGGGACGTGAAGTGATCGACGAACTGGCCCTGAAGCTGCCGGTGTTCGGTATCCTGATCCGCAAGGTGGCGGTCGCCAAGTTCTCCCGCACCCTGGGGACGATGATTTCCAGCGGGGTGCCGATTCTCGACGGTCTGGAGATCGTCGCCAAGACCGCCGGCAACAAGACGGTGGAAAAGGCCATCTACCAGGTGCGGGCCAGCATCAGCGAGGGCAAGACCATCGCCGAGCCGCTGGAGAAGTCGGGAGTCTTCCCCCCCATGGTCTGCCAGATGATCGCCGTCGGCGAACAGTCCGGGGCCATCGACACCATGCTCAACAAGATCGCCGATTTCTACGACGACGAGGTCGACGACGCCGTGGCCAACCTGACTTCGATGATGGAGCCGCTTCTGATGCTCTTTCTCGGCACCACCGTCGGTGGTCTGGTCATCGCCATGTACCTGCCGATCTTCAAGCTGGCCGGCACCGTCGGGGGCTAGAGCGACGGGATCATGGTTCTGGCCGCTTCCGAAGGCTGGAAGGCGCAGCCGAGCCGTCGGCACCTGGCCTGGTTTCTGCTGGTCAGGATCGCCGTCATCACCATCTTTCTCGGCGGCGCCATCTTCTTCCAGCTCAGGGAAGGCATGGCCGGGGCGGATCCGGCTCTCGGTTACCTCTACGGCCTGATCGCGGCCTCCTATCTGCATGCCCTGGCTTCGGCGCTCTCCCTGCCGCGGCTGCGCAATCTGACCTTTTTCACCCAGACACAGGTCGCCTGGGATCTGCTCTTCTGTTTCTGTCTGATCTATGTGACCGGCGGCGTCGAAAGCCTCTTCTCCTTCAGTTTCGTCTTCGTCATCATCGCCGCCAGCGTCTTCTTCAGCTGGCGGGACATCCTGCTGGTCGCCTCGGCCTCGGCCATTCTCTACGGGGGACTGGTCGATTTCCAGTATTACGGTCAGCTTCCGGTCCTGCCGGCCCTGACGATGCCGCAGGAGGTCACCGGAGCGCAGGCCTTCTCGTCGATCTTCGTCCATGTCACCGGTTTTCTGCTCACCGCGCTGCTCTGTGCCACTCTGGCCGAACGCTGGCGGCGCAGCGAACGGGCCTTGCAGGCGCAGAAGATCGACTATGACGAACTCGAGGCCCTGAACCGGGTGATTCTCGAGAACATCAGCAGCGGCCTGATGATCGTCAACGAGCAGGGGCGCATCCGTTCCTTCAACCGGGCGGCGGAACAGATCACGGGGTTCTCCCTGCAGCAGGTCTACAACCGGGAGGTCCGGGAACTCTTCCCCACCCTCGATGTCTTCGGCGAGGCCGGTTACCGGACCCGGCAGCGGGCCGAGGCCGAGATCGTCGATGCCGACGGCCAGGTGCGCACCCTCGGCTACGCCGCCAGTCTGATCCGCGATCCGCAGCAGCGGCTGCTGGGGCTGCTGGTCTCCTTTCAGGACCTGACGCAGGTCAAACAGATGGAGGAGCGGTTGCGCCGGGCCGACCGGCTGGCGGCCGTCGGCCGGCTCGCTTCGGCGATGGCGCACGAGATCCGCAATCCCCTGGCCTCGATCAGCGGGTCGGTGCAGCTGCTGATGGAAGGAGCGCATGTCAGTGACGAGGACCGGCAGTTGATGGGGATCGTGGTTCGCGAGGCCGACCGGCTGAGCGGACTGCTGACCGATTTCCTTGCCTATGCCCGGCCGAAGAAGCCCCAGCCCGAGGCCTGCGACCTGCGGCAGTTGCTCGGCGAGGCACAGCAGGTCTGCCGGTCCGATCCGCGTTTTGCCGCCGTCGAGGTTGAGATCTCCTGCCCGGAAGGCACCCGTTTTCTGCTCGACCACGACCAGATCCGGCAGGTGGTCTGGGATCTGCTGATCAACGCCGCCGAGGCGATGCAGGGCCGGGGGCGCATTCGTGTCAGCGTCGATCCGGATCCGGGCGAAATCGTCGTCGAGGACGACGGCCCCGGGGTGCCGGAAGAATTGCGGGAGAGGATTTTCGAGCCCTTCTTCACCACCAAGGCGGGAGGCACCGGGCTCGGCCTGGCGACGGTGCACGGCATCGTCGAGGCCCATGGCGGGCAGCTGACCGTCGACCGGGGAACCTTGGGCGGGGCCTGCTTTCGCATCCTGCTCGGCCGGCAGGCCGTCTTGAACTGATCGATGAAAGTGGCTAGTCTGAATCATTCAGCTCGATATACAGGAGGCGACATTGACCACATCCCCCCACAGAATTCTGATCGTCGATGACGAAGAGAGCATGCGCGAAGTGCTCGGCATCATGCTGAGTCGCGAAGGTTACGACGTGGCGACGGCCCAGGACGGGGGGCAGGGCGTCGACATGCTGCGCCAGGGAAATTTCGACCTGGTGATCACCGACATCCAGATGCCGCGGCTCGACGGGTTCGGTGTTCTGAAACACGTGCTCGAGCATCTTCCCGAAACCATCGTCATCATGATCACCGCCTTTTCCACCACCGAGCAGGCGGTCGAGGCGATGAAGCTCGGGGCCTACGACTACATCACCAAGCCGTTCAAGAACGACGAGATCCGCCTGGTCGTCAAAAATGCCCTCGAAAGGCGCCAGTTGCGGCGCGAGAACCGCCAGTTGCGGCGCGAGCTGCAGGACCGCTACTCCTTTCACAACCTGATCGGCAAGAGCAAGGCCATGCGCGCGGTCTACGACCTGGTGGAAAAGGTGGCCGACAGCCGGGTCAACGTGCTGATCACCGGTGAGAGCGGTACCGGCAAGGAGATGGTGGCCCGAGCCATCCATTTCAGCAGCGAACGGGCCGGTGAGGACTTCGTGCCGATCAACTGCGGCGCCATCCCGGAAAATCTGCTGGAGAGCGAGCTGTTCGGCCATGAAAAGGGGTCGTTCACCGGGGCGGTGCAGAAGAAGGAAGGGCTGTTCGAGGTCGCCGCCGGCGGCACCCTGTTTCTCGACGAGATCGGCGAACTGCCGCCGATGATGCAGGTCAAGCTGCTGCGGGTGCTGCAGGAACGGGAGATCCGGCGGGTCGGTGGCACGAAGAACATCCCGGTCGATGTCCGCGTCATCGCCGCCACCAACAAGGATCTGGAAAGTGAAGTCGCCGAGGGGCGGTTTCGGGAAGATCTCTTCTACCGGCTCAACGTCATCCGCATCGACCTGCCGCCCCTGCGGCAGCGCCGGGAGGACATCCCGCTTCTGATCAACCATTTCTTCGAGAAGTACACCGGCAAGCCGATGCCGCCGGTCGACGATGCCGCCATGCGCCATCTGCTCGACTATGCCTGGCCTGGCAACATCCGCGAGCTGGAGAACGTGGTCGAGCGCTGCACCGTGCTGGGGACGGCCGACGGCCCGCTGACCTGCGAGGCCCTTCCTCCCCAGATGCTGAACGCCGGTCGGGTCCGTTCCGGCGGGCTGACCGACATTCCCGAGACCGGACTCGATCTCGAACAGTACCTGGCCGATATCGAGAAGGAGATACTGCTCAAGGCCCTCGACCGCACCGGCGGAGTGCGCAAGAAGGCGGCCGAGCTGCTCGGCATCTCGTTTCGTTCCATCCGCTACCGGCTGGCCAAGTTCGGTCTGGGCGAGGAAGAGGGTGACGAATAAGCGCACGTTCGGTGACACGGCGTGTCACCGCTGCCGGCCGGGCATGACATGTCCGGGAACCGGCGATCGTGAAAAGCCCCCAAGTCCGCGGGGCTGGGCCGCCTTTAATAAAACTCCGTGAACTTGGCACCGTCCTTGCTGCATTGCAGGCTGAACGCAAGATGCTAAACTTGTCGGCCGACACGGTCGATGAAATGCAAAGCCCATGAGATTTCATGGATGACCAACCGAGCCCTGAAAGGGATCAATAACCAGGCAAAAGGAAAGGAGAAGGAACATGCTCAAGAAGTTCCGCAAGAACCAGAAGGGTTTCACCCTCATCGAGCTGCTGATCGTCGTGGCGATCATCGGCATCCTGGCCGCCATCGCCATCCCGCAGTTCGCGTCCTATCGGCAGAAGGCCTACAACAGTGCGGCC
>CAYTVY010000078.1:0-12083 GCA_964441925.1 uncultured Geothermobacter sp.
TGAAAAACATTTTTTCATGTCGGATACTTGCAGTCCGTCCCTTGTCTTGTCGATCGGTCTCGAACCGAACGGATTCCGGTTGACGCCTATCCCAGTGCCTGCAACAATGACAGGTGCCCTTGAGGGACGGAGGCGATTTTGTCAACTTAACCCGTTGAATTTACAATTACATTAACACAGTTGCCGGCGCTGTAAAGCTGCTCTTTTGTTCCCGTTGCGTCTGTCGTGGCAGAGGGGAGTGGGGGCGGCCCGGCTGTCTTTGAGACCCCATGCAGTCATTTGCCAAATCCATTCTGTCTGTTGCCTTGCTGGCCTCTGCGCTTCTTCTCTCGGGGTGTCCGCCGGCCGGCCGGCCGGCGGACACCCCCGCGCCGTCTTCCGGCAGCGGCAGCGTTCGCCTGCCCGATCCCGAATCTCTGGCCCTCTACCATTACACCCGGGCGAGACTGCTGGCGAACGACGGCCGGCTGCGTGAGGCGGAGTCGGCCCTGTTGTCGGCCATCGATTTTGATCCCCGTTCAAACCGGCTTCGACTCTATCTCGGCCAGTTGCGACTGCAGATGGACGATTTTGCGGGCGCGGCGCGGGCGGTCGAGGAAGTTCTGATCGACGATCCCGATTTTCTCGATGGTCATCTTTTCCTCGGAGGTCTTTATTTCAATCGTCGCGATTATGCCCTGGCTGTGGCCCATTTCGCCGAAGCGGCCAGACTTGCACCGGAACGGGAATCGGTCTGGCTGCATCTGGGGCTGTCCTACATTGGACTTGGCGACAACGAGAAAGCGATCGAGGTTTTCGAAACCTTCCTTGACAAACAGCCGGATTCGGCGCTCGGGCTTGTGCAGCTGGCACGCAGCTATCGGGCGGCGAAACGGTTCGAAGAAGCCGAAAATGCCTATCGGCGCCTGCTTGCCTTGCAGCCCGGGCATCCGGTGGGGTATCTCGAGTTGGGCGAGATGCTGGTGGAGCAGGGGGATCTTGCCGGGGCGGAGGAGGTTTTCCGCCTGGGGGCGGACCGGGTCGGACAGCCGGCACTGCTGCAGCATCGACTGGTCGGCGTTCTGGTCCGGCAGCGGCGGCTGGACGAGGCCCTTGCCATTCTCGAAGCTTTGCAGCGCGATGACCCGAAAGACCTCGAGACGAAACGGCGAATCGGCTTGCTGTTGTTGGAGAAAGGAGACTTGCAGGGAGCGGAACAGGCTTTCGCCCGGGTGCTGGAACAGCGGCCGGAGCTTGACAGTGTGCGCTATTTCCTGGGGTTGGCCCAGGAGCGGGGACGGCGTTGGCAGGAGGCTCTGACGACTTTCGAGCAGATCCCGGAAAAATCTCCGCTTTATCCGGATGCCCTTTATCATCGGGCGTTCGTCCTGCAACGGATGGAGCGTCTCGATCAGGCCGTCGTCCTGCTGCAAAAGTTGATTGAAAGCGGCCATGGGCGGCCGGACGTCTATGATTACCTGGCGGCACTGTATGACGCCATGGGCCGGAAGGAGAAGGCGCTGCAAATTCTCGAGCAAGGATTCCGTCTCTACCCGGATGTCATCGACCTGCTCTATCGGCAGGGGGTGGTGTACGAACGCAACGGCGAGCGTCAGGCGGCGGTCGACATCATGTGGCAGGTACTGGAGCGCGATCCGGATTACCCCGAGGCCCTCAACCATATCGCCTACAGCTATGCCGAGTCCGGGAAAAATCTCGTCAAGGCACTCGAAATGGTGCGGAAAGCCCTGCAGGGGAAGCAGGCGCCGCACATCTACGATACTCTGGGCTGGGTCTATTATCGGCTCGGCCGGCTGACCGAAGCCCGGTCCGCCCTTAAAAAGGCCATTGCCGGTCTGCCGCAGGACGCCATCGTCTGGGATCATCTGGCGACGGTCTACGCTGAACTCGGCGAACACGCCCTGGCGGTGGAAGCCTGGAAAAAGTCGCTGGAATTGAACCCTGACCAGCCTGCGGTGGCCGACAAGCTGAAGCGGCTGGAGAAAACGGGGGCGCGATGATCCGGCGGGGGTTTTGGGGGGTGTGTCTGCTGGCCCTGCTGGCCGCCTGTGCGCCTCCGGGCGGCAGGAAAGCCGCGCCGGTTGCCATCGATCCCGTTCCGCTGATCGCCAGTGTGCATCGCGCCGCCGGGCTGGCCGCCAGTCTGCGCGGCCTGGCGCAGGTCCGCAGCGACGGTCCGGAGGGGCGTTTCAGCGTCCGACAGGCCATTCTCGCCGCCAAGCCGGACCGGTTGCGTGCCGAGACCCTGAGCATGTTCGGTTCGCCGCTGATGGTTCTGGCGACCGACGGCACAACCCTCCGTGCCTGGCTTCCGGGGCAGAACCGTTTCTATGCCGGTCCGGCGACGACGGCCGGCCTGCACCGTTTCCTGCATCTTCCCCTGGCATTACCCGATCTGGTGCGGCTGCTGCAGTATGACATCCCGCTGCTGGAGGGGCAGGCAACGGCCAGCCGGCTCGACGATGCCTGGCAACTGGTAACGGTCGCGGGAGAGCTCCGGGCGGTTGTGCGTTTCGACGCCGCATTGCGGCCTGTCTCCTTCCGACTGCTGCGGACAGATGAGACGCTGTTCAGCGTCAGTTACGACCATTTTGCCACAGACGGTTTTCCGCGCCGTATCCGCTTTACGCAGGGCACGGGGAAAAGAACCCTTGAGATCGAGTTCAAGAGTCTGGAACTCGGCCCCGAGATCGGTGACAGCCTCTTCCGGCTGAAACCACCGCCAGGCGCGGTTGTCTATCCGCTGCAAGGAGATGCCACATGACCAGAACGGCCGTGTTCGTCGTCCTGTTTTTTCTGGTTGTCCTGGGTCTTGCCGGATGTGAGGAAAGGACGTCCGATGTCGCCATGCCGGACGAGAATGCTCCTCCGGCCTATGGTGACACCTTCATCGAAGCCTCGATCGCCGAGCCGAGCAATCTGTTGCCCATTCTGGCCACCGATTCTTCTTCGGCCGACATCAACGGGCTGGTCTACAACGGGCTGGTCCGCTACAACAAGGACCTCATCCTCGAGGGGGAGCTGGCCGAATCCTGGGAAATCTCACCGGATAATCTGACCATCACCTTCCATCTGCGCAAGGGGGTCAAGTGGCACGACGGTGTCCCTTTCACCTCGGCCGACGTGCTGTTCACCTACCGGCTCTATGTCGATCCCGCCACTCCGACCGCTTATGCCGAGGCCTACCGTCAGGTGGCGAAAGCCGAAGCGCCCGACCCCTATACCTTTCGCGTCACCTATCCCAAACCCTACGCCCCGGCGTTGGGAAGCTGGGGCGTGAGCATCCTGCCGAAGCACCTGCTCGAAGGCAAGGAGATCACCCAAAGCCCGCTGTCACGTCATCCCGTCGGTACCGGCCCCTACCGGTTCGTCGAGTGGAAACCGGGCGAGAAGGTCGTTCTCGAGGCGAATGCGGACTATTTCGAGGGGCGTCCCTACATCAAGCGGGTGGTCTATCGTATCGTCCCCGACCAGTCGACCCAGTTCATGGAATTGCGTTCCGGCGGGCTCGATTTCATGAACCTGACCCCCATCCAGTACCGGACCCAGACCGATACGCTGGCCTTCAGGAGGTTGTTTGCCAAATACCGTTACCTGGCTTTCAATTACACCTACCTCGGCTACAATCTCGAGCGTCCCCTCTTTCGGGACCGGAGGGTGCGGCAGGCGTTGAGCTACGCCATCGACAAGCAGGAGATCATCGACGGGGTGTTGCTGGGATTGGGGGAGGTGGCCACCGGCCCCTACAAGCCCGATACCTGGGTTTACAACCCCAAGGTAAAGCGTTACAGTCACGACCCGGACAGGGCGAGGCAGCTGCTGGCCGAGGCCGGCTGGAAGGATACGGATGGTGATGGCATTCTGGATCGTGACGGCAGGCCCTTCCGTTTTACCATCGTCACCAACCAGGGGAACGACCTGCGCATCAAAACGGCCGAGATCATCCAGCGCCGGCTGAAGGAGATCGGCATCGGGGTCAAGATCCGCGTGGTGGAATGGGCGACCTTTCTCAAGGAGTTCATCCATCCCGGCAATTTCGATGCCTGCATTCTCGGCTGGAGTGGCGGACCGGAGCCCGATCAGTACAATATCTGGCATTCGAGCAAGATCGGTCCCCGGCAGCTCAACTTCATTCATTATCGCAATCCGGAGGTGGATGCGCTGCTCGAAAAGGGGCGCCGAACCTTCGACCGGGCCGAGCGGAAGAAGATCTATGACCGGTTTCAGGAGATTCTGGCCGAGGACCAGCCCTATACGTTTCTCTACGTCGCCGAAGCGTTGCCGGCGGTCTCGCGCCGTTTCCGCGGGATCGAGCCGGCTCCGGCGGGCATCTTCTACAATTTCATCCGCTGGTACGTTCCGGCCGGCGAGCAGAAATACGCCCGCTAGCGGCGCCATGGAAGTTACGTGGCAGGGGAGGTGAGCAGGTGCTGAGATACCTCGGCAAGCGGCTTTTGCTGATGATTCCGCTGTTGATCGGAATCACCCTGATCTCCTTCGTCGTCATTCATCTGGCACCGGGAGAACCGACCGATCTGCAGACGGAGCTCAATCCCGAGGTCAGCGTCGAGTTGCGCGACCGCCTGCGTGCCCAGTACGGGCTCGACCGGCCGCTGCACGTTCAGTATGTCGACTGGCTCGGCCGGATGGCGAGACTCGATTTCGGCCGCTCTTTCGCCGGCGACCACCGGCCGGTTCTCGACAAGATTCTCGAACGGCTGCCGGTCACCATCCTGATCAACGTGCTGTCGATCGTCCTGATACTCGCTGTCGCCATACCGGTGGGGATTCTGTCCGCCCTGCGGCGCAATTCGCTGTTCGACCGGGGAACGACGGTGCTGGTCTTCATCGGTTTCGCCATGCCCTCCTTCTGGCTTGCGTTGCTGATGATGGATTTTCTCGGTGTGCGTCTCGGCCTGTTTCCCATCGCCGGCCTGCGCTCGCTGGGGCACGAATACCTGAGCACGTTCGGCCAGGTGAAGGACTATATCGCCCACCTGGTGATGCCGGTGTTCGTTTCCGCCTTCGGTGGTTTGGCCGGGTTCAGCCGTTACATGCGGTCGAACATGCTGGACGTCATCCGTCAGGACTACATTCTGACCGCCCGGGCCAAAGGACTGCCGGAAAGGGTGGTGATCTGGCGCCACGCCCTGCGCAACGCCCTGCTGCCGGTGATCACCATTCTGGGCCTTTCGGTTCCCGGCCTGATCGGCGGCAGTGTCATTTTCGAGACCATTTTCGCCATCCCCGGCATGGGCAAACTTTTCTACGATGGTGTCATGATGCGTGACTATCCCCTGATCATGGGAGTGCTCGTTCTCGGTGCCGTTCTGACGCTGGTCGGCAATCTGCTGGCCGACATCGGCTACGCCCTGGCCGATCCGCGCATCCGAAAGTCCTGATTGCGAAGAGGTGTCGGACATGAAACTCAGATGGGGCTGCCTTGGTTTGCTTTTGGGGCTGATGGTCGGTTGCGCCGCCCACCGCCAGCCGGACGTGGTGATCGTCGATACCGACGGAGACGGCATCATCGATGCTCTCGATCACTGTCCGCAGACGCCGCCGGCGCAGGCCGTCGATCGTTTTGGATGCCCGAACGATGCCGATGGAGACGGAGTGCCCGACAGTGATGACCGTTGCCCTGATACCGTGCCACAGGTGAAGGTCGATCCGAGAGGATGCGGCAGGGATGGTGATGGCGACGGTGTGTTCGATGGTATCGACCGTTGCCCCGAGACCCCGGCCGGTGTTGCCGTCGATGCCGAAGGCTGCCGGCCGGCGGAACCGGCCCCTGCCGCCGTCGAGGAGCCCGAAACGCTCGAGCTCAGCCTGCGATTTCATACCGGCAGTTGTCGGCTGCTGCCCGGCAATCGCCGGGAGCTGGCCCGGGGGATCCGCTTTTTGCAGCGCCATGCCGTCGACGAAATCGTGGTGGAAGGTCATACCGACAGTGTCGGTCCGGCCGACTACAATCTGATCCTGTCGAGGAAGCGTGCCGAAGTGGTGGCCGGAATGCTGCGGCAGGCGCTCGGAGACAAGGTCCCCCGCCTGCAGGTCATCGGCTTCGGAGAAAGCCGGCCGGTTGCCGACAACGCCACCCAGCAGGGACGTGAACGCAATCGTCGGGTTGTGCTGCGCCTTGTCGAGAAACATTGATGCCGGCCGCCGTGATGGAGGTGGCGCTCATGGACCCCGGCAGAACACAGGAAAAAATGACACGCAGAAATCTGAAACTGGGAGAGATGCTCGTTCGGGCGGGCATCATCGATGAATTTCAGCTCAGTTCGGCTTTGTCGCTGCAGCGGAATCTCGGCGGCCGGTTGGGGCAGGCGCTGACCAGGCTCGGTTATATCAGCGAAGACCGGCTGTTGAGTTTTCTGTCCGAGCAGCTCAACTGCCCACGGGTGAGCCTGGCCGAAGAGAGCATACCGGACGATTTGCGGGATCTGGTCCCCGAGCAGAAAGCCCGGCAGTTCAATGTCGTGCCCATACGGCGTGGTGTCATGTCGGGAACGGCCTATCTGCTGGTGGCGATGAGCGATCCGACCAATCTGATGGTCATCGATGCCCTGCAGTTCATGACCGGCTGTCGCATTCGGCCGGCCATCGCTCCGGAGAACGAGATCCGGCTGGCGATCGATCGCTATTACCAGACGGAGAAACAGGAGACCGCATCTGCGCCCCTGCCGCAGGGCAGTGGCGGGCCGGCGGCCGGAACCGGAATGCCGAACGGAGAAAACGGTTCGGTCGTACGTTCCCGAACGACCGAAATGAAGTTGCAGGCGTTGCTGCAGAAACTGTTCGAACTTGGTGTGCTGACCCGTCAGGAATACGATGAACTGAAGTGAGTCACGGCTGACATGGCGCAAGGTTTTTTCAAGAAAATCGTCTGGCGGCGGTTGTGGGGCAACCGCATGGCCATGGTCGGAGCGGGACTGGTGCTTGCCATGTGCCTGATGGCCCTGGTTGCTCCCCTCTCGTCGGTCGATCCCGGCGCCATCGACATCGGCGCCCGGCTGCAACCGCCCGGCCCCGGGCACTGGCTGGGGACCGACGATCTCGGGCGGGACGTTTTCATCCGCCTCTGTCACGGCGCCCGTATCTCGCTGCTGGTCGGCTTTGTCGCCGTCGGCATCGCCACTGTCATCGGCGTCATTCTGGGTGCCCTGGCCGGCTACTACGGTGGGATCTGGGATGCCGTCATCATGCGTTTCGTCGATATCATGCTCTGTTTTCCCTCTTTCTTTCTCATCCTTGCGGTCATCGCTTTTCTCGAGCCCTCGATCTGGAACATCATGATTATCATCGGCCTGACCGGCTGGATGGGGGTGGCGCGCCTGGTGCGGGCCGAGTTCCTCTCCCTGCGCGAGCGGGAATTCGTTCTGGCCGCCCGGGTCATCGGTGCGTCCGACTTCCGGATCATCTTTCGCCATATCCTGCCCAACGCCCTTTCGCCGGTGCTGGTGAACGCGACGCTCGGCGTCGCCGGTGCCATTCTCACCGAGAGCGCCCTGTCCTTTCTCGGTATCGGTGTCCAGCCGCCGACGCCTTCCTGGGGCAACATGCTGATCGCCGGCAAGCAGACCCTGGGGACCGCCTGGTGGCTTTCGGTCTTTCCCGGTCTGGCGATCCTGCTGACCGTGCTCGGCTACAACCTGCTGGGGGAAGGGATCCGTGACGCGCTCGACCCGCGCATCCGGGATTAGCCGATGACCGTGGTGCCGCTTTTGCCTGCCGCCGATCCGGAAGCCCTGCTCAGACAACGGGTTGCCGCCTTCCGCCGGGGGGATTTCGGCTTCATCTACGATTCCTACCATCCCGAGGCCCCCTTCCGGCAACAGTTTCCCGACCGGGAAGACTACCTGCGCTTTGCCGGCGAGGAGATCGCGCCGCGGGTGCGCATCGCCCGTTTTCGCATCCTGAAGACCAGGCGGCAGCAGGGGAAGGCGGAAGTGATTTTCCACCAACTGCTGTTCAGCAGTGCCGGTGCCCAGGAGAGTTTCGAGCTGGCCCTGCTGGAGATGGTGGATGACTGCTGGTGTTATTGGGGCAGCCAGCGCCTGGACCGGGCCGGTTTCCGTGGGCGTCCCGAGGACCTCGATTTTGCCGATTTTGCCGCGGCGGCGGAGAAGATCTTTTTCTGAAGGTCTCGTCCGTCGCCGGAAGAAGGGAGTGTTCCATGCCTGAGCTGCCCGAGGTGGAAACCACCCGCCGGGGGATCGAGCCTCTGCTGGCGGGACGGGTGGTGCGGGGCCTGACCCTGCGCTGTTCCGGGTTGCGCCGTCCCTTCGACCCGAATCTGGCCGGCCTGCTTTCGGGACGGCGGCTGAAGGCCGTCAGGCGGCGGGCCAAATATCTTCTGTTCGATTTTCCGCACGGCAGCCTGCTGCTGCACCTCGGCATGTCCGGCAGTCTCCGGGTGGCCGATCCCGGGGTGCCGGCCGGCCGGCACGACCGTGCCGATATCGATTTCTCCGGCCGCGTCCTACGCCTGACCGATCCCCGGAAGTTCGGCCTGCTGCTCTGGGGCGGTTACGAAGCCGACAGCCATCCCCTGCTGCGTGATCTGGGTCCCGAGCCCCTCTCGGCTTCCTTCGACGCTTCCTGTCTGCTGGCCTGCTGCCGGGCACGGCGTACGACGATCAAGTCGCTGATCATGGACCAGAAAGTCGTTGTCGGGATCGGCAACATCTATGCCAGCGAGGCCCTGTTCCGGGCCGGCATCCATCCTGCCCGGGAGTGCTTCCGGCTGTCGGCGTCAGACTGCGAACGGCTCGTCGCTGCGATACGAGACGTCCTGTCCCGGGCCATCGAGGCGGGGGGGACGACGCTGCGCGATTTCCAGCAGGCCGACGGCCGACCCGGTTATTTTCGTCTCGAGCTGCAGGCCTACGGACGGGGCGGCGAGCCGTGCCGCGTCTGCGGCCGGAGCATCGAACGGGTGCGGCTGGCCGGCCGTTCCACGTACTACTGCCCCCGCTGTCAGGGGAGTTAGCAGAGGAGAACGCCCGATGAACGGTTTTCGTTTTGTCCTGCCACTGAAGGTGCGTATCGCCGACATCAACTACGGCGGCCATGTCTCCAACGCCGTGGTGCTCAACTTTTTCCAGGATGGCCGGATCGGCTATCTGGCGGCCCTGGGAGATTTCAGCGAACTCGATATCGGCGGCTGCGGGATCATCCTGCCCGAAGCGCACGTTCACTACCGGGCCGAGATGTTTCTTGGTGACGAACTGCTGGTCGGCGTGCGGGCGCGCGACCTGGGACGTTCGTCCTTCGTCCTCGATTACCGCATCGAGCGGGCAGGGCGGGTGACGGCCGAGGGCTGGACCAGCCTGGTTGCCTTCGACTATGGAAACCGCAGGGTGATGCGTCTGCCCGCCGTTTTCGCCGAGGCGGTCCGCGGTTTCGAAGAGATGGAGTGAGTCATGGACGAGATTCGGGTTTGCCTGGTCTGCGGCTACCAGAAGGGGTTTCACGTCGCCGTCAGAAGAACCGGGAGCGGCCAGAAAGTCGTGCTCATCTGTCCCGCCTGTGGCCAGAGTGTCGATCCGGGCTGGGTGATTGCCGGTCTGCAGTTGCCGCCGCGGCAGGGACGGCGTTACGAGTAGTCGGCGGCGGTCCGGACATGCCGCCGGGGACCGCCGCTCCTGGTGGACGACAGCAGTCAGTGGGCCGGCGTGATCCGGTCGAGGGTCAGTTCGTAACGCAGCGCTTCGCCGGCCAGTGGATGGTTGGTGTCGAGGGTGACGAAATCGGCGGCGATTTCCGTCACCCAGGCGGGATGGATTTCGTCGTCGTCCCCGACCAGCTCGAGCATCATCTGTTCCCGCAGTTCGAAGTCCGCCGGAAACTCGCTGCGGGGAACGGCCACCACGCCCCGTTCGTCCCGCTCGCCGAAGGCCTGTTCGGCCGTCAGTTCGACCACCCGCGTCTCTCCCACCTGCATGCCGAGGACGGCCTGTTCCAGGGCGGGGAAGACCTCGTCGGCTCCGATGGTGAATTCGAGCGGGCCGTCACCGCCGCAACCGCAGTCGTCGCCATGCGGGTCATCCGATGAATCGAAGACGGTGCCGTCGCCGAGGGTGGCGACGAAGGTGAAACTGACCCGGTCGCCCGGTTTGACCTTGTTCATTGGTTTGTCCTTTCCTGAGGCTGTTTGTTCCTGTCCTGAGACCTGATTTAAGGCGCGCTGCAGGTCCACCCTAACCTGCTTTGCCGTTGGGGGCAAGACCGGGTGGCCGGACAAAAGGCCCCGGAAGCTCGCTTCCGGGGCCTTTTGTCACGAAGGAGTCTGTGGCATGTGCCCTCGTGGGCGTTGCCGGGGCGTCTTGTCAGAGCCCGAGCTGCTTGAAGAAGTCGTTCCCCTTGTTGTCGACCAGGATGTAGGCCGGGAAGTTCTCGACCTCGATCTTCCACACCGCCTCCATGCCGAGTTCGGGGAAGTCGATGCACTCGACCTTCTTGATGTTCTGGTCGGCGAGCAGGGCGGCCGGACCGCCGATGGATCCGAGGTAGAAGCCCCCGTGCTTCCGGCAGGCGTCGGTCACCTGCTGACTGCGGTTCCCCTTGGCGATCATCACCAGCGAGCCGCCGTGCGACTGCAGCAGGTCGACGTACGAATCCATGCGGCCGGCGGTGGTCGGTCCGAAGGAACCGGAGGGGCGTCCCGGCGGGGTCTTGGCCGGGCCGGCGTAGTAGATCGGGTGCTTCTTCAGGTAGTCCGGCAGGGGTTTGCCGGCATCGAGCAGTTCCTTGAACTTGGCGTGGGCGATGTCGCGCCCGACGACGATGGTACCGCTGAGCAGCAGGGCGTCGCCCACCTTCAGTTTGTCGAGCTCGGCCAGAATCGTCTCCATCGACTTATCGAGATTGATCTTGTGGCCGTGTTCGTGCCTGGCCAGCCGCAGCTCTTCCGGCAGCAGGCGGCCCGGATCGCGGTCGAGCTGTTCGACGAACAGGCCCTCGCGGGTGATCTTGGCCTTGATGTTACGGTCGGCGGAACAGGAGACCGCCATGCCGACGGGGCAGGAGGCGCCATGGCGCGGCAGCCGGATGACCCGCACGTCATGGGCGAAGTACTTGCCGCCGAACTGGGCGCCGATGCCGAGTTCGTGCGCCGCCTTCAGCAGCTTTTGCTCCAGCTCGACATCGCGGAAGGCGCGGCCGTGCTCGTTGCCGCTGGTCGGCAGGCCGTCGAGGTACTTGGTCGAGGCCAGCTTGACTGTCTTCATGCAGGCGTCGGCCGAGGTGCCGCCGATGACGAAGGCGATGTGGTAGGGCGGACAGGCGGCGGTGCCCAGGGTCTTCATCTTCTCGATCAGGAACTTTTCCAGCTTTTCGGGATTGAGCAGCGCCTTGGTCTCCTGGAAGAGCATGGTCTTGTTGGCGCTGCCGCCGCCCTTGGCGAGAAAGAGAAACTTGTAGGCGTCGCCGTCGGTGGCGTAGATGTCGATCTGCGCCGGCAGGTTGGTGCCGGTGTTCTTCTCGGTGTACATGTCGAGGGCGACGGTCTGGCTGTAGCGCAGGTTCTCCTCGGTGTAGGTCTTGAAGACGCCCTTCGAGATCCATTCCGCGTCGTCGACCCCGGTCCAGACCCGCTGTCCCTTCTTGGCGATGACGGTGGCGGTGCCGGTGTCCTGGCAGATCGGCAGCTCGAACTTGGCGGCGACCATGGCGTTGCGCAGGAAGGCCATGGCGACCCCCTTGTCGTTCATCGACGCCTCCGGGTCGGCAAGGATTTTCGCCACCATTTCGTTGTGTTCCGGCCGCAGCAGGAATGAGACGTCGCGCATGGCGGTGTTGGTCAGCACCGTCAGGGCCTCGGGATCGACCCGGAGAACCTCCTGGCCGGCGAAGCTCTCGACGGAGACGTACTTTTCGGACCCTTCAATCTTGTAGTAGCTGGTCTTGTCCTCACTCAGCGGAAAGGGCTCTTGGTAGAAGAAATCGGGCATGGTCTACTCTCCTTTGCTCGAAAAATGCAGGCCTGCGGGGCAGGGGGGAACGGCCTGATAACAGCCGTTGCCCTGAATCCGTGGGTTTGTGCCGGATGAAGAGTGTAAGTGCTTGGCCTGGATGCG
>CAYTVY010000079.1:0-11904 GCA_964441925.1 uncultured Geothermobacter sp.
CAGGAAACAGGGACCTGGACTTGCGGTCGGGCCGGTTTGCGGGTGGCAGATGAAAGCAATGGATTGTCGACAGGGTGAGTGATAGAATAGTATCACTTGTTCCGTTTTTCGTGGAGAGTCCCGTGAAAGTTGAACTGGTTACCAATCTGAAACGGCAGGCGACGAAGATTCTGGCCGATCTGCGTGAGTCGAAGGAGCCGGTGCTGATCACCGAGCATGGCCGGCCATCGGCCTATCTGGTCGATGTCGCGGACTTTGAACTGATGCAGCGGCGCATGCGGATTCTGGAGGGGATTGCGCGAGGCGAACAGGCGATTCTCGAAGGGCGCACCCTGGGCGACGACGAAGCGCGTGAGAAAATGCGCAGATGGCTCGACTAGTCTGGACCGAGCCGGCCCTGGCTGACCTGGAGGAGATTGCCGGGTACATTGCCCTTGACAATCGGCCGGCGGCGAAAAAACTTGTGCAGACCGTTTTCGGCAGGGTTGCCAGGTTGAAGAGCCATCCTGCATCGGGACGGGTTCCCTCGGAGTTGCAGGGATTCAATGTTCGCGAGCTTGTCGTGCCTCCCTGTCGCATCTTCTACCGAATTGAAGCAGAGCAGGTCTTTATCCTTCATGTCATGCGCCAGGAGCAGGGTCTGCGGAAGTTTCTGCTCGCCAATGAGCCTGGAAACGATGCAGATTGATGACTTTCTCTGTGTCTGTGTGGCTCTGTGGTGAACAAAAAGGTTTTCAACTTATGCTGACCAAACGCATCATTCCCTGTCTCGACGTCAAGGACGGCCGGGTGGTCAAGGGGGTCCGGTTCGTCGGTCTGCGTGACGCCGGCGACCCGGTCGAGGCGGCCGAGGCCTACGACGCCCAGGGGGCGGACGAGCTGACCTTCCTCGACATCACCGCCTCCTCGGACAACCGCGGCATCATTCTCGACGTGGTCCGGCGTACCGCCGAGCGGGTCTTCATGCCGCTGACCGTTGGCGGCGGGGTGCGGACCTGCGAGGATATCCGCAACCTGCTCAACGCCGGTGCGGACAAGGTGTCGATCAACACCGCGGCGGTGTTCAATCCCGATTTCGTGCGCGAGGCGGCCGAGCGCTTCGGTTCGCAGTGCACGGTGGTGGCCATCGATGCCCGCCGGGTGACCGGTTCCGGGCCGCAGCGCTGGGAGGTCTACACTCACGGCGGCCGCAAGCCGACCGGCATCGACGCCGTCGAGTGGGCGGTGAAGATGGAGGCCTACGGCAGCGGCGAGATTCTGCTCACCTCGATGGACTGCGATGGCACCAAAAACGGCTACGACATCGCCCTGACCCGGGCGGTCAGCGACGCGGTCGGCATTCCGGTGATTGCCTCGGGCGGCGTCGGCAACCTGGAACACATCCGCGAAGGCCTGGTCGAGGGCGGCGCCTCGGCGGCCCTGGCGGCGAGCATCTTCCATTTCCGCGAATACACCATCGGCGAGTGCAAGCGCTATCTGGCCGAGCGCGGGGTGCCGGTACGGCTGTAGTACCTTCAACCGACCGCGGCGGACCGCAGTCGTGGCCCGTTTCGTGGTGTTCGACAAAGAGGTTTCGATCATGACAGAGCAGCAAGAGATTCTCGCCGCCATCTATCAGGTCATCCGACAGCGGAAGGCGCAGGCGCCGGAGAACTCCTATGTCGCCTCGCTCTATGCCCGGGGACTCGACAAGATTCTCGGCAAGATCGGGGAGGAGGCGGCGGAAACCGTCGTGGCCGGCAAGGGGGGTGTCGAGGACGAGATCGTCTACGAGGTGGCCGATCTCTTCTTCCATATCCTGGTGCTGCTGGGCTACTACGAAATCGAGCCGGAGCGGATCTTTGCCGAGTTGCGACGCCGCTTCGGCCTGTCCGGTCTCGAGGAAAAGGCGCGCCGTTCCACCTGATGGCGAAAAAAGCTTGCTGAAAAAAGTTCCCAACCCTATAATGTAATATTTATTGCGACGGGCGCCTGGAGCTTCAGGACGCCCTCTTTGCGTTTCTGGCTGAAAAGGATTCGGATGATGAGTTTGCAGGACAGACTGACCCAGGCGATGAAGGAGGCCATGAAGGCCAAGGACAGCCTGCGGCTGAACACCATTCGCGGTGTGCGCACCGCGATCAAGAACAGGGAGATCGAGACGGGCCGGCCCCTTGACGATGACGCCGTCGTCGGGGTGATTTCGTCTTTGGCCAAGCAGCGGCGGGAGTCGGCCGCCGCCTATGCCGATGGAGGAAGGCCGGAGCTGGCGGCCAAGGAGGAGGCCGAGTTGCAGGTGCTGCAGGAATTTCTTCCCGCCCAGCTGAGCGAGGAGGAGATCCGGGCCCTGATCGCCGAGACGGTGGCGGCTGTCGGTGCCCAGGGGCCGAAGGATATGGGCCGGGTGATGAAAGAGCTGACGCCGAAGACGCGGGGCCGGGCCGACGGCAAGCTGGTCAGCGAACTGGTCCGGGCACACCTGGCCGGCTGAGGTCGCGGGCCGGATGAATCTGGTCGATATTCTCATCCTGGCCGTTCTGCTGGTTTTTCTGGTCAAGGGCGCCTTGCGCGGGTTGTTGCGGGAGGTCTGTTCGCTGCTCGGGCTGCTGCTGGGCGGTTTTCTTGCCTTTCGCTATCAGGGACCACTGGCCGAGGTTATTGTCCGGGCGCTCGACTGGCCGACACAGGTTTGTCTGGTCATCGCCTTTCTGCTCGTGTTCTTTGCCTGTATCGCCCTGTTCGCGGTGTTGGGTTTTCTGCTTTCCCGGTTCGTCAAGATGCTCTTTCTCGGCGGGCTGAACCGGGTAGCCGGGGCTTTTTTCGGACTGGTGCAGGGGGTGTTGCTGCTGGCGATCATTCTCTTCGCCCTCAGTCTGCGGCCCCTGCCCTGGGGACTGACGCCGGTGCTCAGGGCGTCACAGCTTGCACCACCGCTGGTGGCGCTGGGCAAGGCGACCATGCAGGGCAGCCGGAGTCTGCTGCAGAAGGGCTAGGAAGCCGGACAGGTGAAGACGCAGGACAGCAAAGAATGCTCACTGGCGGAGCGAACGCTGCAACTGCTCGAGTTCGACCGGGTTCGCCGGCTGCTGCAGGCCAGGACCCGGACCGAACCCGGGCATTTTCTGGCGGGCCGGCTGATGCCCCTTGGCGACCGGCAGGCGGTCCGGCAGGCGCTGGACGAGGTTTCTGAAGCCCGGTGTCTGCTGGAGGAACTTGGCGAAGCACCCCTGGCGGGGGTTGCCGACCTGCAGCCGCTGCTGGCGCGGGTCCAGGCCGAGGATGCCTGGCTCGAGGCCGAAGCGCTGCTGAAGGTGAGCGAGGCGATTGCCGTTGCCGGCGCGTGTCGCCGCTGGTTCCGGCATGAGACGGCAGCGGGGCTGGCCGCCCGGGCCGCCGAACTCGTGCCGTTGCCCGGCCTGCTCGGGGCCCTGCGGGAGAGTATCGGCTCCAGAGGGGAGGTGCTCGATTCGGCGTCGTTCGAGCTGGCCGAGATCCGGGGACGTATCCGCGAGTTGCGGACCGGCATCCGGCAGCGTCTGGAGCGGATGCTGCAGGACGAGCGGCTGGCGCCGGCGTTCCAGGAAAAACTGATCACCCTGCGCGGTGAACGTTATGTGCTGCCGGTCCGGGCCGACCGGCGCGGGCTGGTACGGGGGTTCGTCCACGACGAGTCGGGCAGCGGTCAGACGCTCTATGTCGAACCGGCTGCCGTGCTCGAGGCCAACAACGAGCTGATCCAGTTGCTGCGGGCCGAGCAGCGTGAGGAACGGCTGGTTCTCAAGCGTCTGAGTGCAGCGGTGCGCAGGGCATCGATGGAACTGCGGCGCAATCAGGAGTTGCTGGCGCTGCTCGATCTGCGACTGGCGGCTGCCCGGTTGTCGCAGGCAATGGATGGCTGCGTACCCCGGTTCAGCGAACGACCGGAAATCGCGCTGAAGCAGGCCCGGCATCCTTTGCTGCTCGTCGATGATGATGGCGAGTCCCGGCCGGAAGGGGCGGTGCCGGTCGATCTCGAACTGCCGGAAGATACGCGGGTGCTGGTGATCAGCGGTCCCAATACCGGCGGCAAGACCGTTGCCCTGAAGAGTTTCGGCCTGCTGCAGCTGATGCTGGCCGCCGGGCTGCACGTCCCCTGCCACCCGGACAGCCGGACCTGGCTGTTCGAACGTGTGCTGGCCGATATCGGGGATGAGCAGAGCATCGCCGCCGGCTTGTCGACCTTCTCGGCGCATCTGCTGCGCCTGCGACAGATCCTCGAGCAGGCCGGCGAGGATGTGCTGGTGCTGCTCGACGAGATCGGTACCGGTACCGACCCCGCCGAGGGAAGTGCCCTGGCCATGGCCCTGCTGGACCGGTTGCGCCGGCAGGGGGCGCGGGTGGTGGCGACCACCCACCTGCATCTGGTGAAGGCGTTCGCCCAGCTCGAACCGCAGGTGAACAATGCGGCGGTTGCTTTCGATCCGGACGATTTCCGCCCGCTTTACCGGCTCGACTACGGTGTCCCCGGTGCCAGCGGCGCCCTGGCCATCGCCGCCGGGCTTGGTTTTCCTCCCGAGGTCATCGCGCGGGCGCGGGGCTATCTCGCACCGGGAGAACAGGCCGGCAAGGAGCTGCTCGAGGAGCTCAACCGGCGGTTGCAGCAGGCGCGGGAGAAGGCGCTTGAGGCCGAGAACCTGCTGCGGCAGGCCCGGCAGGAAAGGGAGAAACGGCGTCGTCTGCTGCAGCAGTTCGAGCAGCAGCGGCAGGAGCTGCTCGAGCGGGCCCGCCGGGAGGCGAAAAAGTGGGTTCGTCAGACGGAAAGACGGCTGCAGCAGATCGTCGAGGCGGCCGAAGACGGGCTGTCGACGCCCCGGCGGGCCGAGCTGGCGGCGCAGGTCCGCCGGTTGGAGGAAAGCCTGCCGCCGGCGGCCGCACCTCCCCGGCGGCGGACGTTGCGGCGGGTCGCCGTCGGAGACCGGGTCCGGCACCGCCAGCTGGGGCAGGATGGCGAGGTCCGGCGGATCGACGGTGACCTGATCGAGCTGCAGCTTGCCGGCAAGCGGCTGCGTTGCCGGCTGGCCGATCTGGAACCGGCGGCGGCCGACAGCCGGCCGAAGAAGGAGCGGGTTCGGGTGCGCAGCCAGGTGGCGGCGGAGACGCTGGCGGACCGGCTGGTTCTGGTGGGGCGGCGGGTCGACGATGCCCTGCCCGAAGTCGAGCGGTTTCTCGACGCGGCCCTGCTGCAGGGGCGTCGCCAGGTGGAGATCGTGCATGGCAGTGGCGAGGGCATCCTGCGCCGGGCGGTGCGGCAGCTGCTGGCCGGTCACCGGGCGGTGACCGCCTTCCATGCCGCCGATGTCGCCCGGGGCGGTGACAATGTGACGGTCGTCGAACTGGAGGGCTGATGGGGCGGATTCCGGAGGAGACCATCGAGCGGATTCGCGACCGGATCGACATGGTCGAGCTGGTCGGGCGCTACGTGCAGCTGCGGCGCAGCGGCGCCAACAATTTCGGTCTCTGCCCCTTTCACAGCGAGAAATCGCCGTCGTTCAACGTCAACAGCGACCGGCAGACGTTTCACTGCTTCGGCTGTGGCGAGGGGGGCGACGCCATCACCTTTCTGAGGAAGATCGAAGGGCTCGAGTTTCAGGAGGCGGTGCGTCGGCTGGCGGCCGAGGCGGGGATCGAAATCGTCGAGGAGCGCGCCGATCCGGAAGCGGAGGCCCGGCGCCGGGAGCGGGAGCGGCTCTACCGGGTCAACCGCGAGGCCTGTGATTATTTTCAGCACCTTCTGCTGAAGGATCCGGCGGGGGAGCCGGCCCGCCGTTACCTGCGCGGCCGCGGCTACGACGGTGACATGGCCAGGGCCTACCGGCTCGGTTATGCCCGTGACAGCTGGGAGGGGCTGGCGACCCATCTGCGGGAAAAGGGCGTCGATCCCGAGGCGGCCCGGCGTCTCGGCCTGATCCGGCCCGGCAAGCAGGGCCGTGGTGACTACGACCTGTTCCGGGGGCGGCTGATCTTTCCGATCGAGGACCATTACGGGAACATCGTTGCCTTTGGCGGCCGGGCCCTGGGGGAGGATGGTCCCAAGTACCTGAATTCGCCGGAGTCGCCCGTCTACCACAAGGGACGGGTGCTGTATGGCCTGTATGCCGGCCGGGAGGCGATGCGCAAGAGCCGCCGGGCGATCGTCGTCGAAGGCTATTTCGATGTGCTGGCGATGCACCGTGCCGGCTGGAAGAACACGGTGGCCACCTGCGGCACGGCGATGACCCGCGATCATGCCCGGTTGCTGAAGCGCTTCGCCGACGGCCTGGTTCTGCTCTTCGACCAGGACCGGGCCGGGCAGGCGGCGGTGCTGCGGGCGATGGAGGCGGCGCTGCCGGAGGGGCTTGAGGTCCGGACCCTGGCCCTGGACCCGGGCGAGGATCCCGATTCCTTCCTGGCCGCCGGAGGGCGGCAGGAACTGGAGCGCCGCCTGGAAGAGGCGATACCGGCCCTCGAGTGGTTCATGGACCGGCAACTGGCGGCTCCGGCCGGAATCCGGGAGCAGGCAAGAGCGGTCGACGAGATTTTACGGCGCATCGGGCTGCTGCCGGGCGAGATCGAGCGGAATCTCTACCTGCAGCGGTTGGCGCGGCAGACGGGGCTGGCCGAGGAAGTGTTGCACCGCCGACTGGGACATGACGCCGGCCGCCGCGAGCGGATTGCCCTCCGTCCTGGGCCGGCGCCGGTCGAGGCTGCACCGGCCGTGAACCAGGAGCCGGCGGCTGGGGTGCCGCTGCATCCGGCCGAAGAAATGCTGCTGCATCTGCTGGCGGTGATGCCGGAAGCGGCGTCGGAACTGGCCGCCGGTGAGCTGGAAGAGATTTTTCTGCAGCCACTGGCACTCGACCTCGCCCGTTCGCTGATGAATCTGCAGCGGCAGGACGGCGTCTCTTCCCTGTCCGTGGAGCATGTCGAGCCCCGGCAAAGAGCTCTTTTGTCGGGTATTCTTGAAAAGGACAGGGCACGCCTCGGTGACGACCCGCTGCGGATGCTGGACGAGTGCCGCCGGCGTTTGCAGCGGGAGCGCCTGAAAAGACGCAGTGCCGAGCTGACGTCCGCCATCGCCGAGGCGCAACGCAGTGGCGATGCGGAACGACTGGAAGCTCTGCTCCGACAGAAACAGGACCTCAGCCGACGTCTCACGGCGATCGACTGATCGAAAATCAGCAGATACCGCTTGAGGCGGTATGACGAGGAGAAAGCAGGGAATGTCGAAAAAAACCTCGATGGACGAAGTTCAGCAGCTGATCGATCTGGGCAAGGAAAAGGGTTACCTCACCTACGACGAGGTCAACGACGTGTTGCCGTCGGACGTGATCTCTTCCGATCGGCTCGACGATGTCATGAGCCTGTTCGGCGAGCTGGACATCGAAGTGGTCGATTCCGAACGCCCGGTTACGCCGCCGAAAGGGGACGAGCCGGAGCAGACATCCGGCAACCTGGAGGACGAGGAAGAGTTCGAGGCCGGAGCCGTCGGCCGGACCAGTGACCCGGTGCGCATGTATCTGCGTGAAATGGGGCAGGTGTCGTTGCTGACCCGGGAGGGTGAGGTGGAGATCGCCAAGCGTATCGAGGAAGGCGAGGCCCAGGTCACCCGGGTGGTCCTCAAAACGCCCATCGCCTTTCGGGAAGTGGTCAGTCTGGGCGAGAAGCTGGCCAAGGGGCAGATCAATGTCGCCGAGATCACCAAGGAATACGATGAGGAGGAGGGGGCCGAAGCGGCCCAGAAACAGCACGAGAGGGTTTCGGAACTGATTGCGCAGATCGCCGAGCTGAACGAGGAGCTGCGGCAGAAGCGGGAAATCCTGCAGTCCGGCCAGGCGGGCAAGCAGGAACGGAAGAAGCTCGAGGAAGCGTGTGCCGGGCTGCGTGACCGGATCTCCGAGCTGCTCAGGCAGATTCGGCTGAAGGACCACCAGGTGGCCAAGATCGTCGACCGGCTCAAGGAACTGGGGGAGCAGGTCAAGAAGGGGCAGCAGGAGATCGCCGCCTGTGAAAAAGAACTGGGGCGGCCGTTGAAGGAGATTCAGCCGCTGCTGAAGACGATGCGCCAGAGCGACGAGGAGGCGCACCGCATCGCCGAGGAGCTGCAGGTGCCGGTCGAGACGTTGCTGGTGGTGGAGAAGCGGCTCAAGGCGGCGGAGCGCAAGTTCCTCAAGGTGCACGAGGAATCCGGGTTTCAGCCGGAGGAACTGATCGAGTCCCTCAAGGAGGTCCAGAAGGGCGAGTGGAAGGCCAAGCAGGCCAAGACCGAGCTGGTCGAGGCCAACCTGCGCCTGGTGGTTTCCATCGCCAAGAAATACACCAACCGCGGCCTGCAGTTCCTCGACCTGATCC
This sequence comes from uncultured Geothermobacter sp., assembly GCA_964441925.1. Lineage (GTDB taxonomy): Bacteria > Desulfobacterota > Desulfuromonadia > Desulfuromonadales > Geothermobacteraceae > Geothermobacter. The sequence continues at coordinate 8,347 of CAYTVY010000079.1, forward strand.
AGGAGGGCAACATCGGCCTGATGAAGGCGGTCGACAAGTTCGAGTACCAGCGCGGCTACAAGTTCTCGACCTATGCCACCTGGTGGATCCGCCAGGCGATCACCCGGGCCATCGCCGATCAGGCGCGCACCATCCGCATCCCGGTGCACATGATCGAGACCATCAACAAGCTGATCCGCACCAGCCGCCAGCTGGTGCAGGAGATGGGGCGCGAGCCGACCCCGGAGGAGATCGCCGAGCGCATGGAGCTGCCGCTGGAGAAGGTGCGACGGGTGCTGAAGATCGCCAAGGAGCCGATTTCGCTCGAGACGCCCATCGGCGAGGAGGAGGATTCCTCGCTGGGTGATTTCATCGAGGACAAGGGGGTCGTCTCTCCGCTGGAGGCGGTGATCAAGAGCAATCTGGCCGATTCGACGGCCAAGGTGCTGGCGACCCTGACGCCGCGCGAGGAGAAGGTGCTGCGGATGCGGTTCGGTATCGGGGAAAAATCGGACCACACGCTCGAGGAAGTCGGCCAGGATTTCCAGGTCACCCGCGAGCGTATCCGACAGATCGAGGCCAAGGCCCTGCGCAAGCTGCGGCATCCCAGTCGGGCCAAACGCCTGCGCAGCTTTGTCGACGCTCCGGAACACTGAAAAAGTCCGCCACGGGGTCTTGACAGGCCGAAACGCCGGGCATAGACTACAATCTTCGTGTCTACGGGCCTATAGCTCAGTTGGCAGAGCCACCGGCTCATAACCGGTTGGTCCCAGGTTCGAATCCTGGTGGGCCCACCACAGGGAGAACATGAGTCAGAAGCTCATATCCGGATATTTTCTCAACCAAGAGTCTGAAAGAGTGCAACCGGTCTGGAGTTGCACTCTTTTCTTTTGTCCATGGCGAAGAAAGAACGTGTCATACGGGTCAACGATCTGCTGGGGCTGCTGAACCGGCTCTACGCCCCGCAACTGGCCGAGGACTGGGACAATGTCGGTCTGCAGGTCGGCGACGGGACCGCCGAAGTCCGCCGGGTTCTGGTCTGTCTCGACATCGACAGCCGGGTGGTGGCCCGGGCACAGGCCGAGGAGGCACAGCTCGTGCTCGCCCATCATCCCCTGCTGTTCAAGCCGCTGAAACGGATCGCGCCCGCCGACGAGGTGGGGCGCACCGTTTTTGCCGCCATCCGGGCCGGCATTTCCCTGGTCAGTGTCCACACCAATCTCGATCGTGCCCGTGACGGACTGAACGACTGGCTGGCCGACCGGATCGGCCTGTCCCGGGTCGCCGTCCTGCACACCGTGGGGAACGAGGACCTTTACAAGCTGGTGGTCTATGTACCGGAAGGGCATCAGGAAAAGGTTGCTGATGCCCTTTTTGCGTCCGGGGCCGGTCATGTCGGCGGCTACGACTGCTGTTCCTTCCGGGTGCGGGGGCAGGGCAGCTTCCGGCCGGGGGAGAACACCCGTCCCTTTATCGGTCGTGCCGGAGAACTGGAAACGGTCGACGAATGGCGGCTCGAGGTGATTCTGCCGCGGGAACATGCCGATCGGGCGGTGCGCCAGATGCTGAAGGCGCATCCCTATGAAGAGGTCGCCTTCGACTTGCTGGCACTGAAGAATACACGTGCCGATGTCGGTCTTGGCCGTATCGGCGAGCTGGCGACACCGCTGTCGCTGGCTGATTTCGCCCGGCAGGTGAAGGCCGCGCTGCAGCTCGACCATCTGCGGCTGGTGGGGGATGCATCCCGCAAGATCGGCCGGGTGGCGGTCTGTGGCGGCAGTGGCGCCTTTCTGCTGCACCAGGCCCACCGGCAGGGAGCGGATGTGCTGGTGACCGGCGACGTCAAGTATCATGATGCCAGGGAAGCCGAACAGCTTGGCATTGCCCTGATCGATGCCGGACATTTCGGTACCGAAAGGATAGCGGTCGAAGGCCTGGCCACCGCCCTGAGGGCGGCGAGCGTGGAGAAGAAGTGGCCGATCGAATTTCTGGCCCTGACGGACGAAACGGATCCCTTTGCCCTGATCTGACGTGCCGTCCGGGGCCTAACCGGGAAAACGGAGGTTGAACATTGCGTGAACAACTAGGGGTACTGAGAGAATTGCAGGTTCTCGACGAGGAGATGAGCCAGTTCGAAGGCAAGAAACGGACGCTTGAGGCCCGTGTTCAGGAAAAGCGTCAGGAACTGGCCCGGATCCAGGAAATGGTCGACAGTCTGGCCGACGAAATGGAGAGCCTGAAAGCGCGTCGTCGTGACCTGACCGCGACGGTGGAGCAGGAACAGGCGAACGTCAGTCGTTCCGATGCCCGGCTGCCGGAGATCAAGACCCAGAAGGAGTATGTGGCGGTCCTGAAAGAGATCGACACCGCCAAGGCCCGTATTCGCGAGATCGAGAGCCAGATGAAGGAAATCGACATCCAGCTCGAGGGGCTGGCCGGCGACCGGGAAGAGAAGGAAGCCGAGCTGGCCGCCATCCGCGAACAGGTCGAGGCCAGCCAGGCCGAGGTCGACGCCGAACTGGCCACCTTCTCCCAGCGGGTCGAGGAGATCACCGGCCGCCGCGAGGATCTGCTGCAGCAACTGCCGGCCGGTGTGCGCAAGCGTTACCAGACCCTGCTTGCCCGCCGGGGCGGACTGGCGGTGGTCGAAGCGCGCAACGGGGCCTGCACCGGCTGCAACATGCATCTGCCGCCGCAGCTTTACAACGATCTGTTTCGGGTCGATCGCATTCTCGACTGTCCCCACTGCAACCGCCTGCTCTACATCGTTGAGCAGGGCTGATACACTGCCGACACGGCAGGTGGTTGAAGAGTCCCAGGTGATCGCTGGTTCCGCCGGTTCGCCGGTGGAACGGGAGGAAAGTCCGGGCTCCACAGGGCAGGATGGTTCCTAACGGGAACCGGGGGTGACCCCAGGGAAAGTGCCACAGAAAGCAGACCGCCCGGTATGTCCGGGCAAGGGTGAAAGGGTGAGGTAAGAGCTCACCAGGTCCGGCGGTGACGTCGGATGCTCGGTAAACCCCATCCGGAGCAAGGCCGAATAGGGGAGCGTTTGAGGGCGGCCCGTCCAAAGCTCCCGGGTAGGCTGCTCGAGGTCGTCGGCGACGGCGATCCTAGATGAATGATCACCGCCCCGCGGGGGGTAACCGCCGCGGGGGACAGAACCCGGCTTACGGGGCTCTTCGACCACCTCTTTTTTTTCAGGGACGGGCCATAAGGGGGCATCTGCGGCGTTACGCTCGCCGCCCCGTCCTCGACGTAGCCTCCGGCTACGCCTGCGGATGGCCGGCTCGCAGGCCTTGCATCTGCCCCCTTCTGGCCCGTCCTGCAACGTTTATCCGGAAGGGAACGACACAGCCAGGAAGAGCACAGGGGGCATCTGCGGCGTTATGCTCGCCGCCCCGTCCTCGACGTAGCCTCCGGCTACGCCTGTGGCTCGTGGGTTCTGCACCTGCTCTGCTTTCGCTTCGTCCTGGGACGTTTTCCGATGACTGTCCGGCACGCTCAATACCCCTGGCAGGATATCCTGGCCCATCTGACGGCGGGGCTCGCCGCCCTGCCTGCGGCCGAACGGGACTG
>CAYTVY010000080.1:0-11810 GCA_964441925.1 uncultured Geothermobacter sp.
GCCCCGGCGGCGATCGATCGTCTGCTCGACGGTTGCGACCGGCTGGAAAAACGGCTTGCGGCCATTGCCGCCGATGAAGGACCGGCGACGACGGACGATGGTGCCGACGATGACATCGAGGATCTGCCGGTCGAGGTTCCGGCCGGCGAAGAGCCGGAGGATGAGGGTCCGTCATCCGCTCCGGAACAGACGGTACTGCTGATCGACATCGCCGAGCATGCCGTGGCCCCGGCCGCCCGGGCCCTGCTGGCGTTGCGTGAGCTGGAACGGCACGGTGAGGTGCTTCAGGTCCGGCCGGATCGGGAGCGGCTGCTGCAGGGAGAACCGGTCAAGACCCTCTGGGTGGTCCTGCGCAGTCGGGTTGCGGCCGAGCAGATCGACGCCACCCTGCTGACGATGGCCGATATCGCCGCTGTGCGCCGGGAAGGTGAGGCGGAACAGCAGGAGCACGAACTGCCGCGCCGTCGCCGCGAAGACGGCGAACGCACGGTGCGGGTTCGTACCGAGCTGCTCGACCAGCTGATCAATCTCACAGGCGAACTGCTGACCACCCGCACCCGGCTGCAGACCGCCCGGCGCAATGGTGCCGCCGCGGACCTCGAGGAAGGGCTGGACCAGCTCTCGCTGCTGGTCGACGACCTGCACTACCGGGTGCTGCAGGTGCGGATGATGCCCCTGGCCAGCATCACCGGCCGGTTGCCGCGCCTGGTGCGCGACCTGGCGCGCCGGACCGGCAAGCGGGTCGAGCTGCGTATCGCCGGCGAGGAGGTCGAGCTCGACCGGTCGATTCTCGAGGAGTTGACCGATCCGCTGATCCACATGCTGCGCAACGCCGTCGATCACGGCATCGAAAAAGAAGGGGTTGTCTCGGTGCGGGCCTGGCGGGAGAAGGACCTGGTGCTGATCGAGGTTGCCGACAACGGCCGCGGCATCGATCCCGAGCGCGTCAGGGCCAGAGCGAAGCAGTTGGGACTGGTCGCCGCCGAACGGTTGCGCGCCATGAGCGACCGCGACCTGTTCGCCCTGCTTTGCCGGCCAGGGTTTTCCACCGCCGCCCGGGTGACCGAAACCTCCGGCAGGGGGGTCGGGATGGATGTCGTCAAGGCCGCTGTCGACCATCTGGGCGGTGATCTGGAGATCCTCTCCGCGCCCGGCGAGGGAACGCGGATTCTGCTGCGGCTGCCGCTGTCGGTGGCCATCATCAAGATCCTGCTGGTCGCCGTCGGCGACTGCCAGGTGGCGATTCCCGTTACTCGTGTGTACCGCACGCTCGAGGTGGCCAGAGAGGCGTTGCAGTCGTCCGGCCGGCAGCTGGTGCTGCGTCTCGATGACGAGGTGCTGCCGCTGCTTTCGTTGCGCAAGATGCTGCGCATGCCGGGGCGGCCGGTCGCCGGCAACGTACCGCTGGTGGTGGTCGAAATACGGGGACGGCGTGTCGGGCTGGTTGTCGACCGGCTGATCGGCCAGCACGAGGTGTTTGTCAGGAGCCTGGAATTCCCCCTCGACCGGTTGCCGGGGCTGGCGGGGGCCTCGGTACTCGGCGATGGCAGGGTGGTTTTCATCATCGATCCGCAGGGGCTGGTCGAGGCGGGACGGCAGGCGGCGGAGCATGCCGCCTAGGGGGATGCATGGATTTCGGCAAGCTGGCCGGCAGGCAGAAGGACATCCTGCGTGAACTGAGCAATATCGGCATGGGGCATGCGGCCACGGCCCTGTCGCGGATGGTGGGAGCACCGATCATGCTCGAGGTGCCGGAGGTTGCCGTCATCGATCTGGCCGAAGTGCCGGATTTCATCGGCGGGCCGGAACGGCTGGTGGTGGGCGTGGTTCTCAGACTGGAGGGGGCGGCGGCCGGCCACCTGCTGCTGGTGCTGTCGGAGCGTAGCGCCGACCGGCTGCTGCAGCTGCTGTTCGCCGCCGACCGGCACACTATCGACAGCGACCTGGGGCGCTCGGCCCTGATGGAGCTGGGCAACATCATTGCCTCGTCCTATCTGTCGGTGCTGGGTGGCATGCTGCAGCTCGATCTGCGGCCGTCGGTACCCTTCATGGCTCACGACATGGCCGGGGCGGTGGTCGATCAGGTGCTGGGTGAGCTGGGGAGGCACGGTGACCTGGCGCTGGTACTGGAAACCCGTTTCGCCGGTCGTGACCGGCAGGGAGATGTGCGGGGGCATCTTTTTCTGCTGCCCGACCCGGACACTCTCGAGGTTTTGCTGCGGGCGGCCGGAGGCAACACTTGAGCCGGCGACAGCGGGTCGGCATCGCCGAGATCCGGATCGCCCGGGCGCCGGCGGTGCTGGTCGGTTACGGTCTCGGCTCCTGCCTCGCCATCAGTCTCTACGATCCGGCATTGCGTCTGGGTGGTTTCGCCCACGCTCTGCTGCCCGGCGACGAGCCCGGCCGGGATGGGGAACGGCCGGGCAAGTACGTGGCGAGCGCTGTTGCGACCCTGCTCGACTCCCTGCTCGCCGCCGGGGCGGCGCGACAGCGGCTGCAGGCCAAACTGGCTGGTGGCGCCACCATGTTTCCCGGCCTGTCGGCGCGCCGGAGCGTCGGCGAGCGGAACGTGGAGATGGCCCGCCGGGAGCTGTCGCGGTTGGGGATCCCCCTGGTAGGGGAGGATGTCGGTGGCAATTTCGGCCGTACCTGCGAACTGCTGCTTGAGGACGGCAAACTTTTGCTGCGCCTGAGCCGGGGGCGTGATAGAATCAGGTTCATCTGACACCGTGTGGTGACGCGTACCTGAATACGTGGGTTTGTGCCGGATGAAGAGTGTAACTGCTTGGTCTGGATGCGGTTTCCAAAAATCGTAAGGCGCCCCATAGGTTCGCCGGTGATTTCTGGGAAGCGCAGGCAGGTCAATTGAGCTGCGCTGTTCGCTGGTGACAAGCCCAGATTCAGGGAGTAGATACGAGGAGAGGTTCGATGAGACGACTGACCGGCATCTGGATGGTGTTGTTGCTCCTGTTTCCCCTGTCACAGGCGACGGCGGCGAGTGTCCGCCTGCGGGATGTGATCGAGACTCTGGAAAGGCCGTTTCGGGCCGATACTCCGGCGGCGGAGAAGATCCGGGATTTCCGGGGGGAGTTTTTTCAGGAGTCGCGGATCGCTTCCCTTGACCAGGTACAGCGCGGACGCGGCTACGTCACCGTCCGCTTCGACCGCAACACCGGTGTCCGGCGGGTGCCGCTGACCCTCTTCCGCTGGGAATACACCCAGCCCAACAACCAGGAGATCGTTTCCGACGGCCGGACACTCTGGGTCTATCTGCCGGAGAACCGGCAGGTGATCCAGAGCGACATCGAGCTGACCCGGCAGGTCAGCCAGGAAGACCCGATGACCTTTCTCACCGGTCTGGGCAACCTTTCGCGTGATTTCCTCATCTCCTGGGCCGAGCCGAACCGGGACGTGGACGGCAACTGGATCCTCAGTCTGCGTCCGCGCCGGGCCTCGTCACTGATCCGGGAGATGAAGCTGGTGGTGGACAAGGAGGCGGTCAACGACTTCGTTCGCAACAGCAGGACAGGGCGGTTTTTCCCCATCCTGTCCAGTTATGTGACCGATCCCAACGGCAACACCACCCTGATCGAATTCAGCGATCTGCGCATCAACCGCGGCGTCTCCGATCTCACTTTCCGCTTCATCGTTCCGGCGGGCGTGGAAGTGGTGCGTTCGACCGGCCGGGGCATGGGGTTCTGAGCGCACCCGTGTTTTGCTGTTCCCGACCGCCCCGGGGATTTTTCTCCGGGGCGGTTTTGTGTTATAAGGCTGTGGTTTACGCCCGTGTGGGCGACACCAACATGATGCCAGCAGGCATCGGCAAGGAGTGCACGTGCCAAGTTTCGACATCGTTTCCCGGATCGACATGCAGGAGGTTGACAACGCTGTCAACCAGACCCGCAAGGAATTCACCCAGCGCTACGATTTCAAGGGGACGCACAACGAGATCGAGCTGAAGGACGGGGTCATCACCATCCTGGCCGCCGACGACTACAAGCTGGAGGCCATTCTCACCATCCTGCGCGGCAAGCTGGCCGGACGCAAGGTGCCGGTCCGCAACCTGGACTACGGCAGCAAGGAACCGGCGGCCGGCGGCGCCGTCCGCCAGCGGGTCACCCTGCTGCAGGGGGTCTCCAAGGAGAAGGGCAAGGAGCTGGTGAAGGCGATCAAGGCCACCCGCCTGAAGGTACAGGCGCAGATCATGGATGATCAGGTGCGGGTCAGCGGGAAGAAGATCGACGATCTGCAGGCGGTCATCCAGACCCTCAAGGGGCAGGATTTCGGCATCGAGCTGCAGTTCGTCAACATGCGTTCCTGAGAACAGGCACCGGCACCGGCGGCAACCGGGACCGTGACCTGAACATCGTGGTGGACATGACATACAAAGTTGCACTGGTCAGCCTGGGCTGTCCGAAGAATCTGGTCGACGCCGAAGTGATGCTGGGACACCTGCCTGCTGAGCGTTACCGGATCATCACCGAGGAAGCGAAGGCCGACATCATCATCGTCAATACCTGCTCCTTCATCCGCGAGGCGAAGGAGGAGTCGATCCAGACCATCCTCGAGGTGGCGGACTACAAGGAGAAGGGACGCTGCCGGCTGCTGGCGGTCACCGGCTGCCTGCCGCAGCGCTACCGCGAGGAACTGGCGGCGGAGCTGCCGGAGGTCGACCTGTTCATGGGAACGGGCGATGCGCCGCGCATCGCCGAGCTGCTCGACGAGGCGCTGGCCGGCAAGGGCGGGCAGCTGGCGGCGGTCGGCCTGCCCGACTTCCTCTACGACCACAGCACGCCGCGGGTGAAGTCGTCGCCCCACTATTCGGCCTATGTCAAGATTGCCGAGGGCTGCGCCAATCACTGCTCCTACTGCGTCATTCCGCAGTTGCGCGGAACCCTGCGCTCGCGTGGCATCGACTCGGTGGAGGAGGAGGTGCGGCGGCTGGTCGGCCAGGGCGTGAAGGAGATCAACCTCATCGCCCAGGATGTCACCGCTTTCGGGGCCGAGCGCCGCGACGGCGACAACCTGGTTGCCCTGCTGCGGCGGCTGGTGCGGATCGACGGCGTACACTGGCTGCGCCTGCTCTATGCCTATCCGGACGGGATCGACGACGAGCTGCTCGACCTGATTGCCGGCGAAGAGAAGATCTGCAACTATCTCGACGTGCCGCTGCAGCACATCGACGATGCCATTCTCGCCCGCATGAACCGGCGCATCGGCGAGGCGGAAACCCGGGCACTGATCGCGCGCATCCGCCGGCGGATTCCGGATGTCACCCTGCGCACCTCCTTCATCGTCGGTTTCCCCGGCGAGAGCGAGGCCCAGTTCGACAAGCTGCTCGCCTTCGTCCGCGAGGGGCATTTCGAGCGGGTCGGGGTCTTTCGCTACTCGCGCGAGGAGGGAACGCCGGCCGCCACCCTGCCCGACCAGGTTCCCGAGCGGGTCAAGAAGTCGCGCTACAACAAGCTGATGAAGGCCCAGGCGCGGGTCTCCTTCCGCAAGAACCGGGCACTGGTCGGCCGGATCGAGCCGGTGCTGGTCGAGGGCTACAGCGAGGAGACCGACCTGCTGCTGCAGGGGCGGAGCGTCCGCCAGGCGCCCGATGTCGACGGCCAGGTCTACATCACCGCCGGCAACGCCAACGTCGGCGACATCGTGCCCCTGCGCATCACCGATTCTTCCGAATACGACCTGATCGGCGAGATCTGTGAGGACGGCTGAGCTGCCGTTTCCGGCCATGCGGATCGCTCGCATCTTCGTTTTTCTGCTGTTTCTGCTTCTGGTTCTGCTGCCGCCGGCCGGCTGTCGCGGCCGGCAGCCGGAACCGGTGCGGCGCACCCGCATGCTGATGGGGACCGTCGTCGAGGTGGTCGCTTTCGGCGAAAGGAAACCGACTCTGGCAGCGATCGATCGTGCTCTCGACGAGATGGCACGCATCGAGGAACTGATGTCGCCGCAGCGGTCCGGCAGCGACCTGTCCCGGCTGGCCGCCGCCCGTGACTTCGTGTCGCTCAGCCCCGAGACCGCCCGGCTGTTGCGTCTGTCACTGGTGCTCAACCGGCGCAGCGGCGGCGCGTTCGATCCGACTCTCGGCGCTCTCAAACGGTTGTGGGGCATCGAGGGCGAGCATCCGGCGGTGCCGGACGAGGCGGCGTTGCGCCGGGCGCTGGCGCTGACCGGGCCCGACAAACTGCAGCTCGACGGCGACCGGGCAAGGGTCACCGTTCCGGGCGTCGGCGTCGATCTGGGGGGGATCGCCAAGGGCTATGCCATCGACCGGGCTGCCGCGGTGTTGCGGCAGGCCGGCATCCGCCATGCCTCGATCAACGCCGGCGGCGACTTGCGGCTGATCGGAGACCGGCTCGGCCGTCCCTGGCGGATCGGCATCCAGCATCCCCGCCGGCAGGAAGAGATGCTGGCGGTTCTCGAGCTGAGCGATGTCGCCGTGGTCACGTCCGGCGACTACGAGCGCTATTTCATCGCCGACGGCAAACGCTACCATCATATTTTCGATCCGGCGACGGGCCGCCCCGCCCGCGGCTGCCAGAGCGTCACGGTGGTGGCGTCCGACGCCGTCCGTGCCGATGCCTTGGCGACGGCCGCCTTCGTTCTCGGCCCGGAGAAAGGGATCGAGCTGCTGCGGCGCGAGGGGGTCGAGGGAGTGCTGGTCGCCGCCGACGGCCGCGCCCTGGTCACTGACGGGCTGAAGGGACGCATCCAGTGGCGCTGAAGGCGATCTGGGCACGGATGACGGTGCTCGACCGGCTGGTACTCGTCATCCTGCTTGCGCTCGCCCTGCTGTCGCTGCTGGCGACCCTGCTGCTGCCTGCCGGCCGGATGGTTCGGGTGGAGCGGGACGGCCGGGTCGTCTTTCGGGCCCCGCTCGACAGGCCGCGGCAGGTCGCCATCGACGGGCCGCTGGGAACGACGCGCCTGGAGCTGGACGGCCGGAGCGTGCGCATCATCGACTCCCCTTGCCCGCACAAGGTGGGTATCGGCATGGGGCGGATCGAACGGGCAGGGGAGTGGCTCGCCTGTGTACCCAATCACATTCTGGTCCGGGTGACCGGAGATGGCGGGACAAAAGAGAGGGACTATGACCTCATCAGCCGCTGACCCGGACCGCCTGCGGCGCAGCCGCCGGGAGGTCTTTCTGGCCCTGTTCATCGCCCAGGCGGTGGCGTTGCACACCTTCGAATACCTGCTTCCCTCGCCGGCGCCCTGGTTCCGGCTCGGCTTCGCCAATATCCTGACCCTGGTCGCCCTCTTTCTCTTCGATGCCGGCGCCGCCTGGACGGTGGCGCTGAGCCGCATCCTCGTCTCGTCCCTGTTGCTGGGACGTTTTCTGACTCCCGGATTTTTCCTTTCGCTCAGTGGCGGGGTGCTGGCGACGGCCCTGATGATTCTGGCCCGCCGGCTGGCCGGCGAGCGCCTCAGCCCGATCGGCGTCTCGCTGCTTGGGGCCGCCGGACACGCGACCGGCCAGCTGCTTTGCGCCTGGCTGCTGCTGGTCCGGCACGCCGGCCTGTGGACCCTCTTTCCGCCGCTGCTGCTCTTTGCCCTGGGGGCGGGGCTGGTCAACGGTCTTGCCGCCGACCTGGTCATCCGCCACCTGCGCAGCCACCGGGCGTTTGCCGGCGGCCAGGGGAATCGTTCGGCATGAGGGGGAGGGATCTGCTATACTTCGGTTCGATTTCCAGGGGGTGAGCCATGTTGCGTTACGCACTGTCGACCGTTCTGCTCCTTGGGTTCCTCGCCGCTTGCGGCCCGGTAACCCGTGAAGCTCACAGGGAGGAAACAGCAGCTCCAGCCCGGGTGGATGCCGCCACCCTGAAGGCGGGCGTCGTCAACCTGCCCGGTGCCGAGGTACAGGCGCGAAAACTGCCGGTCATCCTCTACAGCGAACGGGCTCTGTTCGCCGAGGGAGCGGTGCTGCCCCGGCCGGAGGCCCTGAACCTGATCCGGGCGCTGGCGGAACGGCTGCAGCGGTTCCCGTCGGTGCACTGGCGGGCGACGGTGCGGGCCGGCAGCCCGCATGGTGACGAGCATGCCCGGACCCTGGCCGCCGCCCGGGCCGCGATGCTCGACCGCCTGCTGCGTCGTGCCGGCCTGACGGCCGGCATGGTGGAATGGCATCCCGTGGCCGGCCGGGGCAGGGGGCTGGAGCTGGTGCCTCAGCTGTCCAGCGCCGCCAGCTCGTCCGGGGTGAAGGAATAGCTTTTGCGGCAGTATTCGCAGGTGACGGTGGTGGTCTCCTCGCGGCCGGCCAGCTCGCGGCGTTCCTCCTCCGGCAGGGAACGCAGCATCTCGACGATGCGGCGCAGGTTGCAGCGGCATTCGAAGCGCAGCCGGTGGCGGCCGACCTCGTGGTGGTCAATGCCGGCCAGCACCAGGGCCAGCACCTGTTCGGGCGTCTTGCCGTCGGCCAGCATTTCGCTCAGGGGCGGCAGGGCGGCGAGGCTCTGTTCGAGCTGCTCCAGCCGGCCGTCGGGGCAGCCCGGCAGGGCCTGGATCAGAAAACCCCCGGCCGCGGCCACGTCGGCATTCCGGTCCAGCCGGACGGCCAGGGAGACGGCCGAGGGAACCTGTTCGGACGAGGTCAGATAGTAGGCCAGATCCTCGCCGATTTCACTGGTCTGCAGCTGGACCATGCTGCGGTAGGGTTCTTTCATTCCCAGGTCCCGGATGACGTGGAGGAAACCGGCCCGGCCGACGGCGCGGGCCACCGCCGAGCCGCCGTCCTCGGGTGGCGGACCGGAACGGGGACAGCGGATGGTCGCCCGGATGGCGCCGCCGGCATCGGTTTCGGCCTGCAGCCGCTGCAGCGGGCCGTTGCCCTCCACCATCAGCGCCAGCCGCTGTTTTCCCTTCAGCTGGGCGCCGAGCAGGGCGGTGCCGGTCGCCAGCCGGCCGAGGGCGATGGTGGCGACCGGGTCGGTGGCGTGGCGTCGCTGCAGGTCGGCAACCAGCCCGGTGGTCTGGGCGGCCACGGCGCGCAGCGTGCCGTCGTCGCTGAGAACCCGAATCAGGTAATCGTCTTTCACCGTCTGTCCTTCCTTCGTCTGTCGGTTCCTGGCCCGTGGGCGAGGGACGTATTTAACCACAAAACCGGCCGGGGGAAAATCCCCCGGCCCCGATGTATGAAAACATGGATTCGCCTCAGTTGTTCGTCTACCTCGTGCCCCCGGTGGTCGGGGCCTTCATCGGCTACCTGACCAACGCGATCGCCATTCGCATGCTCTTCCGGCCGCTGCGTCCCTGGTATCTTTTCGGGATGCGGATTCCCCTGACGCCGGGCATCATCCCCGCCCGCCGGGGGGAACTTGCCGAACGCATGGGCGAGACCGTCGGCCGCCATCTGCTGACCGCCGAGGATGTCGGCCGGGTGCTGGCGCGGGAGAACTTTCAGCGTGAATTACGGCTGGCGGTGGCGGAAAAGGTCGCCGGCATTCTCGGTCGCGAGCTGGGGACGCTCGAGAGCCTGGTACCGGCCGAGTTTCGTGGCCGTTTCCGTGATTTGCTTTCCCAGGGGCGTGGCAAGCTGCTGCAGGCACTCTTCGCTTGGCTCGAAAGCGAGGAATGCCGCACCCGACTGGCCGCCTGGCTCGACCGGCTGGGCGATGACTGGCTGCGGCGTGATTTTGCCGGCTGGCTGGGGGACGAGGGGTGCCGGGAGCTGCTGGACCATCTCGACAGCTGTGTCGAGCGGCTGCTGCAGTCGTCCGAGGCCGCCAGGGCGCTGGAGCGGCTGGTCGACGGGCAGCTCGACCGGCTGCTGACCAGCCGGCAGAGCCTGCGGGATCTGCTGCCGGAGGACCTGGTCGAGGTGCTGCTCGAGCAGCTGGAGAAGGAGGTCCCCGGTCTGCTGGAAAAGTTCGGTGGCCTGCTCTACGACCCGGGATTCCGCCAGCGGCTGGTCGTCCGGGCGCGGGAGGGAATCGAGGGTTTTCTCGATTCGCTGCAGGGGCTGGCCGGGCTGCTGTCCGGCTTCATCAATCTCGACGGCATCTACGAAAAGCTGCCCGGTTTTCTCGACCAGGCCGGGGACGAGATCGCCGCCTGGTTGCGTGAGGAGCAGACCCAGCGGCAGGTGGCCCGCATGCTGCGCGAGCGGGCCGAGGCCTTTCTCGACCGGCCCCTGGCTTCCTGCCTGGAAAAGCTGCCCTACGAGAAGGTCCACGGCATCCGCAGTTACGCGCGGCAGCAGGCGGTTGCCCTGCTGACCGGGCCCCGTACCCAGTCCCTGGCCCGGGGAGCGGTCCACGCCGGATTTGCCCGGGTTCGCGACCGTTCTTTTGGTGAGCTGCTGCAGCAGGTGTTGCCCGAGGGCCGGCTGGCCGCCTGGCGGCACGAGCTGCCCGACCGCCTGCTGGCACTGGCCTGTTCCGCCGAGGCGCGGCGTGCGGTTGACGAGGTGTTGCGCGGCCAGCTCGAAGAACTGGCCCTGCGTCGTCCCCTCGGCCGGCTTTCGGCCCGGCTGCCGGGCGACGTGCAGGACGAGCTTGTCGAGGGGATCTGCCGGCTGTTGCGCGAGCTGCTGCAGCGGGAGATTCCGCCGCTGGTCGAGGCTCTGAACATATCACGCATGGTGCGGGAAAAGGTCGACGGCCTCGATATCCTGCAGGTCGAAGGATTGCTGCTGGCGATCATGAAGGAGCAGTTCAAGTACATCAACCTGTTCGGTGGCCTGCTCGGTTTTCTGATCGGTCTGCTCAACCTGCTGGTTCTGCGACTCGGTTGAGTCGGCTCGGAGGAGGGAGAAGGCAATGACGATACAAGGCAAGGACGGACGTGCTCTGTGGACCCTGGCCTGCCTGGCGGCTTTTGTCGTGGTGGTGGCCGGTCTGCGTGAAGCCAGCGCCCTGATCATTCCCTTCCTGCTGGCGGTCTTCATCGCCGTCGTCTGCGCGCCGCCGGTCTTCTGGCTGGCCCGGCGGCGGGTGCCGACACCGGTGGCGGTGCTGCTGGTGGTGCTCTTCATCTGGCTGCTCGGCGGCAGTTTCGCCGCCCTGTTCGGCACTTCGCTCAACGAGTTCACCCGCTCCCTGCCCGACTACCAGAGCCGGCTGCAGCACGAGTTCGTCAGTCTGCTGGCCTGGCTCGAACAGCACGGGCTCAAGGCGCAGACCTCGACCCTGCGTGAGCAGATCGACCCGGGGGCGGCGATGCGCCTGGCCAGCCGCATGCTGACCAGCTTCGGTGGTATTCTGACCAACGCCTTTCTGATCATGGTCACGGTCATTTTCATCCTGCTCGAGGCGGCCAGCTTTCCCGGCAAGCTGCAGCGGGCCTTCGGCAATACCGAAAAAACCCTGTACGCTTTTGGCGAGTTCGCCCGCGGCCTGAACCGCTACCTGGCCATCAAGACGCTGCTGAGTCTGCTGACCGGCGGCCTGGTCTGGCTGGCCCTGAGCCTGTTCGACGTCGATTTTCCCCTGCTCTGGGGGTTGCTCGCCTTCATGCTCAACTACGTGCCGACCATCGGCTCCATCGTCGCCGCCGTGCCTGGCGTGCTGCTGACCCTGGTGCAGTACGGCGGAACCCGCGCCCTGGCGGTGGCCGCCGTCTACATCATCCTCAATGTCGGCATCGGCAACGTGCTCGAACCGAAGATGATGGGCCGCGGCGTCGGCCTGTCGACCCTGGTGGTCTTCGTTTCCCTGGTCTTCTGGGGCTGGGTGTTCGGCCCCATCGGCATGCTGCTGTCGGTTCCCCTGACCATGACCCTGAAGATTGCGCTGGAGGCCAGCGAAAACACCCGCTGGCTGGCGGTGCTGCTCGGCCCGGAAGTGGTGGCGGAGCCGAAGGAG
>CAYTVY010000081.1:0-11742 GCA_964441925.1 uncultured Geothermobacter sp.
ACGGGGGCAAGATGACGGGCCATTAGTTTGCGTTCACGCCGCCGTCCGGGGGCGCGACCCCGGATCGACATTCATCCGACCGCAAGGTCGCAAACAAAATTGCAAGCAAAAACAAAAAGCAAAACCGGCGGGTCGCGTCCCGCCAGACGCCTTACTTTTTTCAGCGCGAAAAAAGTAAGCAAAAACGCTTCTTTTTATTGCTGTCGCGTAGGTTCGTCGCCTCTTTTGCCCGGTCGGCCAATTGAAAAGGTCCGCTCTTCGTGGAAGCAGGAAAGGCGTCGTTCCCGGGCTCGCTGCGCTCACACGGGCCAGACGGTTCTGAGTTGCCTCAGCTGTATCACTTGTCTCAACAACAACCGTTGGCGTTGGCCGTTTCCGTTGCGGCAGCGGCGGTGCGGCCTGGCCCATCGAGCGACAGGCCGCTCCGCCGGCGACAGGCGGGAAGAGGCCCCCTGTGAGGGCGGGATCATTTGAGGGCCTTGCCGCTGAAGACGCCGAGTACCTTCTGTTCACGGGCGGACAGGTTGGCGCCGAAGCGGATCATCTTCTTCTGGATGGCGTTCAGGTCGCGGCCTTCGGCCAGAGCCCGGTCGATCCGGTCGCGGCTGTGGCAGGAGGTGCAGCGCAGCTGGATGATCCGGTTGACCTCGGCGAACTGGTCATCCTGCCAGTAGGCGGTGAGCATCTCTCGTTCCGAGGGAGTCAGGCGGGCGCCACGGGCGGTCATCTTCTCGAGGATGGATTCGATGTCGTCACGGCGGTTCAGTGCCCTGTCGATCCGGCCGCGGCTGTGGCAGACGGTGCATTTCTGCTCGATCACCTTCTGGAAGGCGACCATGCCCCGGTCGGTGCTCAGGGCACCGAGGTGCTGGGAGGAGCCGGTGGCGAAAGCGGCCACCGGAGACAACAGGAGAAAGAGGACGAAAAGCGGGATCTGGCGCACGGCGGTTCTCCTTCGACTGATGGTGTTGCGATCATCCTGAATCCGCGGAGTTGGGCCGGATGAAGAACCGGTGGCAGGCTCACGGATTCAGGATCATGCCAGCAACAGGGGCTCGCGCCGGTCAATCCGCCGGCAGGGCGAGCTTGCTGCCGATGTTGTTGTGAACCCAGTTGCGGTCCCACCATTCGACCGGGTTGACCGGCAGGCCGTCGACCAGCAGGCCGAAATGGAGGTGATCGCCTCCGGCCAGGCCGGTGGCGCCGGTGCGTCCGATCTCCTGTCCCTTGGCGACCTGGTCGCCGACACTCACCTCGATGTTGCTCATGTGCCCGTAGAGGCTCATCAGGCCGAGGCCGTGGTCGATGATGACGCACTGGCCGTAGATGCCGAAGTCCTCGGCCAGGACCACCGTACCGCTGTTGGCGGCGACCACCGGCCCGCGGGCGACCGAGGCGATGTCGACGCCGAGGTGGACCTGGCGGTCGATCTTGCGCCCCCGGTAGAGGTAGGTGCGCTCGGTGGCGAAGGGCTCGCGGTTGCTTCCCTTCGGCCGCAGGAAGGCGCCCTGCCACAGGGGAGTGTTGGCGGTGTCGGCGGCGATTTCCTTCAGCCGGTTGCGATTGTCCCGCCGCAACTCGCGGTTGACCTTGAGAAAGAGTGCCAGCAGGCCGTCGGCGTCGGGGAACCGGTCCTGGAAGTCGGGCATGGTGGTTTCGAGAAAGCGGTCACTGACCTTGATGCGGGCCTTGTGGAGCGGCCGGCGGTTGAGGTGATGGTAGAAGCCCGCCCGACGCTCGTTGCCCGCCCGGTCGACGGCGACCACGCGGAAGGTCAGTTTCTGCGGGTTCTGGTCCCAGGGCGCGGTGAAAAGACATAGATAGCGGCCGTCTTCCTGCCGGAAGGCGGGAAAGAACAGCTCGCCGACCTCGACCCCGGTCCGCTCGACGTCCTCGCTGAGCGTGTAGACGATCAGGCCGCTGCCTCCCTGGTTGAGGTTGTGACTGCGGCTGAGCACCGAGATGGTGGGCGGCCGGCTGTCGAAGGTCAGGGTGAACTCCCGGACCGAGCTGTTGCCCTGCCCGAAGTGGTAGATGGCGGTGTCGGTCGCCTCGACCCGGATCTGCAGCGGGGCATTCTTCAGTTTCCGGCCCTTGAGGGAGATCTCCTGCTGCAGATGCCGGGTGCCCGGGGCGAAATCGCGCTCCAGCAGAACCTGCTCACGATCGCCCTGCCGCAGGCTGACCCGGACATGTTTCAGGCCCGAGTCGGCGTCGTCGACCACCAGCAGCAGCGGGCGCCGGCCGGAAACGGGTCCGCCATCGGGAGTCAGGACGGCGACGGGGCCGTTGGTGTCGCGGAAGTAATAGACGCCACCGGCGACCAGGCCGATGAGAACCACCAGAAACAGAATGACACTCGATGTACGCAAGATGACAACTCCTGACACGCAAGATTGGATTCTGGCCGGACATCGCCGATGCCTGCCGGTCTAGCGTTGCTGCGCCCAGCCGTCGATGAGGGCGCCGGCGTCCGCCGGCAGGTCGAGAAAGCGCAGCCCCATGCCCGGCTCCAGTGGGGATGACGCCCGGAAGGGACGGCTCCAGACGACCTCGCAGCAGCAGAGAACCTCGCCGGTGAGCGGCGGAGGCAGCGGCAGCTCGACCGTGACCCGGGTGCCGGGTTCGAGGGGATTGACGGTGGCAATGAAGATGCCGCCGCGGCTGAGGTTCTTGCCGTAGCCGAAGAAGACCTTGCGGTTTTCCTCGAGGCGGACCTTGCGCACCAGCAGGGGCGCGCGCAGGTTACGCCGCTTGTCGGTCTGGACCGGCTTCGCGTCCCGCTGTTCGTTCATGGGAGCCTCTCCCCGCCCGGACGTTGGCAACGGTCGTGCGGCTGCGCCGCCATGCTCTCCAGTCGGTAGCGGCCTGCCGCACGGCGGATTCGGCGCAAGCATAGCATATTTTCCGCGGGCCCGGAGCCCTTTCTCCCGGTCGGTGGTCAGCTCGCGCCCCCAGCCTGGGTCAGGGTGCGCAGCGTCCCGAGCAGGGAGGCGGTGTCGCCGCGGCTGTCCTGTCCGGACGCGGCCAGCAGCTCGCGCGCTGCGGCTTCCGGCGTAACGACCGGGCGGCTTGCCGCAATCCGGCGGATCAGCCGCCAGGTCTTCAGGGCGTCGAACCAGTGGTGAAAGGCCCGGAGCCGATGCTCCGGACGGCGATACTGGCGGCAGAGTCGGGGCCAGACGGCGGACCACCCCTCCTCCCGGAGGAAGGTGGCGGCTTCCGGGGCCTCGCCTGCCAGTTCATCCAGGATGGCATCGGGAGATGACGGGGTCGCCGGGCCGAGTTCGAGCAGCCGGCGCAGCTGGCGAAAGGCCTCGACCGGTGGAAAGAGCAGGGCCGGCTCGCCGCGGGCCAGCCGGGCGATCTTCTCGCCGGTGCCGAAGGGAACCCGTTGCGAGGTGCGGGACGCGGGGTGGACGCAGGTGCCTTTCAGGGGCTGGACCCCGCTGGTCTTGGCCAGCTGCTGCAGGAAGTAGAAGTCCTCGCCCGCCTTGCGGCGGTTCATGCCGCCGGCGGCGAGATAGGCACCGACCCGGCAGGCGATGGCGCTGCCGAGGCTGTGGTAGGCGTAGGGTGAGCCCGCCAGCCGCAGGCCGAGCACGTAGTGGTGCAGGTAGAGTTCGTAGAGCTCGATGGCCCGCTGCCGGGGGGCATCGGCCGTCGGCCGGTGCCGAAAGGGCAGAACGGCGCCACCGGCATCACAGGAGGCAAAGTGCCGTTGCAGGGCCGGCAGGTAGTTTTCGTCGACCAGGGTGTCGGCGTCGAGACAGGCGAGAATGGCGTCGGGGTCGCACAGCCGGTCGAGCGCCAGATCGCAGCCGGTCTTGCGGGCCAGGCCGACGCCGGCGTGGCGGGCCGGGAACCGCCTCCCTTCGCTGGCGGCGTCGACCCAGGCCAGGTGTGGCAGCAGCCGCCGGTTGCGGCGCAGCCAGTCGAGAGTGGCCAGGTTGTCCTGCTGCAGTTCGCTGCCGGCATCCGGCGGCTGGTTGACCACGACCACCACCAGCCAGTCGGCCAGCTCGGCCTGCGGATTGGTTGCCAGGCTCTCCAGGGTTGCGGGCAGATCGGTCGTCTCGCCACAGGCTGGAATGATCACCGCCCCCCTGAATCCATCCCGCCGGACCCCTTCGAGGTGCCAGGGACCGGCCAGCAGGCGTTTGCGGTAACGGGACAGGTCGATCATCGCCGGCGCACCAGGACGGGGCCGGCCGGCTGCCAGCCTTCCTCTTCCAACAGTCCGGCGATGGTGTGTTCCGGTTCGTTGCCGCCGTCGACCCAGCGGATGCGGATGCCCTGCCGTTCCATCCGGCGGAACCAGGTTTCCTGGCGTTTGGCGAAGCGGCCGATGTCGCCGGCCAGCCGCTGCCGCATGTCGTTGTAGCCGGCCTGCCCCTGCAGGTAACGGGCGATGTGCCGGTATTCCAGGCCGTAGTATTCGAGCCGCGACCAGTCGACACCGGCGGCATGGAGCCGGCGGACCTCGTCGACCAGCCCCTGCGCCAGCCGTTCGTCCAGCCGCCGGCGGATCCGCTGGCGCAGCTGCTGCCGGTCCCAGCGCAGGCCGAAGACCAGTGGCTGCAGATCCGGCCAGGGAGGCAGGTCGGCCGCGGCCCGGGCCTCGCCCTCGGCGATCTCGATGGCACGGATCAGCCGCTGCCGGTCTTCGAGATCGGTGGTGTTGTGCTGCCGTGGCTTCAGTCGCAGCAGCCGTTGCCGCAGCTGTTCGTCGCTGCAGGTGGCCAGCTCCCGGCGCAGTCGGGGATTTTCCGGCACCTCGACCAGGCGGTAGCCGCGCAGCACCGCGTCGAGATAGAGTCCGGTGCCGCCGACCAGCAGCGGGAAGCGTTCCCGGTGGCGGATCGTCTCCCAGGCGGCGAGGAAGGCCCGCTGGAAATCGAAGACGCTGAATTCCTCGCCGGCGTCGCGGATGTCGATCAGGTGATGGGGAATCTCTCCGTATTCGTCCAGATCCTTGCCGGTGCCGAGGTCCATGCCACGGAAGACCTGGCGCGAATCGGCGGAAATGATTTCGCCGCCCAGGATGCAGGCGAGGGCGACGCCGGTTCGGGTCTTGCCACTGGCGGTGGCCCCGAGCAGGACGAGCAGGCGGCATTCTTCCCGGTTGACGGACGACATGCGGCTACTCTAGCCGTTTGTGTCCGTCTGTTCAATCCGTTCAATTGTCGATGCCCCTTCCCTGTCAGCCGGCTTTCTGGTAAAAAGGCGCAGCTGATGATGAAGGACGAACCCTCCACATACGTACCGCCTGACGAGCCGATCATCCTGCCGCGTGCCGAGCATCCCATTTCGCGCCGGCAGATCGATGAAAACTCCCTCAAGGTTCTCTACCGGCTGCATCGCAACGGTTACAGGGCCTATCTGGTCGGAGGCAGCGTGCGGGACCTGCTGCTCGGCCGGCAGCCGAAGGACTTCGACGTCGGTACCGACGCCACGCCGGGGCAGGTGAAGAAGCTGTTCCGCAACTGCTTTCTGGTGGGACGCCGGTTCCGGCTGGCCCATATCCGTTTTGCCGGTGGGGCGCTGGTCGAGGTGGCCACCTTCCGGCGGGAGCCGACGCCCGAGGATGTGCCGGACGATCCGGCGAGTCATCCCCACTATGCCGAAAACCTGTTCGGCACGCCCCGCCAGGACGCCTTCCGGCGCGATTTCACCATCAATGCCCTCTTCTATAACATCGCCGATTTCAGCGTCATCGACCACGTCGGCGGTCTGTGCGACCTGCGGGAGAAGCGAATCCGGGTGATCGGTGATCCGCGGGAGCGTTTTCGCGAGGATCCGGTGCGCATGCTGCGCGCCCTCGAGTTTGCCGCCCGCCTCGGCTTCACACTCGACCCGGCGACCGCCGACGGCATCCGGGCACAGGCGCCGCTGCTGGCCGAAGCCTCACCGGCCCGGCTGCGGGAAGAGCTGATGGAGCTGTTCCGGCAGCGGGTGGCGGCGACGGTGCTCGCCGAGTGCGAACGCTTCGGACTGCTGCCCTACCTGATTCCCGGTTACCGGCTGAGCGACGCCGGTCGCCGGCTGCTGGCGGAGCTCGACGAACGGCCGGAGAAGGAGGCGGTGACGGAGCCGCAGGTCCTGGCGGCGCTCTATCACCAGCGGTTTCTCGACAGCCTGGGAGACGAGCGGGAGATGAACCTGGGCGAGGTGATCGGCCGGGCCGGCCACCTGCTGCGTTCGCACTGTCAGCACTTCCGCATCGCCAACGGCATCCGGCACCAGGCGGCCGAACTGCTGGTCGGCTGTTGCCGGCTGCGACAGGGGGTGGGGCGCCGGGGACATCAGCGTTTTCTGCGGCATCCGGCGTTTCCCCAGGTGTTGCAGTTTTTCGAACTCTGTTGTCGGGCGGGTCTGGACGACCGGGAGTTGCTGCAGGCCTGGCGCGCATCGACCGGAACCGCGGCACGCGCCGCCGGCAAGCGCCGCCGGCGTTCGCGGCGACGGCCACGTCGCAAGCCGCATCATCCGGCGTAGTCGGCCGGCCGCCGGAGGTCAGTTCTTTCGGTGCCGGGTCGACAGGGCCAGGGTGCCCCATTCGTTGTTGACGGTCGCCCCGACCAGGGTGATGCGGGCATCGGGGAAATCCCAGCGCCAGACCGGCAGTTCGTAGATGCCGCCATCTTTTTTCTGAACGGTTCGTGCCAGGTCGCTGCCCGGACCGAGATGCCGGTTGAGCAACTGGTAGAGCCTGTCCGTGCCGGCGGCGGGAAAGCGGCCGATCACCTTGTCGAGCCGGTCGTCGCGGAAGTAGAGACGCAGGTTGAGCTCGATGCCTTCGATGGCCAGATCGTCGATGCCGGCGACGGTGTAGTACGCTCCCGGCGGACTGCTGAGCGGCAGGGTTTCGATAAATTGAAAAGGCCTGATCAGCGCTGCGCTGTCGAGGCTCATGCCCGGCTGGTAGCCCGCCAGGTTCAGCTGG
Organism: uncultured Geothermobacter sp.; assembly: GCA_964441925.1. Taxonomy (GTDB): domain Bacteria; phylum Desulfobacterota; class Desulfuromonadia; order Desulfuromonadales; family Geothermobacteraceae; genus Geothermobacter. The sequence continues at coordinate 6,947 of CAYTVY010000081.1, forward strand.
TAGGTGACGAGGGATTCGCCGGCGGCATCGGCCGGCAATGGCATCGTCGGCAGCAGCAGGCATGCCGCGACGGCAAGCAGGGTGATTCTCATTGCTGTCCCCCTCCCGGCCCCGTGGGGGGGCCGAATTGTTCCTTTGTCGGTCTCGTCGGCGGTTCAGCCGGCGGACGTGCTGCGCTGTGGAATGTACCTGGTCCCCGTTTCGGCTGTAAACAGGTTTTTCTTTAGCCGAAGAAAAGCCCCGGCCTTGCGACCCGGGGCTTCGTTTCGTTGTGCCGGCTCGTTGCCGGCCGGCTCCCCGCATGGGGGTTTTTTCCGGGTTGCCCCGGTTCTGGATTCAGATCATTGCTGTTGGGCTTCCCTGTCCGGTGGCTCAGAGATGTTCATCACATCCACCTCCGTCTGGTTCGGGTTACGGTTTCACTATACCAGAAAGCGGCTTCGAAAAAAGCCGGCGGACCGGGAAAAAGAACGCAGGTGGCAGGGCGGGGGAGCACCGGTCGTGAAAGGTGGGTAAAAACGGGGGACAGCTTCGTCCCTTTTGTGCTAGATTCGCCGCCATGCCGAGGGCCGCGCGCATCATACTCGAGGGATATCCTCACCACATTCTGCAGCGGGGACATGCCGGCAGGCCGGTCTTTCACGATGTCGGCGACTATCTTGCCTATCTCGGACAGCTGAGGCGCTTTCGCGATCAGTACCGGCTGACGATCTGGGCCTGGTGCCTGATGCCGGACCATGTCCACCTGCTTGCCGTTCCCCGCGACGCCGAGGGGCTGGCCAAGGGGATGGGGAGCGTCAGCCTGGTACACGCCCAGCACCTCAACCGCAAGTACGGCGGCAACGGGCGGATCTGGCACAACCGTTATTATTCCTGTGTCGTCGACGGCCGGGACCGGGTATGGACGGCCGTTGGTCATATCGAGCGCAACCCGGTGCGTGCCGGCAAGGTGCGGCGGCCGGAAGAATGGCCCTGGTCGAGTGCCCGCTTTCACCTGCTCGGCAAGCGGGATCCGCTGGCGGAAGTCTTTGCCGGCTATCCGGGGCCGGAGGCCTGGCGCGACATTCTCGCCGTCCCCGATCCGCAGGCGGCCGCCGATCTGTGCCGGGCGACCCGCGCCGGCCGGCCCTATGCCGGCGAGGCGCTGATCCTTGAGCTCGAACGCCGGACCGGCCGCCGGCTGCGGCCGGGCAAGCCGGGGCGGCCGCGCAAACAGAAGGCGGGAAGCTGTCCCTGATTTTTTCTCCAGGAGAATCGCATGTCTTTTACCGATCATCCGTTGTTGATCTTCGATGGTGCCTGCGGCACCAATCTGCAGCAGATGGCGATTCCGCCCGAAGCCTGGGGGGGATGCGAGGGCTGCAACGAGGTTCTCAACCTGTACGGACCGGAATTCATCGTCCGGCTGCACCGGGAGATGCTCGACGCCGGGGCGATGGTGGTCGAAACCGACACCTTCGGTGCGTCGCGTCTGGTGCTGGCCGAGTACGGCCTGCAGGAGAAGGTGAAGCAGATCAACCGGCTGGCGGTGGAGCATGCCCGTACCGCGATCGCCGGGCGGACCGGGCGCTATGTCGCCGGCTCGGTCGGTCCCGGCACCAAGCTGCCTTCCCTGGGACATATCGAGGTGGCGGAGCTGGCTGCTTCGACCCGCGAGCAGATCGAGGCGCTGCTCGAGGCGGGGGTCGACTGTCTGATCATCGAGACCTGCCAGGATCTGCTGCAGACCAAGACGGCCCTGGTGGCGGCCTTCGAGGTGTTGCAGGCGGGTGGGCTGGAACTGCCGGTGCTGGTGTCGGTGACCATCGAGCAGCAGGGCACCATGCTGGTCGGTTCGGATATCGGCGCGGTGGTGGCGACCCTGGAACCCTTTGATCTCTTCTCGCTTGGTCTCAACTGCGCCACCGGACCGCAGGACATGGCCAGCCACGTGCGCTACCTGAGCCGCAACTGGCCGGCGCGGATCTCCTGCATCCCCAACCAGGGACTGCCTGAGGTGGTCGACGGCCGGACTGTCTATCCGCTGACGCCGGAGGATTTCGCCGAACAGATGTACCGTTTTGTCGCCGAGGAGGGCGTGAGTATCGTCGGTGGCTGTTGCGGCACCAGCCCGGAGCACATCCGGGTTCTGGCCGACAGACTCGCCGGCGTGATGCCGAAAAAGCGGGAGGTGTGCCGATGAAAGCCCAGGTGGCCAGTCTCTACCAGGCGGTCGATCTGCAGCAGGAGATTCCGCCGCTGCTGATCGGTGAACGCTGCAATCCCAACGGTTCCAAGGCCTTTCGCGAAGCCCTGCTGGCCGAGGACTGGGATGCCTGCCTGAAGATCGCCCTCGACCAGGAGGCGCGCGGCGCCCAGGTGCTCGATCTCTGTGTCGCTTACGCCGGTCGCGACGAGAAGCACGACATGAGCATTCTGGTGAAGAAGTTCGCCGCCAGCTGCAAGGCGCCGTTGATGCTCGACTCGACCAGTCCCGATACTCTGGAGGCGGTGCTGCCCCTCTATCCCGGCCGGGCGATCATCAATTCGATCAACCTCGAGGACGGTGGCGGCAATCTCGAGCGCATCTGCCGGCTGGCGAAGAAGTACGGTGCGGCGGTGGTCGCCCTGACCATCACCGAGGAAGGGATGGCGCTGACCTGTGAACAGAAGGTGGCGGCGGCGCACCGGATCTACGATCTCGCCGTCAGGCGCTTCGGCCTGCGGCCGCGGGACATCCTTTTCGACCTGCTCACCTTCACCGTCGGTTCCGGGGACGAGAAGATGGTCAATGCCGCGGTCGAAACCCTGGAGGCGATCCGTCAGGTGAAGCGGGAGCTGCCCGGGGTCGGTTTCACCCTGGGGGTGAGCAACGTCTCCTTCGGTCTGCGGCCGGCGGCCCGCAAGGTGCTCAATTCGGTCTTTCTCCACGAGGCGGTGTCGGCGGGCCTGAATACGGCGATTGTCGATGCCGCCAAGGTCATCCCCTTCAATGCCATCTCCGAGCGGGACCGCGAGGTCTGTCTCGATCTGCTCTACAACCGGGGGGCCGACCAGGAGGCATCGCCCCTGATGCGCTTCATCGAACACTTCGAGCAGGCGACCGACAGTGCCGACGACGCGCAGGAGGAGACGCTGGTTCCCGAGGAGCAGCTGCGCCACAAGGTGCTCGGGGGAGACAAGGAGGGGCTGGAGGATCTGCTCTGTACCCTGCGCGGCCGCTGGCGGCCGCTCGACATCATCAACAGTCTGCTGGTGCCGGCGATGCGCGAGGTGGGCGAGTTGTTCGGCCGGGGCGAGCTGCTGCTCCCCTTCGTATTGCAGTCGGCCGAGGTGATGAAGCAGTCGGTCGCTCTGCTCGAGCCGTACATGGAGAAGGTCGAGACAGAGAGCCGGACCAGTCTGCTGCTCGCCACCGTTGCCGGCGATGTGCACGACATCGGCAAGAACCTGGTCGACATCATCCTCTCCAACAACGGCTACAAGGTTTACAACGTTGGCATCAAGGTGCCGGCCGAGGAGATCATCGCCCGGGCGAAAGAGCTGCAGCCCGACGTCATCGGCCTGTCGGGACTGCTGGTCAAGTCGGCCCTGCTGATGAAGGAGAACCTGGCCCAGTTTCGGGCGGCCGGCCTGACCCAGCCGGTTCTGCTCGGCGGCGCCGCCCTGACCGCCCGTTTTGTCGCCGAGGAGTGCGTCCCCAACTACCAGGCACCGGTGGTCTACTGTGCCGATGCCTTCGACGGCCTTAAGGCGATGCGTGAGTTCGAGGCCGGAACCCTGGTCGCGACCCGGGTGGAGGTGTCTGACGCCGGTTCCAGCCGTCGGCCGGGGCCACGGGCAGCGGAGATCGACCGGGAGGTGGCCGTGCCCGAGCCGCCCTTCTTCGGCAGCCGTATCGCCGAGGCGATCGCCCCGGAGGAACTCTTCGCCTTCGTCAACGAGCAGGCGCTGTTCCGTGGCCGCTGGGGCTACCGTCGCGGCAAGCTCTCGGCCGAGGACTACCGGCAGCTGGTGCAAACAGAGGTGCTGCCCGCCTACGAGCGCATCCGCAGTCAGGCGCTGGCCGAAGGACTGCTCCGTCCCCGGGTGGCCTGGGGCTACTTCCGCTGCCGCAGCGAGGGGGATGTCCTGGTGCTGGAGCACGAGGGCCGGGACTACCGCTACGCCTTCCCGCGCCAGGGTTTTCCGCCGCACCGCTGCATCAGCGACTTCTTCCGCCGGGCCGACGAGGGCGGCGACATCGTCGGGCTGTTCGTCGTCACCCTGGGGGAGCGGCTGGCGGAGAAGACCCGGGCCCTCTACGAGGCCGACAGCTACAAGGAGTACCTGCTCTGGCACGGCTTCGGCGTCGAGTTGACCGACGCCCTGGCCGAATACTGGCACCGCAGGATGCGTTTCGAGCTCGGCATCGCCGGTGACGAGCCGGACAGCATCGACGGCTACGTGGTTCAGCAGTATCGGGGCAGCCGCTTCGGTTTCGGTTATCCGGCCTGTCCCGATCTCGAACTGCAGCGCCCGACTTTCGAGCTGCTGAGGCCGGAGCGCATCGGGGTCGGTCTGACCGAAAGCTGCGAAATGGTGCCGGAGATGACCACCTCGGCACTGGTGGCGCATCACCCGCAGGCGAAATATTTCGCGGTGTAGGAAGGACGTTGCGGCCTTGCGGCCGGATAATGGTGGCTTCGGGGTTGCGTCCCCGGACGGCCGTAACGGAAACGTTTCTCCATCGCACAACCGTTTCCGTCGAGGCAGCTCCGAGCCGTCTGGCCCGTGTGAGCGTCAGCGAGCCCGGGAACGACGCCTTTTCTGCCGCC
>CAYTVY010000082.1:0-11663 GCA_964441925.1 uncultured Geothermobacter sp.
TTTCATCTGCCACCCGCAAACCGGCCCGACCGCAAGTCCAGGTCCCTGTTTCCTGTTCCTCTGTTCGCGCCTGCGCGAGTTCGCTTTATTGTTTTGTCAGCGCCACCGCCTCGCGCAGATCGATCGCTCCGGTGTAGATCGCCTTGCCGGCAATCACCCCGGTCACCCCGGAGGATTCGATGGCCATCAGCCGGCGGATGTCGTCGAGGCTGGAGAGTCCGCCGGAAGCGATCACCGGAATGCTGATCGCCTCGGCCAGGGCTTTCGTTGCCTCGATGTTCGGGCCCTGCAGCATGCCGTCGCGGGCGATGTCGGTGTAGATGATCGCCTCGACGCCGAAGCCCTCCATCTCCCTGGCCATCTCCGTCGCCTTTTTTTCGGTCACGTCGGCCCAGCCGCGCACCGCCACCCGGCCATCCCTGGCGTCGATGCCGACCACGATCCGTCCCGGAAACCTTTTGCAGGCCTCGGCAACCAGGGCCGGGTTCTCCTTGGCAACCGTGCCGAGAATCACCCGGTCGATACCGAGCCCGAGATAGGCCTCGATGGTCGCCAGGTCGCGGATGCCACCGCCCAGCTCGCAGGGGATGTCGATGGCGGCGACGATCGCCTCGATGGCTTTTTTGTTGCGCGGCACCCCGGCAAAGGCACCGTCGAGATCGACGATATGCAGATACTCGCCGCCCTGCTCCTGCCAGCTGCGCGCCTGGGCGGCCGGATCGTCACTGTAGACCGTATCCTTCTCCATCAGCCCCTGCTCCAGACGGACGCAGCGGCCTTCCTTCAGATCGATGGCGGGTATGATGAGCATAAAAATTTCCTCTCAAGCCTGTAAATCCGACTCCTCGCGCCCGTTCGCTACGCTCACTCTAGACGCAGAAACACAGAGGAAATCAGGCTTTTCGTTTTTCATTTCTTTCTCTGTGCCTGCGCGAGAACACTTGCACCTTGCTGCTCACAGCGCTCCGAAATTCCGGAAAATCCGCAGCCCCACCGCCTGGCTCTTTTCGGGATGGAACTGGGTGGCGAAGATGTTGTCCCGCCAGACGGCGGCGCAGAACTCGATGTCGCCGTAACGGCAGCTGGCCGCGATGTCGTCCGGGTTGTCGGCGGCACAGTAGTAGGAGTGGACGAAGTAGAGGTAGCTGCCGTCATCGACCCCCTTCCACAGCGGCGCGGGACGCTGCAGGCGGATCGCGTTCCAGCCCATGTGCGGCACCTTGAGCTGTTCGCCGCCTTCCTCCATGCCGGCCGGGAAACGCTTCACCCGCCCCGGAATCAGGCCCAGGCCCGGGTGGCGGCCGAATTCCTCGCTCTCGTCGAACAGCAGCTGCATGCCGACGCAGATGCCGAGCAGCGGCTTGCCGGCGGCGACGTGCGCCAGCAGCGGCGCGACGAAGCCGCCCTCGCGCAGGCGCGCACTGCAGTCGCGAAAGGCGCCGACCCCCGGCAGCACCAGCTTGTCGGCGCTTTCGATATCGCGCGGATCGGCACTGACCCGGGCGGTGAACCCCAGCTTCTCGAAGGCCTTGGCAACACTGCGCAGGTTGCCTACTTCGTAGTCGATGATGGTGATCATGGATCCCAAAAAGCGGCTGAAGGCAAGGCCGGGGGCCAGGGGGAAAACGCGTTCACCCCCGGCACCCGGTCCCTGGCCGGTTCCGGTTTATTCCAGCTTTCCCTTGCTCGACAGCACCCCGTCGATGCGCGGGTCGAGGCCGCTGGCCTCGTCGAGGGCGCGGGCAAAGGCCTTGAAGATCGCCTCGATGATGTGGTGCAGGTTGTCGCCGTAGGCGAGGTTGACGTGCAGGTTGGCACCGCTGTGGTTGCAGAAGGCGGTGAAGAACTCCTCGACCAGCTCGGTCTCGAAGTTGCCGATCCGCGTCTTGGGGATGGCGACGTTGAAGACCAGGTGCGGCCGGCCGGAGAAATCGATGATCACCGAGGCCAGCGCCTCGTGCATCGGCATGGTGCCGCGTCCGTAACGGCGGATGCCGGCCTTGTCGCCGAGCGCCTGTCTGAAGGCCTCGCCCAGGGCGATGCCGACATCCTCCACCGTGTGGTGGGCATCGATCTCCAGATCGCCCTGCGCCCGCACCTCGAGATCGAAGAAGCCGTGCCGGGCAATCTGCACCAGCATGTGGTCGAAGAACGGCACCCCGGTCTCGACGGCATGCTCCCCCCGGCCGTCGAGGGACAGCGCGATACGAATGTCGGTTTCGCTGGTCTTGCGGTCTATGTTCGCCTTGCGCATGGGGATCTCCCGGACTCAGAGTAAAAATTGGTTTCGCCACCCGCTCGCGATGCTCGCTCAAGACGCCAAGGACACCAAGAACCTCAAAAAAACATTCCGGTTTTCTTGGTGCCCTTGGTGACTTGGTGGCCTGAATTTCCCTTAGCTTTTCTTCTCCAGCCGTTTGCTCACCGACTTCGCGTGCGCCTCCAGGCCTTCCAGGGTCGCGATCCGCTCGATGGCGCCGCCGAGGCGTTCCAGCCCCGCCCTGGAGAAGCAAACGAGGCTCGACTTCTTGACGAAATCATCGAGCGACAGCGGCGAGAAGAAGCGTGCCGTTCCCCCGGTCGGCAGGGTGTGATTCGGCCCGGCCAGATAGTCGCCGGCCGCCTCGGGCGTGTGGTGCCCCATGAAGATGGCGCCGGCATGGCGGATGCGCGGCAGCAGGGCGAAGGGATCGGCCACCGCCAGTTCCAGATGCTCGGGGGCGATGCGGTTGGAGAATGCGGCCGCCTCGTCCAGGTCGCGGGCAAGAATGATGGCACCGTAGTCGGCGATCGCCTGCCGGGCGATCGCCTGCCGCGACAGCTCGGCGAGCTGGCGGTCGACCTGTTCGGCCACCGCATGGGCCATCGTTTCGCAGGTGGTCACCAGCACCGCCGAGGCCAGCTCGTCGTGTTCGGCCTGGCCGAGCAGGTCGGCGGCGATATGGGCGGCATCGCCGCTGCCGTCGTTGATCACCAGGATCTCGCTCGGCCCGGCGATCATGTCGATATCGACCTGACCGAAGACCAGCTTCTTGGCGGTGGCGACATAGATGTTGCCGGGTCCGGTGATCTTGTCGACCCGGGGAACCGATTCGGTCCCGAAGGCCAACGCCGCCACCGCCTGGGCGCCGCCGATGCGGAAGATCCGGTCGACCCCGGCGATTCTGGCCGCCGCCAGCACGTGCGGATTGACCACGCCGTCCGGCATCGGCACGGTCATGATCACCTCGCCGACCCCGGCCACCTTCGCCGGCACCGCGTTCATCAGTACCGAGGAGGGATAGGCGGCCTTGCCGCCGGGAACATAGATGCCCACCCGGTCGAGCGGCCGCACCATCTGGCCGACCAGCACATCGTCCTCGTCGGTCGAAAGCCAGGTCTCCTGCTTCTGCTTGCGGTGATAGGCGGCGATCCGTTCGGCGGCCAGCTCCAGGTCGGCCATGGCGACGGCATCGACCCGGGCGCAGGCCTGTTCGATCTCCTGCGCCGTCACCTCGATGCCGACCACGTCGAGATGCAGCCGGTCGAACCGCTCCGTCAGCTCCGCCAGGGCGGCATCACCCCGCCGGCGCACATCGTCGATGATCGCCCGCACCGTCTCCTCGACACCCTCCGGAACCGCCTCCCCGCGGTTTTCGATGGCGGCGAAACGGGCGGCGAAATCACTGTCGGACAATTTCAGAATGCGCATCCGTCGGTTCCTGTCCATCCTTCGGTTAGCGGGAAATGCGAACCTCGTCGTCGACCACCTGCTCCAGTTCGGCGAGGATCCGGCTGATCCGCTGATGCTTGGTCTTCAGGCTGGCCCGGTTGACGATCAGCCGGCTGGTGATTTCGGCAATGGTCTCCACCTCGACCATGTCGTTGGCCTTGAGGGTACCGCCGGTCGAGACCAGGTCGACGATCCGTTCGGCCAGGCCGACCAGCGGCGCCAGCTCGATCGAGCCGTAAAGCTTGATGATCTCGACCTGGGTGCCCCGGGCGGCGAAGTAGCGCTCTGTGATGTTCGGATACTTGGTGGCGACCCGGATGTTCGACCAGTTGGCCGGATCATCGTCCCGGCGCAGTTCCCTGGGCTCGGCGACCACCAGCCGACAGTAGCCGAACTTCAGGTCGAGCGGTTCATAGAGATCCTTGCCCTGCTCCAGCAGGGTGTCCTTGCCGACCACTCCCAGATCGGCACAACCGTATTCGACATAGGTCGGCACGTCGGTGGCCCGCACCGCCATGAAGCGATATTTCTGCTGCCGGTTCTCGAAGACCAGCTTGCGGCTTTCTCCCGTCATCTCCGGGCAGGTGATACCGACGCGGGCGAACAGCTCCATGCTGTCCTGCATGATGCGCCCCTTGGGCAGGGCGAAGGTGATCCAGTCGCTCATGTTCCTCCGTTCGGGCCGGATTTTCGTACCAGGGTGCCCAATCTAACGCGAAAGCGGTCGCCATGGCAAACGGAACGGCCAATCCTCCGGGCTACTCCCGCAACCGGCGGATCCGCGCCCCCAACCCGGCCAGTTTCTCCTCGATATGCTCGTAGCCACGGTCGAGATGGTAGATGCGTGAGACACTGGTCAGCCCCTCGGCGGCCAGTCCGGCCAACACCAGCGAGGCACTGGCCCGCAGATCGGTGGCCATCACCGGTGCCCCCTTGAGGACCGGCACCCCCCGAACCGTCGCCGTGTGGCCGGCGATGCTGATGTCGGCCCCCATGCGCTGCAGTTCACAGACGTGCATGAACCGGTTTTCGAAGACATGTTCACTGATCAGGCTGCTGCCCTCGGCCAGACACATCAGGGCCATGAACTGGGCCTGCATGTCAGTGGGAAATCCCGGATGGGGGCTGGTGACGATCGAGACCGGCTGCGGCCGCTCCGGTCCCTGGACGCGAATGCCCGATCTCTCTTCGCTGATCCGCGCCCCGGCCTCGCGCAGCTTGGCCAGCAGGGCCTCGAGATGCTCGGCCCGCGCCCCCCGCACCAGCACGTCGCCACCGGTGATGGCACCGGCGACCAGAAAGGTGCCGGCCTCGATGCGGTCGGGCATGGTGGCATGCTCGTAGGGGGCCAGATCATCCGCCCCCTGAATATGGATGGTGTCACTGCCGGCGCCCTCGACCCGGGCTCCCATCTTGTTGAGTGCCTCGGCCAGATCGACGATCTCCGGTTCGCGGGCGGCATTTTCCAGCACCGTCTCTCCCCGGGCCAGGGCCGCGGCCATCATCAGGTTCTCGGTGCCGGTCACGGTCGGCAGGTCGAGATAGATCCGGGTCCCGACCAGCCGCTCGGCGCGGGCCTCGACATAGCCCTCGTCCAGCTCGATCCGGGCCCCCATCGCCGCCAGCCCCTTCAGGTGCAGGTCGATGGGACGGGCACCGATGGCGCATCCTCCCGGCAGGGAGACCCGGGCCCGGCCAAAACGGGCGGTCAGCGGCCCGAGGGCCAGCACCGAGGCCCGCATGGTGCGCACCAGCTCATAGGGCGCCTCGACCGAAGCGACATCGCGCGTGTCGACCCGGAAAGTCCCGTTCTCGCGCTCGACCCGGGCCCCGAAGATGGCGAGCAGCCGCTCGACGGTGTCGCAGTCGCGCAGCCGCGGCACGTTGTCCAGGCGGCTCTCGCCCGAAGCCAGCAGGGTGGCGAAGAGCAGCGGCAGGGCCGCGTTCTTGGCGCCACTGACGTCGATCGCCCCGCTCAGCCTCTGTCCGCCCCTGATCTCGATCCGGTCCATAACACCCCCGGCGCCGGTTCCGGGCGACAGGCCCGGTCCGGCAACCATCCTTTCCGGCCGGCCCGGTTCAACGGTCCGGCCTTCGCCCGCCGACGACCCGCGGCACGCCGGCATAGTCCTCGCGAATGAACAGCTCTTCCAGGCCGGCCGTGGCAAAGAGCTGTCGCACCGCCCCGGCCTGACCGATGCCGACCTCGACCAGCAGCCAGCCTCCCGCCGCCAACCGGCCGGTCTGTCCAGCCAGGGCCCGGTAGGCGTCCAGGCCGTCATCTCCCCCGTCAAGGGCCTCGACCGGCTCGAAGTCCCGGACTTCGGGCATCAGACCGGCCAGATCGGCCCGGGGGATGTAGGGCGGATTGCTGACGATCAGCGACCAGGATCCTTCCGGCAACGTCTCGAGCCGGCCCTCCCGGAAGGTGCAGCGTTCCGCCAGTCCGAGCGCTTCGGCATTGCGCCGGGCGAGCCGCAGTGCCACCGGCGACAGGTCGAGGCCCAGGGCCCGCCAGTCATCGCGTTCGTGCAGCAGGGCCAGGGCGATACAGCCGCTGCCGGTTCCGACGTCGAGCAGCGTGCCCGCCCGCTGCGGCATCCGCCGCAGGGCCTCTTCGACCAGCACCTCGGTATCGGGTCGCGGAATCAGCACACCCGGTTCGACCTGCAACTCCAGCGACCAGAATCCGGCCCGGCCCAGGATGTACTGCAGCGGCTCGCGCGCCGCCCGGCGCCGGACCCGCTCGCGGAAGCGCGCCAGTTCGTCCGCCTGCAGCGGCCGATCGAAATTGAGATAGAGCCCGACCCGGTCGAGACCGAGCAGATCGGCCAGCATCAGCTCGGCATCGAGCCGGCCGCTTTCGATCCCCTTGCCCCGCAGATGCTCCGCCGTCCACTGCAGCACCCGCAACAGGGTCCAGATCTCGGCCAATCAGTCCTCCTGGCCGGCCAGCTGCTCGGCCTGGTAATGGGTCACCAGGGCATCGATCACCTCGTCCAGCTCCCCCTGCATGATCTGGTCGAGCTTGTAGAGGGTCAGGCCGATGCGGTGGTCGGTACAGCGGCCCTGGGGAAAGTTGTAGGTCCGGATCCGCTCACTGCGATCGCCGCTGCCGACCTGCGACTTGCGGTCGGCCGCCTGTTTCGCCTGCTGTTCGGCCTGCATCTGGTCGTAGAGCCGCGCCTGCAGCACCTTCATCGCCTTGGCCCGGTTCTTGTGCTGGGATTTCTCGTCCTGGCAGGAGACGACCAGCCCGGTCGGCAGGTGGGTGATCCGGACCGCCGACTCGGTCTTGTTGACGTGCTGGCCACCGGCGCCCGAGGCCCGGAAGAGATCGATGCGCAGATCGGCCGGGTTGATCTCGATGTCGACGTCCTCCGCCTCCGGCAGCACGGCCACGGTGCAGGCCGAGGTGTGGATACGTCCCTGCGCCTCGGTTTCGGGCACCCGCTGCACCCGGTGGGTTCCCCGCTCGAACTTGAGCCGGGAGAAGACCCGGTCGCCGCTGACCAGGGCCACCACCTCCTTGAAGCCGCCGACATCCGATTCCGAGGCGCTCAGCAGCTCGACCTTCCAGCCCATGCGCTCGGCGTAACGGCAGTACATCCGGAACAGGTCACCGGCGAACAGGGCGGCCTCGTCGCCGCCGGTGCCGGCCCGGATCTCGAGGATGACGTTCTTGTCGTCGTTGGGGTCCTTCGGCAGCAGCAGCAGCTTCAGCTTCTCGGCCAGGGCATCCCGCTCGCGCTCGAGGGCCGGGATCTCCTCGCGGGCCATCTCCCGCAGATCGGGGTCGGCGTCCCTCAGCAGCTCGTGGTTGCCCGCCAGCTCTTCCAGAACCTTCTTGTAGCGGGCGTAGGTACTGACGATGCCGGCCAGCTCGGCGTGCTCCCGGGTCAGGGCCAGGTAACGCTTCTGGTCGGCCATCACCCCGGGATCGGCCAGCAGGCCTTCGACCTCGCGAAAACGGTCCTCGACTTCGTCCAGCTTGTGAAACATGCTCTTCCTAGAGATTGGTGAACCGGTCGCGGACATCCCTGATGGCGCCGCAGGTCATCGCTCCTTCCGGACAGGGGCCGGCCAGGCAGCCGGGCCCGGCGTCCCCGAAGATGACCGGCGCCACCCGGCGGACCAGCCGCAGCATTTCGATCGCCATGGCGCGGATTTCCCACTGGGCCCGCCGGCAGCAGCGCAGGCGGAAGAAATGCCGCAACTCACGGGCGTTCATGGTCAGCACCAGCTTGGTGGCGGCGGCGTTGGGCAGCACGAAGCGGGCGTCCTCGGCCGGAATGCCCCGCTCCAGCAGCCGGGCATAGACCCGGCCGGCCTCGGCCATGAAATCCTCGAACAGTTCCCGGCAGCTGTCGTCGGCGGCAATCGACGCCGGCAGCACCCGCTCGAACCCCTCGTGGCTGGCAACGTAACGCTGGCTCTGCTGGGAGAAGGAGGCGATACGATGCCGTACCAGCTGGTGCGAGCAGGCCCGGCTGATCCCCTCGATACCGAAGGTGAAGGATGCGTGTTCGAGAACGGAAAAATGGCCGAGCCCGACGATCTTGCGCAGCAGGGCCGCCTGGTCGGCCTCGTCACGGGCCATCAGCCGGTCGATGTCCGCGGCCGAATAGCAGAGCCGGGCGGCGGCGGCACAGGCCCGTTCCGGCTCGGGGGTGTGGGTGAGCAGTTGAACACGCATGCAGACGCGACTCCGTGTGGCGGTACGCCGGCGTTCAGCTTGCAGCCGTTGCGCGGAGGGAAAAAAGAAACGGCCCGCCGGGCCGTTTCTCGTCGCCTATTTCTGGCCGTACTTCTTGCGGAACCGCTCGATCCGGCCGGCGGTGTCGACCAGCTTCTGCTTGCCGGTGAAGAAGGGATGACAGGCCGAACAGATTTCGGTCGTGATGTCGCCACCCTTGGTCGACCGGGTCTCGAAGGTGTTGCCGCAGTGACACTTGACGGTCACCGGCTCGTATTTGGGATGGATGCCTTCTTTCATCGCTGACTCCTTGCGCCTGGTCCTGTTACAGGCCGAGATTCACGCCCCTGCGGGCGAAAGGAAGTAACTAGCACTTTTGCCGCCGATTTGCAAGCCCCTCGTTTCCCGTCACTGGTTCATGTTGTCGAGAAACTCCTGGTTGCTGTCGGTTTCACCGAGCTTGTCGAGCAGAAATTCCATACTGTCGACCACGTTCATGGTCGAGAGAACCTTGCGCAGCAACCAGACACGCTGCAGGGTCGCCTGCTCCACCAGCAGCTCCTCGCGGCGGGTGCCCGACTTGTTGATATCGATGCAGGGGAAGGTACGCTTGTCCATCAGCCGCCGGTCGAGATGCAGCTCCATGTTGCCGGTCCCCTTGAATTCCTCGAAGATGACCTCGTCCATCTTGCTGCCGGTATCGACCAGGGCGGTGGCGATGATGGTCAGGCTGCCGCCCTCCTCGATGTTGCGGGCGGCACCGAAGAAGCGCTTCGGTTTGTGCAGGGCATTGGAGTCGACCCCGCCGGAGAGAATCTTGCCGGACGGCGGCTGCACCGTATTGTAGGCCCGCGCCAGGCGGGTGATCGAATCGAGCAGAATCACCACGTCGCGCTTGTGCTCGACCAGACGGCGGGCCTTTTCGATCACCATCTCGGCGACCTGCACGTGGCGGGTGGCCGGCTCGTCGAAGGTCGAGGAGATGACCTCGCCCCTGACGCTGCGCTGCATGTCGGTCACCTCTTCCGGCCGCTCGTCGATCAGCAGCACGATCAGATAGACTTCGGGGTGGTTGCTGGTGATCGAATTGGCGATGTTCTGCAGCAGCATGGTCTTGCCGGTGCGCGGCGGAGCGACGATCAGGCCACGCTGCCCCTTGCCGATGGGCGTCACGAGATCGATGACCCGGGCCGACATGTTGTCGCTGGTGGTCTCGAGGACGATCCGCTCCTCGGGATAGAGGGGCGTCAGATTGTCGAACAGGGTCTTGTCGCGGGCGACCTGCGGATTTTCGAAATTGACTTCGGCCACCTTGAGCAGGGCGAAGTAACGTTCCCCTTCCTTGGGCGGACGGATCTGGCCGGAGACGGTATCGCCGGTGCGCAAATTGAAGCGACGGATCTGCGAAGGCGACACGTAAATATCGTCCGGACCGGGCAGGTAGTTGGCATCCGGCGCGCGAAGAAAACCGAACCCATCCGGCAGAATCTCCAGGACCCCCTCGCCATAGATGGCTCCGTTCTTCTCCGCCGTCGCATTGAGGATGGCGAAGATCAGGTCCTGCTTGCGCATGCCGGAAGCGCCTTCAATCCGCAGCTCCTTGGCAATGGTGTTCAGTTCGGTGATTTTCTTTTCTTTCAGTTCCTTGAGATTCATGGGGCTCCTCACGGCCTTCGGTCAGCATCGTGCTTCCCGGCACCGGCAATGATGGCACCGGCGTCCGGGCATGTTCCCGGCAGGGCAGTCTTGGTGATGGGACTGAAATTCACGGTGGAATCGTCAGTATCTCTATTCGGCTTTGTTCTGGGAAAGGTATAAGACTTTTTCAGTAGCTCAGCAGGCAGGGAGGTCGCCGCAGACACGTGCCTTTTCAGTATAGCAACCGTCCCGCATCAGACAAGTCACGGGGTTCAATCCGTATCTCTCGGGCAACGATGGCATGCCCAGTTCGCGTATTCATACAGCTAGCAGTCGGGATTTGACGATGTCGGGCCGGCAGGACAACCGCGGACAACAGAGCCCTATTTACTCCGCCCATCCACCGATGTCAACGAAAAATGCTGCTCTGGCCGCCCGCCGACGACCTGAACCCATGGGTTGCTGTTGGATGGAGAGTGCAAGTGCCTGGCCTGAATCCTGAATCCAGGGACGAAAAACGCCGGGCAACGCCACCTAAAGCAGGCCGTCCAGCAAGGGAGCCAGTCCGCCGACCAATCCGTCGAAGAGCCCGGCATAGGGTTTCGGCACCTCCCTGTCCCCGGCAGGACCGTCGGCGGTTTCACCGAGGACCCGGTCGAGGCCGTCCAGGGTGATGAACTTGATCTTCACCCGGTCGGTCCGGTTGTAGTAGGCCTCGTCGAAATCGGGATATTGCAGATCGAGAAAGGTCGCACTGCCCTGGGCCGGATACTCCCAGGCGATGGTCCCGTCCGGCAACACCACCATCGCCCGCACCTGCACCGACTGGTAAGGCGCCTCGAGGTAGTTGACCGGAATGCGATCGCGTCGGGTTTCCACCCGCTCGATGCCGCTCTGGATCACCAGCAGCAAACCATCGACCACGTAATCGGCCGCCACCTCGGCCACCTCCCGGGCATTGAAGGAATAGTCCCGGTAGAGCCGCCCCCCCTCTCCACGCAGCCGGCTGCCGGCGACAAGACGCCGGAAAAGGACGGCCGGATCACCCTCGACCCGCCGCACGTCGAAATAACGTTCCTTGCGCCGCAGCCTTTCGACCAGAACGGCCTCCTTGCCCCGGTTGTGTCTTTGCAGCAGAGTCACCAGCTCGGCACTCCGCGGATGGCTGAAGGAACCGGCATCGACCAGGATCGGTACCACCCCCAGGGTCTTGACCCGGGCGCTGTATTCGTCCTTCGGCAGATGGAAGCGACCGCCGGCACAGGCGGTCAGGGAAAGGAGCAAGAGCAGAACCAGCAGCGAACGCATGACACTCCTCCAAAGGGTCGTGACGAAAAACCGGTCGTCCATCCGGAACCGTACCGGGGTTCCGGACCAGGTCCGTGACTTTCCGGCGACCGGGGCCGGCGGCTTCCTGCCGGACGGCGCGGGCAGTGGCCACCCGAATGCCGGCCTGCCGACATTCGTCCCCCCAGGGGCGCCGGCGATGATGGTCTCACCGGTTCAGGGATTATACCCGGCGACCGGCGGCCGGCCCAGCCCCTTTTCGGCCTGAAGCCGTCCTCCCTCTTGACAGACCGCCGGCAAGAACCGATGCTAGGTTGCGGTGTCAAGCCG
>CAYTVY010000083.1:0-11614 GCA_964441925.1 uncultured Geothermobacter sp.
CGGGGTTGCGTCGTGGGGACGCTTCGTGCCATGATGCCGGCCGCCGAGGGAACGGACGCGACGGAAAAGAGGAAAGCGATGGTCAAAGACGGTGATCTGGTTGCCATCTTTCACTCGATTCACCGGGTGATGAAGGCGGAAAAGATACTCAAGGAGCAGGGAGCGGACATCCTGCTGATTCCGGTGCCGCGCAAGCTCAGCTCCGACTGCGGCCTGGCGATCCGGATTGCCGCCGACGGTTTCGAGGTCGTCTGGCATCTTTTGGTCGAAGCCGACCTGAGGCCGCAGGAACTCTATCGCTGTTGCAACGGCGATTTCGTTTCGCAGGAACGGCCGGAATGAGGTCTTTTTGCTTGACAGAAGAAGAGTTTCGTCTTTATCATCTCAATCTTTGTAAAAATGCTGATTTTGCGGCCAAAGGGCGATGTTCGATAACCTGACAGAAAAATTCGAGGCCGTCTTCAAGAAGCTGCGCGGACGCGGCCGGCTGAGCGAGGAGAACATCCAGGAGGCCTTGCGCGAGGTCCGCCTGGTGCTGCTCGAGGCGGACGTCAACTTCCGGGTGGTGAAGGATTTTGTCGCCGCCGTGCGCCAGCGGGCCGTCGGGCAGGAGGTGCTCAAAAGCCTGACGCCGGCGCAGCAGGTGATCAAGATCGTCCGGGAGGAGCTGGCGCGGCTGATGGGCGAGGGCGAGGAGAACGGCCTCGACCTGTCGGCCCGGCCGCCGGTACCGGTGATGCTGTGCGGCCTGCAGGGGGCCGGCAAGACGACCACCTGCGGCAAGCTGGCGCTCTACCTGCGACGGCAGAAGCGCCATCCGCTGCTGGTGCCGGCCGACATCTACCGGCCGGCCGCCATTGAGCAGCTCAAGACGGTTGGTCGCCAGCTGGGGATCGAGGTCTTTGACAGTCAGCCGGGCGAGGACCCGGTGCGGATCTGCGAGCAGGCCCGGGACTATGCCGCCCTGAACGGGTTCGACACCCTGATTCTCGATACCGCCGGCCGGCTGCACATCGACGAAGAGCTGATGGGCGAGCTGGTGCGCATCCGCGATGCGCTCGACCCGCGGGAGATCCTGTTCGTGGCCGACGCCATGACCGGTCAGGACGCGGTGACCGTGGCCGACAGTTTCAACCGGCAGCTCGACGTCACCGGGGTGATTCTGACCAAGCTCGACGGTGACGCCCGGGGCGGTGCGGCGCTGTCGATCCGGGCGGTGACCGGCAAGCCGATCAAGCTGGTCGGCCTTGGCGAGAAAATGGATGCCCTGGAGCGGTTCCATCCCGACCGGATGGCGCAGCGTATTCTCGGCATGGGCGATGTCCTGACCCTGATCGAGAAGGCGCAGGCCGCTGTCGAGGCGGACGATGCCGCGAAGATGGAAGAACGGCTGCGCAAGGAAGGGTTCACCCTCGAAACCTTCCGTGACCAGTTGCAGACCATCAAGAAGATGGGGTCGCTGGAGAACCTGCTCAAGCTGATCCCCGGCGCCGGCAAGGCGATGAAGCAGATGCAGGGGATGCAGCTGCCCGACAGGGAGCTGAAGAAGATCGAGGCGATCATCAACTCGATGACCCGGCAGGAGCGCCAGAACCACCGCCTGCTCAACGGTTCGCGCCGGTTGCGTATCGCCCGGGGCAGCGGCACCACCGTCCAGGACGTCAACCAGCTCATCAAGCGCTTCACCGAGGCGCAGAAGATGATGAAGAAGATGCAGAAACTGGGCCCCAAGGGGCTGAAGGGAATGATGCGTGGCATGCCGTTCTGAATGGCGGCGCGCGCGACAGAGAGACAAATCGACAGCAGATGCTAAGATAGTCAACAAGAAGGATATCCAGGAGGATAGCAAGATGGCAGTAAAGATCAGGCTGGCCCGCGGCGGCGCCAAGAAGAAGCCGTTTTACCAGGTCGTCGTTGCCGACGAGCGTTTCCCGCGCGATGGTCGTTTCATCGCCAAGCTGGGCCAGTATGACCCGAAAGTCGATCCACCCATGGTCAACCTGAAGGAAGACCTGACCCTGGAATGGCTGCGCAAAGGGGCCCAGCCGACCGATACCGTCCGCAGCCTGCTGCGCGGCAGCGGCATCTGGGCCAAGTTCAAGGAGCAGCAAGGGGCGTAACCTGAGGGTTGACCTGAAACAGTGAGCCGTTGCCGGCGGAGGCCTCGTATGGACCGGCCAGAACGCTTCCGCCCGGCAGGGCCTCACCGATTCAGGTTGGAGGCCGGGCCAACCCAGACACCAAAGGACGGACCCCCATGAAAGAGCTGATCGAGTTCATCGCCAAGTCCCTGGTGGAAAACCCCGAGGCCATCACCATCTCCGAGGAGGAGGGTGAGGACGGCACCATCCTCATCAAGCTGGCGGCTGCCCAGGATGACATGGGTCGGATCATCGGCAAGCAGGGGCGGACGGCCAAGGCGATGCGCACCCTGCTCAATGCCAAGGCCACCCGGGAGAACAAACGGGCCTCGCTGCAGATCATGGAGTGATGACGGCGGAGCGTCAGCACCTGGCCCCGGTAGGCGAGGTGGTTGGCACCCATGGCCTGCAGGGGGATCTGAAGATCAGGTCCCATCCGGAAAACCAGAGCGCGTTGCTTGCCGCTTCCTGCCTCTACCTGAGGCAGGAAGAAAGGGAGTTGTTGCGCCTGGTTCCGGTTCGTACCGGCACCAGCCGGGGCAACCTGCTCTTTCGTTTCAGGGGGTATGGACATATCAACCGGGTCGGGCATCTTGTCGGCTCGCAGGTGCTGATCGACCCGGACGATCTGCAGCGCAGCGGTGATGAGCTGTTCTGGTTCGAAATCGCCGGCCTGCCGGTCGTTGATCGGGAGCGGGGCCGGATTGGCCGTCTGGTCGACATGTTCCGCACCGCGGCGCATGGTATCTACGTGGTCGACGGGCCCTACGGCGAGATTCTGATTCCGGCCATTCCCCAGTTCGTCGAGGGAGTCGATGCCGGAGAGCGGGTGTTGCGGGTCGACGTACCGCCCGGACTCTATCCGGATACGTGATGGTATTTGATATCCTGACCCTCTTTCCCGAGATGTGCCGCTCACCCTTTGCGGTCAGCATTCTCGGCAAGGCGATCGAAAGAGGGCTGATCGAGGTCCACGCCCATTGTCTGCGCGACTGGGCCGAAGGTCGCCATCTGGTGACCGACGATGCGCCCTACGGCGGTGGCGACGGCATGGTGATGAAGGTCGAGCCGGTCGCCCGGGCGCTTGACGATCTGCGTTGCCGGCGCCCCGGATCGAAGGTGCTGCTGATGACGCCCCAGGGACGGCCGCTGACCCAGGGGGGTGTGGCGGAGCTGGCCCGGGAGAAGGGACTGATTTTCGTCTGCGGGCGGTATGAGGGCATCGACGAGCGGATTCGCGAGCTGGTCGATGACGAGATTTCGCTCGGGGATTTCGTGCTCACCGGCGGTGAGCTGCCGGCCATGGTGATCATCGACGCTGTCGCCCGGCTGGTTCCCGGGGTGCTCGGATCGGCTGGCAGTGCCGACGGGGATTCGTTCTCCGACGGTTTGCTGGAATATCCGCAGTATACCCGGCCGGCGGAGTTTCGTGGCCGGAAGGTGCCCGATGTGCTGCTTTCCGGCGATCATGGCGCCATTGCCCGCTGGCGGCGGCGTGAGCAGCTGCGGCGCACCCTGCAGCGACGGCCCGAGCTGCTGGAGGATGCGGCGCTCAGCGACGAGGACCGGGCGCTGCTGCGGGAGTTGCAGGGCGAGGAGTGAGAGCATGCGGCTGGCCATCGCCCTGCTGCACTATCCGGTGCTCAACCGGGCGGGAGAGACGGTGACCACTGCGGTCACCAACCTCGACGTGCACGACCTGGCCCGCAGCGCCCTGACCTATGGTGTCGAACGGTTCTACGTGGTGACGCCGGCCGCCGAGCAGCGGCGACTGGTGCGTGAGCTGCTCGATCACTGGTGCCGGGGCTTCGGCGCCAGCTACAATCCGGACCGTCGGCGGGCACTCGAACTGGTGGTGCCGGTGGCGACTCTGGACGAGGCTCTGGCCGATTATGCCGGGCAGACGGGACAGCCGGTGACGCCGCTGCTGACCGGCGCCGGGCGGCGGGACGGCCGGCCGCTGTCCGAGTTGCGGCGCGCACTGCGCCGGCGGCCGCACATGCTCCTGTTCGGCACCGGTTCGGGGCTGGCCCCCGAACTGTTCGGGCGGGGCTGGCCGGTGGTGGCGCCGATCGAGGGCCGGACGGATTACAACCATCTGTCGGTGCGGGCCGCCTCGGCGATACTGCTCGACCGGCTGGTGGCGGAACAGACAACCGGAAAACGGGAAGAACGAGAACATACAGCGAAACGACAGAGCGTCAGCTTGAGGAGGAAGTCATGAATATCGTCGACCGGATCGGCATGGAACAGATGCGCAAGAACATCCCGGCCTTCAAGGCGGGAGACACCGTGCGGGTGCACGTCAAGATCACCGAGGGGGACAAGGAGCGGATCCAGGTGTTCCAGGGAGTCTGCATCAAGCGGGTGAACCGGGGGATCGGCTCGACCTTCACCGTCCGCAAGGTGTCGGGCGGTATCGGGGTCGAGCGTGTTTTCCCGCTGCACGCCCCGGTGATCGACAAGATCGAAGTGGTGACCGTCGGCCGCGTGCGGCGCGCCAAGCTCTACTACCTGCGCAACCTTTACGGCAAGGCGGCCCGGATCCGCGAGAAGCGGGTCAACTGAGAGCAGGGCGCCGACAGGAACGAAAAAAGCCCCGCCGTGCAGCGGGGCTTTTTTCGTTCCATGAACCTGTTGGTTTCGGGCCTGACTTATCCGTGCCCGGTAACGCCGGCGGCGGCGATGACGTGGTTGGCCTTGGCCGCCCAGTAACCGACGGCAATCAGCACGTAGATGCCGAGGGCCACCCAGCCGCCCTTGGCGAAGGCGGCGCGGAAGACCTCCCAGTCGACCAGGAACACCAGGTAGAAAGCCAGGACCAGAACACATATTGCCAGCAGCATGGCAACCTCCTCTTGTGACGCAGGAGAGGCCTGCATCCCGCAGGACGCCGACCATCTCCGGTCATTAAATTTTTGCAGATTCTATAACAGGATGTTAAAAAAGCCAAAGCCTTTTTGTTGCGTGTCGGGGAGGGTACAGGTGTGACGCTCGAGCTCTTTTCCACCCGGGAGGAACATCCCCTGTTCTTTGAGCAGCAGGCAGCCCGGCGGGGATTTTGCACCGTCGCCGGGGTCGACGAGGCGGGGCGCGGTCCGCTGGCCGGCCCGGTGGTGGCAGCGGCCGTGGTGCTGCCGGAAACGTTCGATCTGCCCGGTCTGACCGATTCGAAAAAGCTGACGGCGGCCAGACGCAGCGCCCTGTTCCTCGCGATCCGGCGCCAGGCCCGCGCCATCGGGCTCGGCGTGGTCGACGCGGCCGAGATCGACCGGCGCAACATCCTGCAGGCCACCCTGGAAGCGATGCGTCTGGCGGTCTGTCGCCTGCGCCAGCCGGCCGATTTCCTGCTGGTCGACGGCATTTCGAAAATCCCTCTCGACCGGCCGCAGCTGACCCTGAAGAAGGGCGATTCCCGTTCCCTGTCGGTCGCCGCCGCCTCGGTGGTGGCCAAGGTGGTGCGGGACCGGATGATGCTCGGCTACGAACGGAAATATCCCGGATACGGTTTTGCCGGGCACAAGGGATACGGCAGCGCCGCCCACCGGCAGGCGATCGCCCGGCTCGGCCCCTGTCCCATTCACCGCAAGAGTTTCGCCGGCGTGAGGGAGCATGTCCCCGCATGAACGGCAGACCCTCGGCAGCTGGGGGGAGCAACAGGCGGCGGCCTACCTGCGGCGGAAAGGGCTGAAGGTTCTCTGCACCAACTACCGCACGCCGGTGGGCGAAATCGATCTCGTCGTTCGCAGCCGCCGGCACCTGGTTTTCGTCGAGGTCAAGACCCGACGCGGCTGTGGCTACGGTTTCCCCCAGGAAGCGGTGGGCAGCCGCAAGCAGCGGCAGATCATCCGGGCCGCCCAGTGGTACATCAACGACCGGGGCACTTCGGGACTGCAGCCCCGCTTCGACGTGGTGGCGGTGTTGCGCTCCGGCGACGGGGCCCGCATCGAGCACATCGAGAACGCCTTCGGGCTGCCCGCCTGAAATTGCGGCTGCGGAGGCGGCAGGCCCGTGTCCGGACTCGACAGTCCCTGGTGGATGACCTATGCTTGGACCTGAATCAGTGAGCTTGCCGCCGGCGAATGGCGCAAGCCATTTTCATCACGCCGTAACCTGCGGTGAAGGTGGGTGACCTGCTTGCGCTTCCCAAAAATCACCGGCGAACCTGTGGGTGCGCCCTGCGATTTTTGCAAACCGCATTCAGGCCAGGCACTTACGCTCTTCATCCGGCACGGACCCGCTGATTCAGGCCTGGACCCGCACCCGGTTGGCCCGGTTCGGGCCGGCGACAGGGATGGCAACGATGAACGAACTGCGCGAGACATTCACCAATTTCGGCCTGCTGCGGCTGGCGGTCGGCACGCCCGAGCTGAAGGTGGCCGATCCCGGCTTCAACGTCGGACGGATCTCCGGGCTCGCCCGGCGGGCGAGGGAGCAGGGCTGCCAGCTGTTGCTGCTGCCCGAGCTGTGCATCACCGGTTACAGTTGCGGTGATCTCTTCTATCAGCCGGCCCTGCAGCGGGCGGCCGTGGACGGTTTGCTCGAACTGGCGGCCCTGAGCCGCGAGATCGGGCTGCCGCTGGTGGCCGGCCTGCCGCTGGCGATCGACGGCCGGCTCTACAACTGTGCCGCCCTGGTCGCCGCCGGCCGCGTCTGTGGCCTGGTGCCCAAGACCCATCTGCCCAACAGTGCCGAGTTCTATGAGCAGCGCTGGTTTTCCGGCGCCGACCGGCTGACGGTGGCCGAAGTGACCGTCGGTGGCGGAAACGTGCCCGTCGGGAGTGATCTGCTCTTTGTCGCCGACAACCATCCCTGTTGCCAGCTGGGGATCGAGATCTGCGAGGACCTCTGGGCGGTCGAACCACCGAGCGGCCGGCAGGCGGCTGCCGGCGCCTCTTTGCTGCTCAACCTGTCGGCCAGTCCCGAAGTGCTCGGCAAGCGAAGCTACCGCCGGCAGCTGGTCGCCTCCCAGTCGGCCCGCTGTCTGGCCGCCTACGCCTATGCCTCGGCCGGCCCCGGCGAGTCGAGCACCGACCTGGTCTATGCCGGACACAGCCTGATTGCCGAAAACGGCCAGATTCTGGCCGAGAGCGAACGTTTTTCCTTCGACAGCCAGTTGGCGGTCGCCGATGTCGATCTGGCCCGGCTGCAGCTCGAACGGCAGCGCAACACCAGCTTTGCCGATGCCGACAGTGGCGGTTTCCGGGTCATCCCCTTTTCCCTCGGTCGGGCCGCCGCCGACGAACTGCGGCGCCCGGTGCCGCGCCATCCCTTCGTGCCGGAGGCGGAGCAGGAGCGGGACGAACGCTGCGAGGAGATCTTCGCCATCCAGACCACCGGCCTGGCCCGGCGACTGCGGCACACCGGTTGCCGGCAGGTGGTGATCGGCGTCTCCGGCGGACTCGATTCGACCCTGGCGCTGCTGGTGGCGACCCGGGCCTTCGATCGTCTCGGTCTGCCGCGTTCCGGCGTCCTGGCGGTGACCATGCCCGGTTTCGGCACGACCGAACGCACCCGCGGCAACGCCGGCCGGCTGGCGGAGCTGCTCGGCACCAGCCTGAAGGTGATCCCGATCCATGCCAGTGTCCGGCAGCACTTCGCCGACATCGGCCACGACGAGACCTGCCACGACATCACCTACGAGAACGCCCAGGCCCGCGAGCGGACCCAGATCCTGATGGATCTGGCCAACCAGGTCGGCGGCCTGGTGATCGGCACCGGCGACCTGTCGGAGCTGGCCCTGGGCTGGGCGACCTACAACGGCGATCACATGTCGATGTACGCCGTCAACGTCGGGGTGCCCAAGACCCTGGTCCGCTACCTGGTCGAATGGTGCGCCGAGCGCGTCTTCAGCGGGGAGATCCGTGCCGTGCTGCGCGACGTCTGCGCCACGCCGGTGTCGCCCGAGTTGCTGCCGCCGGATGCCAACGGCGACATCGGCCAGAAGACGGAGGAGACCGTCGGCCCCTACGAGCTGCACGATTTCTTCCTCTATCATGCGATCCGGCTGCACTATCCGCCGGCGAAGATTCTCGCTTTTGCCGGCCAGGCCTTTGCCGACCGTTACCGCCGCGAGGAGATTCTTCACTGGCTCGAAGTCTTCTACCGCCGTTTCTTCGGCCAGCAGTTCAAGCGTTCCTGCCTGCCCGACGGCCCCAAGGTCGGCAGTGTCGTGCTGTCGCCCCGTGGCGACTGGCGGATGCCGAGTGACGCCAGCGTGGCGCTCTGGCTGGAGGAGGTGAGGAAGCTGTAGGCTGCCGGTCTTCCCATGCTCTATCTCGTTGCCACACCCATCGGTAATCTCGAGGACATGACCCTGCGTGCGGTGCGCATCCTGCGCGAGGTCGATCTCATCGCCTGCGAGGACACCCGGCACAGCCGCAAACTGCTGGAGCATTTCGGCATCACCACGCCGCTGACGTCCTTTCACGAGCACAATGAGCGGGACAAGGGGGAGAAGCTGCTGGCCGAGCTGCGCTCGGGCCGGACGCTGGCCCTGATCAGCGATGCCGGCACCCCGGCGATCAGCGATCCGGGTTACCGGCTGGTGCGGCGTTGCCACGAGCTGGGCATTGCCGTCAGCATCGTGCCCGGTGCCCAGGCGGCGGTCAGCGCCCTGGCGGTCAGCGGCCTGCCGACCGATCGTTTCGCTTTCGAGGGGTTTCTGCCGGCGAAGGCGGCCGCCCGCCGGAAACGGCTGCGACAGCTGCTTCCAGAGGAAAGGACCCTGATCTTTTACGAGGCGCCGCACCGGCTGGCGGCCAGTCTGCGCGACCTGGCGGAACTCTGCCCGGAACGGGAGCTGGTGGTGGTGCGGGAGCTGACCAAGCTGCACGAGGAAATCTGCCGGGGGACGGCGGCCGAACTGGCGGAGCGCTGGCGCCGGGAGAAGGCGCGTGGCGAGGTGGTGCTGCTGGTGGCGCCGGGAGAGGGGGAGCGGCCGGCGGCCGATCTGCCGACCGCGGTGCGCCGGGAGCTGGCGGCCGGCCGGCCGGTGCGGGCCATCAGCCGGGAGCTGGCCGCGCTTTACGGTGTCTCCGGCAGTGAAGTCTACCGGCTGGCCCAGCAGCTGAAGGACGAAGGCTGATCAGCGGACCGTAAAACCGTCGAAGTCGTCCGTGGCGTCCTGCCAGGTGACGGCGACATCGCTGACGCGGGCGGCCGGCGGTCCCTGCCGGCACCAGGCGATCAGCTCTTCCAGGGCGGTCACCTCGCCTTCGGCAACCGCCTCGACCCGGCCGTCGGGCAGGTTGCGGACCCAGCCGGTCAGCCCGAGCTGCCCGGCTTTCTCCCGGGTGCTCGCCCGGTACCAGACGCCCTGGACCTTGCCGGAAATCAGCAGGTGAATCTGTTTCTTCTCCTTCATGCCAGTTCCTCGATGCGTTGCAGAAATTCCTCTTCGCTGATGATTTCGATGCCGAGCTGCCGGGCCTTCTCCAGCTTGCTGCCGGCATCGCGACCGGCGACCACCGTGTCGGTGTTGCGGCTGACCGAGCCGGCGGCCCGGCCACCCAGCCGCTCGACCAGCTGCCGGGCCTCCCGCCGTTTCAGTTTTTCCAGACTGCCGGTGAAGACATAGGTCTTGCCGGCCAAGGGGCCGCTGCCGGCCGCCTGCGTCGTCAGCGGCTGCGGCTCGACTCCCAGCTGCCGCAGTTGCGCGAGGATCTCGCGGTTGCGCGGCGAGGCGAAGAAGGCCCGCAGGCTTTCACTGACCCGCGGCCCGATCTCGTGGATGGCGAGCAGGCAGTCCTCGTCGGCCGCAGCCAGTTCGTCGAGGCTGGAAAAGTGGCGGGCGAGGACCCGGGCCAGATGGCTGCCGACGTGGCGGATGCCGAGAGCGAAGAGAAAACGGTCGAAAGGACGTTTGCGGCTGGCATCGATGGCCCGCAGCAGCTTGCCGGCCGATTTTTCTCCCATCCGTTCCAGTGGCAGCAGGTCGTCGATGGTCAGCCGGTAGAGATCGGCGACGCTCGTCACCAGGCCACCGGCCAGCAGCTGATCGACGGTGCGTTCGCCCAGCCCCTCGATGTCCATCGCCGCCCGGGAGGCGAAGTGGCGGATCGCCTCTTTCAGCCGCGCCGGACAGGCCAGGTCCTGGCAGCGGGGGACGACTTCGTCCGGCAGCCGGGCGACGGGCGCGCCGCAGGCCGGGCAGCTGACCGGCGGCTCGATCGTCCGCTCGCCGCCGGTGCGGTTTTCGGTTCGTACCCGGACCACGTCGGGAATGACGTCACCGGCGCGCTCGACCACCACCGTGTCACCGATGCGCAGGTCGAGCCGGGCGATTTCGTCCCAGTTGTGCAGGCTGGCGCGGGAGACGGTGACGCCGCTGACCTCGACCGGCCGGAGAATGGCGACCGGCGTCAGGGCCCCGGTGCGGCCGACCTGGATGCGGACATCCTCGACGGTGGTCGTCGCCTGGCGCGGCGGGAATTTCATGGCGATCGCCCAGCGCGGACTGCGGCTCTTGGCGCCGAGCTGCCGCTGCAGGGCGCGGTCGTTGACCTTGACCACCATGCCGTCGATCTCGAAGGGCAGCTGCTCGCGTTTCGCCAGCAGGTCCCGGTAGCAGGCGATCACCTCGTCGACACCGCGGGCCAGGCGGGTTCCCGCGACGTTGGTGCGCAGTCCCCATCGCCGGAATCTCTCCAGCAGCTGCTGCTGGCTGGCGATCTCCTCGCCGATGAGTCGGCCGACTCCATGGCAGAAGATGCGCAGCGGCCGTCTGGCGGTCTGGCGCGGATCGAGCTGCCGCAGGCTGCCGGCGGCGGCGTTGCGTGGATTGGCGAAGGTCGATTCTCCCTCCTCCTCGCGCCGGCGGTTGAAACGGCGGAAGTCCTCGAGTTCGATGTAGACTTCGCCGCGCACGTCGACCAATTCGGGACAGGGGCGGTTCAGGCGCAGGGGTATGCTGCCGATGGTGCGCAGGTTGTCGGTGATCTCCTCGCCGACCGTGCCGTCGCCCCGGGTCGAGCCGGTGACGAGAACGCCGTCCTGGTAGGTCAGCTCGACGGCGACGCCGTCCAGCTTCATTTCGCACAGGTAGGTGACCGGCTCGTCGCTGCCCAGGGCGCGGCGGACGCGGGCGTCGAATTCGACGAACTCCTCTTCGTCGAGGGCGTTCTCCAGTGACAGCATCGGTTCGGCGTGCCGCACCTGCCGGAAGGTCTCCAGCGGCGGCGCTCCGACCCGGCGCGAGGGCGAATCGGGGGTGACCAGTTCGGGAAAGCGCTCCTCGAGAGCCAGCAGCTCGCGGAAGAGGGCGTCGTACTCGGCATCGGAGATTTCCGGCCGGTCGAGCACGTGGTAGAGGTGGTTGTGATGGTGCAGTTGTACGGCGAGCTGCCGGTGGCGCTCGCGGGCCTGTTTGACATCCATTATCGTCATCTCCGGTGGTCACCCCGCGGTCCGGGGAATGCGGAATACTGGCTTATACCACAGCCTTCGCCGGCGGTTCAATTTTCCCCCCGGTT
>CAYTVY010000084.1:0-5826 GCA_964441925.1 uncultured Geothermobacter sp.
GAGAAAGAAACCGCCGCTGTCGGCGAACTGGCCGAATTCGCTGCGCGGGACGTTTGTCGGCAGCGCCGGGGACGGATCTGACCGTCGTCCCTGGAAGATGGTCCAGTAGAGCTGCAACTCCGGGTTGTCGGCCAGGGAGAAGGCCGCCAGGCGGCTCATGACCGGCGGTGGTCCTCGATCAGCCGGCCGTCACGCAGGGTGATCACCCGTCGCGCCTGTTCGATGACCTGCGGATCATGGGAGGAGAAGACGAAGGTCATGCCGTCTTCCCGGTTGAGCTGGCGCATCATCGCCAGCAGTTCGCGGCTGCTGGCGGAGTCGAGATTGGCGGTCGGTTCGTCGGCCAGCACCAGGGACGGCCGGGCGGCGATGGCCCGCGCCACGGCGACCCGCTGCTGCTGGCCGCCGGAGAGGTCGTCCGGGCGGCGGTCCTCCAGGCCGGCAATGCCGAGACGTTCGAAGATCGCCATCACCCGCCGGCGACGCTCCGCCGGGGGAACCCCCTGCAGCATCAGGGTGAACTCGGCGTTTTCCAGCGCCGTCAGCACCGGAATCAGGTTATAGGACTGGAAGATAAAGCCAATGTGGTCGCGGCGGAAATCGGCGAGTTTCGCCGTCGGCTGGCTGCCGACGTCCCGGCCGTCGATCAGCACCCGGCCCGCCGTCGGCTGGTCGAGGCAGCCGATCAGGTTGAGCAGGGTGGTCTTGCCGCTGCCGGACGGGCCGGCCAGCACGGTGAACTCCCCGGCCTCGATGCGGGTCGAGAAATCGACCACGGCCGGCACGTCGCGGTTGCCGGTGCGGTAGGTCTTGCCAACCTTGTCGAGTTCGATCAGGGGCATGGGATGAACCTGAATCCGTGGGTTTGTGCTGGATGAAGAGTGTAAGTGCTTGGCCTGAATGCTTTTTTCAGAAATCTAAGGCGCACCCACAGGTTCGCCGGCGATTTCTGGGAAGCGCAGGCAGGTCATCCGCCTTCATCGCAGATTACGGCGTGATGAAAATGGCTTGCGCTATCCGCCTACGTGAAGCTCGCTGATTCAGGATTAAAGCATAGAGCGGCAGGCCGCGGGCTGCAAGCATTTACCTGAATATCCATGGGTTTGTGCCGGATGAAGAGCGTAAGTTCCAGGGCGCACCCGGAGGCTTGTCGGTGATTTTTCGGCTGTCGCGGGAAAAGGTCGGCCGGGCGCTTGACCTCGTCTGCCCCCTGCATTAGATTGCCACAGCGACCGGCAGCGGTCGTCGTGGTCGGCGACGGACGGTGTGACCGTCCCGCCGGCCTTTCCGTCCCAGAAACGAGAACGGGAGAGCCATGAGTCACAGCAAGGAAACCGGCCGTCGGGTGGGGCATCTCACCCTGCTGCGCAAGCCGTCCCGCCTGACGGCGAAGGAATACAACGCCCTGCCTTTCGAGGAGCGTCTGGCCCTGGTGCAGGAGGCGTCCGGCCGGCGCAAGTACGACCTGATCATCGAGGCGGCCGACGCACCGGCCATCGTCCGACGGTTGCCGGTGCAGGAGCTCTATCTGCTGGCCCGCGAGCTTGGCCCGGAAGACATGAACGAGTTGCTGGCCCTGGCCACGCCCGAGCAGGTGAACGGACTGATCGATCTCGACTGCTGGCACGGGGACCGGCTGGACGGCAAGGAGGCGCTGGCCTGGCTGAGCGCCCTGGCCGAGGCCGGTGACGATCAGGTGCTGTCGGTTCTGCTCGGCATGGATTTCGAGTTGCTGGCGCTGATGGTCGGCAAGTGGATCCGGGTCACCTACACCCCGGACGACATCGAGGACGAGGAGGAGCGCAAGGCGCTGATCGCCCGCGACGGCGGTTACGGCATCGAGTACCGCGACAGCGAAACCGCCAAGCAGGTGGGCCATCTGCTCAATCTTCTGTTCCGGCACGATCCGGCCGTCTACTGGCGGCTGATGGAGACGGTGCGGGGCGAGCCGGAGTCGGCCCTGGAGGAGGATGTCTTCCGCTGGCGCAACGGCCGGCTGCTCGACCAGGGATTCCCCGAGCCGTTCGAGGCACAGGTGATCTATGCCTGGCTCGATCCCGAGCGGGCCGATCCTGAGGCCTGGCGGCGCTCGGTGCCGATGGCGTTCGATCCGGACGTGCGGGCGCCCGGCTACCTGCTGGTGCGGGTGACGCCGAGGGACCTGCTGGCCGAGGTTCTGGCCGCCGGCGTCGACCAGGAAACCGCCTGGGAGCTGACCTACCTGCTGAACAAGATGGTGATGGCCGACGGGATCGACATCGGTGACGCGCGTCAGGTCGACGATGCCCTGCGGCGCCTGTACGCCACGCTCAACCTGGCCCTGGAGTCGCTGGCGGGACAGGATGTCGACCAGGCGGCGCGGCTGTTCAACGAATGCTATCTCGAATACCTCTTCCGCCACGGCCACAGCCTGGCGCTGCGGCTGGCGCGGCGGGCCCGCCCCCTGGCTGCCAGCCGTATCGCCCCCTACATCGACGCTCCCTACCGGGCGCTGCTCGAGGGGCTGGAACGCCGGCGGCCGGAGTGCTGGGAGGGGGCGATCGAGGCCGGTCGCGGAGGTTTCCGTCCCTTTGCCCGGCTGTCGGAGCTGCGGCAGGTCGAGGAGTGCCTCGAACGGCTGGAGGTGCAGCGCCGCCTGTTCGAGGAGGTGCTGCCCTTCGAGTTGCCGTCGCCGGAGGAGCTCGACCTGGCGGGATGCCAGATCGACGATGCCGCCCAGGTCGGTCTGTCGGTCTTCTTTCTGACGGCGCTGGCCAACCAGCTGCTGGGGGGGGATTTCCTGCCCTTGCCGCTGCCGGCGGCCGAACTCGCCACCCTGCACGGGCTGCTGACGCGCGACGGCCGGCTCGATCCGAACCTGCGGCGGCGGCTGGTCGATCGGTTCGAGGCCGAGCTGCCGGGGGGAGGGGCTTTCGCCGACTGGTGCCTGGCGGTCTGGGACGAGGAATTCTGCAGTGTCGATCCGGCGGGTCTCGATCCGCGTTTCGTCGGTGGTATCCTGATTCGGCTGGCGGAGACAGCCTGATCCCGACGGAAAGGGAGGGGAAAGGTGGATTTTCAGGTTTTGCTCGACCAGGCCCTGGCACTCTGGCAGCGCTGGCCTCTTCCCGTTGCCGTTGGTGTCGGAGGACTGTTGCTGCTTTTCTTTTTTCGCCGCAAGCTGTTGTTCCAGCTGCTCGGCCTGCTGCTCTTTGTTGCCGGTGTCTTTCTCATCGTCCAGTATCTCGGCAGGGGGCTCGACGGCGGCATCGCCGCCAAGAAAAGCATGATCCACAAGACCGAAAAAGCTCTTGACTAGCCCTGTTCGGTGTTCCTTGGCTGTGTCGGCCGGCGGTCAGGTGCCGGCGAAAGATGGCGGCCGTAGATGAGCTGGCCGCAGCGGGAGCCGTCCGGCCAGACGGCGACCTGCGGCAGCGTGCCCCAGAGGGTGAAGCCGTGCTTTTGCAGCAGGCCGAGACTGGGCCGGTTGACGTCCATCAGGATGGCGATCAGGCTGTGAAAACCGAGATCGCCGGCCCGGCGCATGGCTTCGGCCAGCAGCAGCGAGGCCAGACCGCGGCCGCGGGCCGAGCGGTCGAGATAGTAGCTCACCTCCGCGACCCCCGCCAGGGCCTGCCGGCCGGGGCGCCAGGGGCTGAGGCTGCACCAGCCGAGGATGCGGTCGCCGTCTTCGGCCAGCAGGATGGGGTAGCGGTGATCGCCGTGGGTTTCCAGCCAGCTCCGGCGGCTTTCGATGCTGGCCGGCTCGGTGTCGGCGGTACAGAAGCGTTCCTCGACCGCCTGGTTGTAGATGGCGATCACCGCCGGCCAGTCGGCCGGTCCGGCGCGACGGAAACGGATGCCGCCATCCGTCTGCCACTCACTTGCAGCCGGTCCTTTCCGCCGCAGAGGGGGAGACAGACCAAGCTGGCGATCCTGGATGCTGGCCAGCATCCACTGTCCGGCCAGGGCGCCGATCAGGGCCAGCAGCATGTCCGACTGGGTGTCCCAGACATAGCCCTGGGTGCCGAGAAAGGCTTCGGCCGCAGTGTCGGACAGCAGGGCGACCCACCATTCGATCAGCTCGTAGAAGGCGCTGATCGCCAGGCAGACCGCCGTCACCAGAAAGAAGAGCCAGCCACCCCGCCGCAACGGTGAGCTGCGCAACAGGATTTCCCTGGCGATCAGGGCCGGAACGAACCCCTGGACGAAATGCCCCACCTTGTCGTACTGGTTGCGTCCCAGCTCCAGAACCTCCTTCAGCCAGTCGAACAGGGGCACCCGGGCATAGGTGTATTTGCCGCCGATCATCAGGACGACGGCATGCAGCAGAATCAGCCAGTAGACCAGTGGGGTGAGGGGAAACCGGCGGCGGGTGCCGACGAGCAGGACCAGGCCGATGACCGCCGGCGACACTTCCAGCAGCCAGGTGTAGCGATCGTAGGGTTGCCAGCCCGACCAGAACAGCACGACGAAAAAGATCAACAGCCAGAACCTTGCCGGCGCGGTGTGGCCGTCGGGAACGGGAGGAGGAACGGGAACCGTATGCGGCGGTGATGTTCTCATGTCTGCTCTTTAACATGCCCTAACCCCGGGCACAAGCCGAAGGTGCTAAAGTGGAAGAAACGAGGGTGCTAAAGTGAAAGAAATGAGGTTCTGGACGGAACCGGTACCGAAGGAGCGCTCATGAGGAACCTGGCAAAATACGCCCTGATGCTGCTGGCACTTGCGCCGACCGTGGCGACGGCGGCGGAAGGTGAGACGGCCATGAAGACGAATCTGGCGGTGGCGACCTTTGCCGGTGGCTGTTTCTGGTGCATGGAACATCCCTTCGAAAAGCTCGATGGCGTGGTCGAGGTGGTCTCCGGCTACACCGGCGGCCATGTCGAAAACCCCACCTACCGGCAGGTGTCGGCCGGGGGCACAGGCCATGCCGAGGCGGTGCGGATCACCTATGACCCGGCCGTTATCGGCTACGGGAAACTGCTCGAGGTCTTCTGGCGGAACATCGATCCGACGGACGCCGGCGGCCAGTTCGTCGATCGGGGCGATCAGTATCGCAGTGCCATCTTCTATCACGATGAAGAGCAGAAACGCCTGGCCGAAAGGTCGAAGGCGCAGATGGCCGCCAGCGGCCGCTTCGACGGGCCGATCGTCACCGAAATCGTCCCCGCCTCGACCTTCTATCCGGCCGAGGAGTACCACCAGGACTACTACCGCAAGAATCCGCTGCGCTACTATTTCTACCGCAGCGGTTCGGGGCGGGACGAATACCTGGAGAAAACCTGGGGGAAGGACCGGGACGGTAAATAGGAGCGGACGGCCGGGACGGCTGCCCCCGCTTTACACCCTGCTGACGGCGGTGCCCTTCGAGCACCAGGGGCGGCAGCTGGTGCTGCTGTCCCTGGAGGATATCGACGATCTGGCCGGGCTGTGGGAGGTGCTTCCCATCTGTTCGGTCTGCAAGAAGATCCGCGAGAATCTTTATGCCGGCTGATTGCAAGTTTGAGGGCCGTTGCTTTTCGGTGGTGGGTTTGGTTATGGGTGCCATGCCCCTTTCGGTTCTGTTTTGGTTGTTTCCGGATTATCGCGGTCGCGTGCCCAGCGTAACGGGTTGTCAGCAATGTACTGGCGGATATGCGCCAAGGTCACATCGTTTCGAATGATATGTTCGAAATAATTGCGCTGCCAGAGACGTTGGCGAAAAGGTCGCCAGCCATCAGCCCTGACATGCCGGATGTATGCGTTGGTGGTCATCGTTTTAAACCATTGTACGATTTCCGGTAGGGGCGCACCTGTGTGTGCGCCCGGATGTTGTGCGCCCGGTTCCCCACCAGGGCAGACACA
>CAYTVY010000084.1:5926-11575 GCA_964441925.1 uncultured Geothermobacter sp.
TGTGCGCCCGGTTCCCCACCAGGGCAGACACACAGGTCTGCCCCTACGTTTGATTGGATGACGATGATCCCGTGGATGTGGTTGGGCATGACCACAAATGCGTCGGATTGGACGTAGGCAAATTTGCGGTTCAATTCCAGCCACCACCGCTCCACCATGCGCCCGGCGTCATTCAACCGCACATTTCCATCCACAACGTCACCAAACAGACACACCCGATCCTGCACACAGATGGTCACGAAATACGCACCGGCCTGCGAATAATCGTAACCTTTCAGGCGAAGGGTTCGACGGTGGCATGGTTTTTTAGCTGCGTTCATCAACATCCTCTTAGAGAAGGACAGATAGGTCGTCAACCATCCGGCTGTCCAGCCCATGCCTTTGCCGGGACCGGGGCAAAGAAGACAGGGGGCGACGAACGAACTCCAGTCAACCGGTCATGGTGAGAACCACCTGTCGTCTGCCAGCCAGATCTCCTCGACCTCGCGTCCCCGGCCGCTGGCGGTACGGTAGAGGAAGAGGACGACCACCCGTTTCCCCTCCTGTTCCGGCAGGTGGTCGAAGGCTGTGGCGAAGAACTGCAGCTTGCTGCCGTCGCCCAGCCGGGTGGCCCGCTCGGTATCGACCCGCTGCCGGACCCGTCGGCGCTCTTCGTCGGTCAGTGCTCCCTGCAGAAAGACCGGAACCCGGTTCGGCAGCACCCGCTCGCAGTGAGCGTAGTCGCGGCCGAGGGCGGTTTGCAGGGCCGGCAGCCTGTCGGTGTCGAACCGCTGGCACAGCCAGTCCCAGAGCAGCGCGAACACACCCTCCTGGCTCAGCGGGTGACGCAGCCGGTCGCCGGCGCGGCAGAAGCCGGCCAGCTCGGCCAGGGCGGTGGTCGGGCTGCAGCCGGCCCGGCGCAGGGCGGCGAACAGGCGCGGCACGCGGCCGCTGTTCCAGGTCAGGTCGAGCAGCCGGCCGAGGGTGCGCAACTGCTCCAGTTCGCCGAAACCGAGCTGTGGCGTGGCCAGCACGGCATAGGGCGGGTGCGGATCGAAGCGGATGCCCCGTTTCCGGGCGTCACGGCGCAGGGGAGCGCCCGGCAGCAGCTTGACCGGCTCGACCTGCAGGTGATGCGGGTCCAGGGCCAGCACCCGGTCAATGGAGGCCACGAAGCTGTCCAGCCCCTCGCCCGGCAGGCCGTAGATCAGATCGAGGTGCAGGTGGATGTTGCCCATCTCCCGCAGCCGGCGCACGTTCTCCTCCAGCCGTTCCAGCGAGGTCCGGCGGCCGATCGCCTGCAGGGTGGCGGGCAGGGTCGACTGCACGCCGATTTCGAACTGGAACATCCCCGGCGGGACCGTTGCCAGCAGTTCGAAACAGTCTTCGGTGAGCAGGTGGGCGCCGATTTCGAAGTGAAAGCGGGTTGTCCGGTTGTGGTCGAGAATGAAGCGCCAGATGCGCCGGGCCCGTTCGGCATCGTAGTTGAAGGTGCGGTCGACCAGCTTGACCAGGGGGACCTGCCGCTCCATCAGCCAGCGCAGGTCGGCTTCGATACGGCCGGTGGAGAAGCTGCGAACCCGGTCGTCGAGGGCGCTCATGCAGAAGGCGCAGTCGTAGGGACAGCCGCGGCTGGTTTCGAGATAGACCTGGCCGCGGCCGGTATCGACCAGACCGGCGGCGAAAGGCGAGGGGATGTGGTCGAGGTCGGCCAGCGGCGGGGCGTTCGGTCCCTCGACGATTTGGTCGCCCCGCCGCCAGGCCAGTCGCGGCGTTTCGTCCGGCTCATCACCCCGGCTCCAGGCCGCCAGCAGACCGTGCAGGGGCAGCTCTCCCTCGCCGCGCACCAGGGCGTTCAATCCGGGATGGCGGGTGAAAAGCTCCGGCCCGTCGAAGCTGACCTCCGGCCCGCCGAGCACGATGCGCAGCCGGGGGGCGGCGACGTGCAGGGCGTCGACCAGCTCCAGGGTGCGGTTGCGGTTCCAGAGGTAGACGGAAAAGCAGACGACGTCCGGCCGCTCGGCCAGCAGCCGGGCCAGGACCGCCTCTTTCGGCTCCTGCAGGGTGAACTCGCAAATGCGGAAGGTACACCCGAGATCGGCGCAGAAGGCGGCCAGGCAGGGCAGGGCCAGACTGGGGTGGATGTACTTGCTGTGCAGGGTGGCCAGGACGACACGCATGGCGGGAGCATAGCGGAAAAAGGGGGGAAAGCCAAATTGTCGCTGCCGGGCGGCTGTGGTATGCTGGCGCCCGCCCTGCGTGCCGGCAGGATGACGGTACAGATCGTGTTTCCGGTGTCAGGCCCGCGGGCAGTCCGCCACGAAATATCAGGACCTTTTGCGTATGAGCCCGACGAAAACCATTCTCGCCGTGGTCGCCGACGAGAGCGGCGAGGTGTTCGAACATCCCGAGCTGCTGCTGGCCGGCGGCAGCGGCCTGAGGCCGCGCCGGCCGTTGCCGGACGAGCTGATTCCCCTGCCGGAGGGCAGCCGGCTCTTTACCATCCCCGGTACGCCGCCGGTCGGCTTCGACCGCACAAGTGGCGAACTGGTGACCCGCGACCGGCTGCCGCGCAGCTGGGGTGGCGGGACAATCCAGGCGGTCAGCGCCTTTCTCACCCCCGGCTACACCCGGACCCTGCTGCCGGCGGCCGCCTGGGAGGCAAAGCCGGTCACCCTGCCGCTGTGGTCCTATGCCGCCGTCGGCTGGTGCGAGGAGGAAGAGCGCTTCTATGTCGCGGCGGTGAAGGTCGACGGCAACACCCAGTGGCAGCCGGAGCACTTCGACGACCGCAAGCTCGAGCCAAAGGTGCGGGCGCGGCTGGCCGAGTACCCCGACAACCGGCTCTACGAGCAGCTGGCGCGTTGCGCCCTCGACTACCACTGCTTCGCCGCCAAGAATCTCTTCTTCGGCCGCTGGGAGGCTCCCCTGCCGGCTTCGCCGGCCTGCAATTCGCGCTGCATCGGCTGCATTTCCCTGCAGGAGAGTGAATGCTGTCCGTCGAGCCAGGAACGGCTGACCTTCGTGCCGACGGTGCAGGAACTGTGCGAGGTGGCGGTGCCGCACCTGCAGCGGGCCGAGAATGCCATCGTCTCCTTCGGCCAGGGCTGCGAGGGCGACCCGATCCTGCAGCACGCCGTGATCTGCGAAGCGGTGCGCGAGATGCGCCGGCAGAGTCGGCGCGGCACCATCAACTTCAACTCCAACGCCTCGCTGCCGGAGGCCATCGACCGGCTGGCCGCGGCTGGAGTCGACTCGATCCGGGTTTCGCTCAACTCGGTCATCGAACAGCGCTACAACGCCTATTACCGGCCGCGCGGCTACCGTTTCGCCGATGTGATCGAGAGCATTCACCGGGCGAAGAAGCACGGCATGTTCACCATGCTCAACTACCTGGTCTTTCCCGGAGTGACCGACCGCGAGGATGAGTACCAGGCTCTCTCCGCCCTGGTCGCCAGTGCCGGAGTCGACCTGATCCAGATGCGCAACCTGGCCATCGATCCGGTCACCTACTGGCGGGCCATGGGGCTCGACGGTGCCGGTTTCGGGCTGAAGCGCTTTCTCGACCGGCTCAAGGGCGAGCATCCGCGGCTGCAGTACGGCTATTTCAACCGCACCCGGGAGAATTTCCATCCCCGGGGAGACGCGCTGTGGGAGATGCAGGCTGGAGGCTGATGGCTGGAGGCTGGACGACGACCGCTGGGAGTTGGGCTGTCGGAGGTGAGATGCGAAGAGGAGGGAGACACGATGTCGTCTGTTGAACAGCAACGGCCGGGGGGCGGCCTTGCCGGAAACGCTTCCTGCGAGATGGCGGGGACTGGCTCCGCAGGTGCCTGTCCCGGTGCCACAGCTGTCGATCCGCTGCTGTCGATGCTGGAGAACGTCTTCGGCTTCCGCTCCTTCAGGCCCGGCCAGGAGGGGATCGTCCGGGCCCTGGCCGCCGGACGGGACGCCTTCGTGCTGATGCCGACCGGTGGCGGCAAGTCGCTCTGCTATCAGCTGCCGGCGCTGGTGCGGCCGGGGACGGCGATCGTCGTCTCGCCGCTGATCGCCCTGATGAAGGACCAGGTCGACAGCCTGTGCCAGCTCGGGGTCGCCGCCGCCTGCTATCATTCGGCCCTCGGCGCCGCCGAGTCCCGGCAGCTGCTGGCCCGGCTCCATGCCGGTGAGCTCGATCTGCTCTATGTTGCCCCGGAGCGGCTGCTGTCCGAAGCGTTTCTGGAGCGGCTGGCGGGGATCGAGATCGCCCTGATCGCCATCGACGAGGCCCACTGCATCAGCCAGTGGGGACACGACTTCCGCCCCGAATACCTGCAGCTGCCCCGGCTGCGCGAGCATTTTCCCGGCGTGCCGCTGGCGGCGCTGACCGCCACCGCCGATCCCCAGACCCGGCGCGACATCGTCGAACGGCTCGGCCTGCGGCAGGCGCACACCCACATTGCCAGTTTCGACCGGCCCAACATCCGCTACACGGTGCTGGAGAAAGCGCGTCCCTTCGAACAGCTGCGACGCTTTCTCGACCGACACCGGGGGGAGTCGGGGATTGTCTACGCCCTGTCGCGCAAGCGCACCGAACAGATCGCCGACCGGCTGATTGCCGCCGGGCTGCGCGCCGCGCCCTACCATGCCGGGCTGCCGGACACGCTGCGCCACACCACCCAGGAGGCGTTTCTGCGTGACGACCTCGACATCGTGGTTGCCACGGTCGCCTTCGGCATGGGGATCGACAAGCCGAACGTGCGCTTCGTGGTGCACTACGATCTGCCCAAGAACCTCGAAAGCTACTACCAGGAAACCGGCCGCGCCGGCCGCGACGGGCTCGCCTCCGAGGCACTGCTGCTGTTCGGCTACGGCGACATTGCCCTGGTGCGCGGCCTGATCGAGCAGTCGGAGAATCCGGAGCAGATCCGCATCGAACTGCACAAGCTCAACGCCATGGTCGCCTACGGCGAGGAGCAGGGCTGCCGGCGGCGGACCCTGCTCGGCTATTTCGGCGAGTCCCTGGAGGAGGACTGCGGCAACTGCGACACCTGTCTCGATCCGCCGGAAACCTACGATGCCACAGAGGACGCCCGCAAGGCGCTTTCCTGCGTCTTCCGGGTCGGGCAGCGTTTCGGGGTCGGCTACGTGGTCGAGGTGCTGCGCGGCGCCGACAACGAGCGGGTGCGGCGCAACAACCACCAGCAGCTCTCCACCTGGGGCATCGGCGCCGACAAGAGCGCCGACCACTGGAGCAGCCTGCTGCGCCAGCTGGTGCAGCGTGGCTACCTGCACCAGGATATCGGCAACTACTCGGTGCTGAAGCTGACCGAGAAGGCCCGGCCGCTGCTGCGCGGCGAGGAGAGCCTCGAGCTGCCGCGACCAAGGCTGCGGGTCAGGGCGGCGAAGAAACCGAAAAGGGGCCGCGAGCCGGTTGGTGACTACGACCGGTCCCTGTTCGAGCGGCTGCGCGCCCGGCGCAAGCAGATCGCCGATCAGCAGGGGATTCCCCCCTACATGGTCTTCTCCGACGCCACCCTGGCGGAGATGGCCGCCGTGGTGCCGCAGACCGCCCAGGAGCTGCTGCAGATCAACGGCGTCGGCCTGACCAAGCTGGAGCGTTTCGGCGCCGACTTTCTCGACGAACTGGGCAAGCCTCCCTGAACCACCCGTCACGCATCACGCGTCACG
>CAYTVY010000085.1:0-11504 GCA_964441925.1 uncultured Geothermobacter sp.
GTTTGTGCCGGATGAAGAGTGTAAGTGCTTGGCCTGAATGCGGTTTTCAAAAATCCAAGGCGCACCCTTAGGTTCGCCGGTGATTTTTGGGAAGCGCAGGCAGGTCAATGACTTGCGCTATTCGCCGGTGACAAGCTCACTGATTCAGGTCTGTCATACGGGAGTCGCACCGGTCTGCCCGGAGATGAACGGAAGGCCCGGCTACAGCTCCGGCGGCCGCCGGTCTCACCGTTCTATCACGCCACCGTTGCCGCCGGCCGGCCTGAGCTGGCGGAGGGCAAAGTAGTCCTGGGGGGTGTTGACATTGAAAAAGGAGACGCCTTCGGGGTCATACCGCCGCCAGACGGCGGGCGGCATCTCCACCACCCGGACCTCCGGAAAGAAGGCGACGATCCGCCGGTCGCCCCGCAGCAGGGCCTCTTCCATCGCCGGCAGACAGCTCTTGCGGTAACAGGCGTGCAAAGGCTCCAGTCCTCCCGCCGTCCGGGGGACATGCACGTCACCCCGGCCGGACCGGCAGAGATGCCGTATCAGTTCCGGCTGCAGGAAGGGCATGTCGCAGGCGACGGCGAAGATCCGGGGATGGCGGGCATGAAACAGCCCGGCGTGGAGCCCCGCCAGGACCCCGCCGTCCCGGTGAAGGTCGGGCACCTTGCGACAGGGGATGGAGGCATAGCGTTCCGGACTGTTGGTGACGATCAGGACCTCGGGGAAGAGGCCCGCCAGCACCCGGCAGATCCGCTCGATGAAACGCTCGCCGT
Organism: uncultured Geothermobacter sp.; assembly: GCA_964441925.1. Taxonomy (GTDB): domain Bacteria; phylum Desulfobacterota; class Desulfuromonadia; order Desulfuromonadales; family Geothermobacteraceae; genus Geothermobacter. The sequence goes on from CAYTVY010000085.1 coordinate 762, forward strand.
CCAGGGGGAGCAGCGACTTGTCACTCCCCATGCGACGGCTCCCGCCACCGGCGAGAACGATGCCGGTGGTGGCCGGAAGCCCCTGCTGATTGATGGCCGTCACCCCGGTGCTCCTTCAGTTCCCCGGCTGTTCCTTCCGCCCGCGGGTGAACCCCTCCCTGGCCGCCAGCAGGTCGAGCTGCAGGGTGGCGGCATCCTCCACTTCGAGCGGCAGGTTCTCGCCCCGCGCCCGGCTGTCGATCACCTTCAGGTAACCGCTGCAGCGGCGGCAGATGTCGACCCGGCAGCCCGGTTCGCCCTCGATGGTGAAGTAGGCGAGGCTTTCGTGGTCGGTATTGCCACAGTGGATGCAGGTCAGCCGGCGGAAGGCCCACTGCTGGCCGCAGAGACTGCATTGCAGCAGCTTCTTCCCCTCTTCGCCCCGCAGCTCGGCGATGGCCGGCAGACCGCCACAGAACGGGCAGTAGCCCTCGTCCCAGTCCTCGCGCACCGGCGCATCCGCCTGCCGGCAACGTTCCAGCGCCGCCCCCAGGGCGGTCGCCAGGCCATACTCGAGCAGGGCCGGAGACACCCCGACCGCCTCGGCGGCCGCGGTCACCGGCCGCCGGTCCCGGTCGAGAGTGGCCCGCAGCAGCAGCGGCAGGTCGAGCCGTCCGTCATCGAGCGCCGACTGCAACCGCGCCAGCTCGTCCTGCCCCTGCTCCCCGTGCCCGGCCATCACCGCGAGAAGCCGGGCGAAAAACGTGGCGGCGGCACCGGCATCGATCTGCAGCAGCTCGCCGCGCAACAGCGGAAACCCCTGCTGCTGCCGCTGGGTGGCGGCGGCATCAAACGCGGCATCCAGAAACGGATCGGCCTCGGCGAACAGCCGGTAGAGACTGGCGTAGTAACGGCAGACGGACGCCAGCGCCGGCTTGTCGGCGGCCAGGCGCTCCAGGCGTTGCAGACGTTTTTCGAGCATCCGATTCTCCTGGCGGGGCAGGGCCTGCCTGCCCGGACATGGCGCCACGGCCGGAACCGGCCGTGGCGCGTTTCCGATCTTCCGTCAGCGGTTTCCGGTGACCCGTTCGAACCACTTGCCGGCGTGCTTTCTCGCCCAGGCGGCACTGACCCGTCCGTGCAGCATGCCTTCGAGCGTGCCCGGATTGCCGATGGTGGCCAGATAGACGTGCACCACCATGCCGAGCATCCAGAGGACGAAAAAGAGGCCGTGCACCATCAGGGAGAGGCGGGTCGCCTCCCGGGCAAAGGCGGTGGGTTCCCAGATGAGGAACCCGGTGATCCCCATGATGAGGGCGGCGACGAAGGAGAAGATACCGAACAGTTTCTGGCCGGCGTTGAACTTGCCCTGGGGGATCTCCTCCGGATTGCGGGACAGATAGCCGCCCAGCCGCGCCAGCCAGCGCCGGTCGTCGGCATCGAAACGGCAGGTCTCGCCCAGGTGGCGGAGAAAGAGCAGCAGGGCGCAGACCAGGAAGATCACGCCGGCAACCTTGTGGGTCCGGATCGCCTGTCCGGCCCCGCCGAACAGGTCGAAGAAACCGGCGAAGGCGGGAGCGTAGAGCCCGAGGCCGGAAAGGACCAGCAGCAGGAAGGAGACGGCCAGTGTCCAGTGGACGATACGGTCGAGAGTGTCAAAGCGGTCGACATGGTCAGCCATGGTTCATTCACCTCCCTTGTGCCGCCGGTCGTCGCTATCGTCGATCCTCTTGGGCCCGATGGTGACATAGTGCAGGGCGACGGCGCCGAGGGCGCCCCAGAATCCGAGGATGCCGAGCGGCTTGACGACATCCTTCCAGAAGAAGATCGAGGCCGGGATGGCCGGATTCTTCGGCAGCCGGTAGGTGCCCGGCTCGTCGTCGAGAACGTAGAGCACCCCGAGCCCGCCGAGATCCTGCTCCCCGTAGAGCTTTTTCCCGGCGGACCGGGCTTCGGCGATCAGCCGGTCACGCTCGCCGAACCGCAGGGTCCCGGTCGGACAGGCCTTGACACAGGCCGGCAGCAGACCGTTGGCGACCCGGTCGCTGCAGGCGTGGCACTTGGTCACCTTCCGCTGCGCATCGTAGCGTGGCACGTCGAAGGGGCAGCCGTTGACGCAGTAGTGGCACTCGATGCACTTGTCGCGGTTGTAGGCGACCAGCCCCTCGCGCGTGTGGTAGAGGGCACCGGCCGAAGGACAGACCTTGACGCATCCGGCATCAGCGCAGTGCAGGCAGCGCCGGTTGATAAACAGCCAGCGCAGCTCGTCCCCTTTTTCCTGTTCGATGAAATGGATCTGGTTGTAGAGCAACGGCGTCAGGTCGGGGGGATTTTCGTAACTGCCCCGGTTGACCGTGGCATCGGCCTCGAGCTTGTTCCACTGCTTGCAGGCCACCTGGCAGCTGCGGCAGGCGGTACAGCGGGTGGTATCGATCAAAAAGGCTTTTCGTTTCATGGCATCCTCCCCCCCTAGCCCAGCTTCTCGACGTTGACCATGAACGCCTTGGTTTCCGGGATCATGGTGTTGGCATCGCCGATCGTGGGCGTCAGCAGGTTGGCGCTGTCACCGACGTTCGGTGTGTTCCAGCCGTAGCACCAGGGCAGGCCGACCTGATGAACCGTCCGGCCCCTGACCCGGAAGGGGCGGAAACGCCGGGTGACGATGGCCACCGCCTCGACACTGCCCCGGCCCGAGCTGACCCTGACCTTCTCGCCGTCCCGGATCCCGCGTTCCTTCGCCAGTTCCGGGCTCAGCTCGACAAAGAGCTGCGGCTGCATCTCCAGCAGCCAGGGCGTGTTGCGGGACATGACCCCGGTCTGCCAGTGCTCGGTGACCCGGTAGGTGGTGGCCACGAAGGGATAGCGGTCATCGGCCGTGAAGAAGACATCCTCCGGCGGCCGGTCCTTCACCGCGTGGAACAGCTTCATGACCGGGTTGTTCCGGGTACCGGACAGCGGATTGCCCTCTATCGGGCTTTCCAGCGGCTCGTAATGTTCGGGGAAGGGCCCCTCCTTCATCTTGGCACCGAAGATCGAGGCCACGCCGTCCGGCAGCATGATGAACGACTTCTTCGTCCCCGGCTGGGAGAGGGGCTTCCAGCCGCCGTCGGGGACATCTCCCTTCCAGCCGCTGCCGGTCCACCAGATGACCGGGCGCTTCCGGTTCCAGGGCACACCGTCGGCGTTGACCGAGGCGCGGTTGTAGAGGATGCGCCGGTTGACCGGCCAGCACCAGGCCCATTCGGGATAGAGGCCGATGCCGCTCGGGTCCCTGTGGCTGCGCCGCGCCATGTTGTTGCCCTTGCCGTTGTAGCTCTGGCAGTAGAGCCAGTTGCCGGACGAGGTGGAGCCATCGTCCTGCAGGTAGGCGAAGGAGGGCACCAGGTCGCCCTTTTTGAAGCTCTTGCCCTTGACCACCTTGTCGGTGAGGAAGTAGCCGTTGATCTCCTTCGCCACGGCATGGATGTCGATCTTGCGGATCCGCCCGTCCGGCATCCTGAACCCGTAGTTCCAGCTCAGCTTCAGGATCGGATCGGGAAAGGCCCCGCCCTCGGCGGCATAGCGCTGCCGGACCCGGAAATAGAGCTCGTTCATGATCTCCGAGTCGTGCCGGCTCTGCCCCAGCGGTTCCACCGCCTGGTAGCGCCACTGGGCCCAGCGGCCCGAGTTGGTGACACTGCCCTCCTTTTCGAAGGAGGCGGCGACCGGCAGGAAGAAGACCTCGGTGTCGATCTTGCCCGGGTCCATGCCCGGCCCCTTCCAGAAGGACGCGGTTTCGTTGTCGAACAGGTTGACCGCCACCATCCAGTCGAGCCGGGTCAGCGCCCGGCGCACCTTGTTGGCGTTGCTGCCGCTGCAGGCCGGATTCTGCCCCCAGGCGAAGAAACCCTTGATCCGGCCCCGCAGCATCTGGTCGAAGAGCATCAGCCAGGAGGCGTTCTGGCCGTCGTCCAGTTTCGGCAGCAGCTGGTAGCCGAACTCGTCCGCCGCCGTCAGGGCACTGTCGAAATGCGCCCGCAGCAGCGAGGTGATGTACTTGCCGCGGTTTCCCCACCAGTTGGCGCTCTGGGGATCGTTGGTGGTCGGCGTGGTCTTTTCGATGTAGGTGGCCAGATCCTTCAGGCTGGCCTTCGGGGTCGGCAGGTAGCCGGGCAGGATGTGGAACAGCAGACAGTGGTCGGTCGATCCCTGGACGTTCGACTCGCCGCGCAGGGCGTTGACCCCGCCGCCGGCGACGCCGATGTTGCCGAGCAGCAGCTGGATGATGGCCATGGTCCGGATGTTCTGGGTCCCCACGGTGTGCTGGGTCCAGCCCATGGCGTACATGATGGTCGCCGCCCGGTCCGGCCGGCCGGTCGAGCCGTAGATCCGGTAGATCTCCTCGAGCTTCTTCACCGGGGTTCCGGTGATGTCGGCCACGACCTCGAGGGTGTAGCGCGAGAAATGCTTCTTCAGCAGCTGGAAGACGCAGTACGGATCCTGCATCTGCGGATCGGTTTTCGGCACCCCCCTGGCATCCCGCTGGAACCCCCAGGTCGACTTGTCGTAGCTGCGGGTCGCGGCGTTGTAGCCGGAGAAGAGGCCGTCCAGCTCGCCCGGCATCTTGAAGCGCGGATCGACCAGGAAGGTGGCGTTGGTGTGCAGCCGCAGGTAGTCGCGGTGGTAGAGGTCATGCTCCAGGATGTAGTTGATCATGCCGCCGAGGAAGGCGATATCGGTGCCGCTGCGCAACGGCGCGAAGACATCGGCCCGGGCGCTGGTGCGGGTAAAGCGCGGATCGACGCTCAGCAGCTTGGCGCCCCGCGCCTTCGCCTCGAGAACATAACGGAAGGAGATCGGATGATTCTCCGCGGCGTTCGAGCCCATCACCAGAATGACGTCCGCGTTGCGGATGTCGATCCAGTGATTGGTCATGGCGCCGCGACCGAACGAGGTTGCCAGACTGGCAACCGTGGCGGAGTGTCATATTCGCGCCTGGTGTTCGATGTAGACCAGTCCCCAGCTGCGCAGCAGCTTCTGCAGCAGGTAACACTCCTCGTTGTCGAGGGCGGCGCTGCCGACCGAGGCGATGGCGTCGGTGCGGTTGACCACCTGGCCGCGGGCGTTCCTTTCCATGAAGGTGGCATCCCGGGTCGCCTTGATCCGTTCGGCGATCTTGTCGAGCGCCCAGTCCCAGGAGACCTCCTTCCACTCCTTCGCGCCCGGCGCCCGGTACAGCGGCACCGTGACGCGCTTTTCGTTGTGGCGCAGCTGGTAGATCGAGGCACCCTTGCTGCACAGGGTCCCCCGGTTGATCGGGTGATCCGGATCCCCCTCGATGTTGATCACCTCGCCGCCCCGGCTGTGCACGATCAGGCCGCAGCCGACCGCGCAGTAGGGACAGATGGTCGTCGTTTCCCGGGCGTACTGGATGGCGAGAGGGCCGGCCTCGGCCTCGGCCGCCCTCAGGCCGATGCCGAGAACCGAGCCGGCGATCGCCCCACCGGAAAACTTCAGGAAGCCTCGTCTGTTCAGTTGCATCGCTGTCAACCTCCTCTGCGCTGGACAGGTTTCCGCCCCCCCCTGTGGCCGGAAACGGATTGAAGAATGCCTTCGGCAGGAAGCATGCAGAACAGTTCATGGCGCAATTTGCATACCAGTGTTTTCCTTTTCCGGGAATCACGGCCAATATCGGCACGTTAGAGAAAGATTGCGACAATATGACGATGCTTCAGGGGCTTACGGCATTGTGTAGATTCTTCCCATCCGGTATTCTTGCCGGGTAGAAAGTATCCACCCGGCAGCTTGTCACAGCTTTTTAAAACAACGGATTGAAAGATGCACGGACGGATCTATATCTGCGACGATGAAGAGGGCATGCTGCGCTACCTGAAGAAGATGCTGGCGGACTGGGGGGCCGAGGTCACGACCTTCAGCCGGCCGCACGCCCTGCTCGCCGCCCTGCAGCCGCCGGCGCCGGCGGCCGATCTGCTGCTGCTCGACATCCGGATGGCAGAGATGGACGGCCTGGAGGTGCTTCGGCGGGTCCGCACCCTGCTGCCGGAACTGCCGGTCATCATGATGACCGGCCACGGCAGTATCGAATCCGCCGTCGAGGCGATGAAGCTCGGGGCCCAGAACTACCTGACAAAGCCTTTTCCCCAGGAGCAGCTGCGGGCCGTCATCGAACAGTCCCTGCGGCAACGGAAGCTGCTGGAGGAGAACCGCAGCCTGAAACAGAAACTGAACCGTGAGGCCGGCCGGCAGACCGTCGTGTTCAAGAGCGACCTGTTCGCCGAGGTCTACGAACTCGCGATGCGGGTCACCGCCGTCGATTCACCGCTGCTGATCCTGGGGGAGAGCGGCTGCGGCAAGGAGCTCGTCGCCCGCGACGTTCACCGGCACAGTCCGCGCAGCGACGCTCCCTTTCTCGCCGTCAACTGCGCCGCCCTGACCGAACCCCTGCTCGAAAGCCAGCTGTTCGGCCATGTCCGGGGCGCCTTCACCGGTGCCCTGCAGAACCGCCAGGGGCTGCTGGCCGCGGCCGAGGGCGGCACCCTCTTTCTCGACGAGATCGGCGAACTGAGCCCGGCCCTGCAGGCCAAACTGCTGCGGGTGCTGCAGCAGGGCGAGTACCTGCCGGTCGGCTCCACCCGGCCCCGGCACGCCGATGTCCGCTTCATGGCCGCCACCAACCGCAACCTCGAGCAGGAGGTGGCGGCGGGACGCTTCCGCGAGGATCTCTACTACCGGCTCAACGTCATCACCCTCGAGCTGCCTCCCCTGCGCCGCCGGCCGGAGGACATCCCACCCTTGGTCGAACATTTCCTGGCCAAGATCGCCGGTCGCCTCGGGCAACCCTGCAAGCGGGCCGGACGCGACTTTCTCGCCTGCCTGCAGAGCTACGGCTGGCCCGGCAACGTGCGGGAGCTGGAAAACGTCATCGAGCGCAGCGTCATCCTGGCCCGCGGGGACACCCTGACCCCCGACCTGCTGCCGGCGAAAATCCGGCAGGGTCAGGAGCCGGCCGAAACCGCCCTGCCCGAATCCTACTCCCTGCGCGACGCCGAAAAGCTCCAGGTTTCCCGGGCCCTGGCCAAGACCGGCTGGAACAAGAGCCGCGCCGCCGAGCTGCTCGGCATCACCCGCAAGACCCTCGACAAGAAGATCCGCGACTTCCAGCTCACCCCGGAGAGAGGCCCTTGAAGCAAACGGCTCTTGGCATCGTCCTGCTGCTGGCCGGGGTGCTGCTTCCCTTCTCCTCGCCGGCCGCCCCGGACCGCCGGAACGCCGACGCGGTCCTGCTCGGCATGTCGACCGCCCTGAGCGGCCCGGCCGCCGCCCTCGGCACCGCCATGCGGCAGGGCGTGCTTGCCGGCCTGGCCCGGGCCAACCGCAACGGCGGCATCGACGGCCGGCCGCTGCGCCTGATCAGCCTGGATGACGGTTACGAGCCCGAACGGACGGTGCCCAACATGCACCGGCTGCTGGAACGGGAGCGGGTGCTGGCGATCATCGGCAACGTCGGGACGCCGACGGCGATCGCCGCCCTGCCGCTGATTCGCCGGAGCCAGACCCTCTTCTTCGCCCCCTTCTCCGGCGCCGGGGTGCTGCGCCGCAGCCCGCCGGAGCGCTATGTCATCAACCTGCGGGCCAGCTACGCCGAGGAGATCGATGCCATGGTCCAGGCCCTGGTCGAGAAGGGAGGCGTTCCACCCGACCGGATCGCCTTTTTCACCCAGCGGGACGGCTACGGCGACGCCGGCTATGTCGGAGGATTCGCCTCGCTGCGCCGCTACGGCCTGCAGGACGACCAGCAGATCCTGCACGTCCGTTATCGCCGCAACACCCTGGCGGTCGAAAACGCCCTGGCCGACCTGCTGCTGGCCGAGCCGCCGCCCCGGGCCGTCATCCTCGTCGGCACCTACGCCCCCTGCGCCAAGTTCATCCGCCTGGCCCGCCAATCCGGACTCGACGCCCTGTTTCTCAACGTGTCCTTCGTCGGCAGCACCGCCCTGGCCCGCGCGCTCGGACGGGACGGCGACGGCGTGGTCATCACCCAGGTCGTGCCCCATCCCCGCCAGAGTTCGCTGCCGCTGGTGCGGGACTACCTGGCGGATATCAGAAAAATCGCCGGCGCCACCCCCGGTTTCGTCAGCCTCGAAGGCTATGCCGCGGCCCGCATCCTGGTGGCCGGCCTGAAGAGAGCCGACCGGCCCCTGACCCGCTCCTCGGTCATCGACGGCCTGGAACGGCTCGGGCGTTTCGACATCGGGCTGGGCACGGCCCTGCAGCTCGGACCCGAAGAACATCAGGCCAGCCACCATGTCTGGCCGACCCGGATCGAAAACGGCCGCATCCTCCCCGCCAGCTGGGAGGAGATTCTGCGCGATCTGCCGGGGGAGCGGCAGCGATGAAACAGCTCAAGCCCGGCCGGAAAATCATCCTGCTGGTCTGGCTGCTGGTGATGATCGGCCTGTTCGTCGGCGTCGTCACCAGCGGCCTGATCGGCTGGACCCTGCACGACCTCAACCGGGAGCGGCTGCGGCTGGTCGCCCGGGAACGCCGGCTGACCCGGGGCGCCGAACAGCTCAGGCGCCTCAGCCGCCAGGCCCAGTCGGCCCTGGACAGCCTGCTGCAGCTCGACCTCGGACCGATCAGCGTCCCGTTCCCCGACCGGGAGTTCGGCCGGCTGCACCGGGAACTGGAAGAGACCACCGGCATCCCCGACATCGGCCGGGTCGGCCGCGAGCTGGGCCGGCAGATCCGCAGCCTGCGGGACATCTGGCAACGGGCCGTCGCCTGGCGGGCCGACTACCGGCCGGTCTATCTCGACAGCCACGAACGCAAGAGCCTGCGCCTGGTGCGCCAGCTGCTGCAGCAACTGCGGACCAGCCTGGAGATCTTCGAGGGACGGCAGCGTCTCGCCGAGGCCCTCAGGATCAGGCGCTGGCGCCGGGCCGGCCCGGAAACCGCCGCCCGGCTTTCCCGGGAACTGCTCGGCGCCGGCAGCCAGGGCTGGCGACGCAGCCTGGCCGCCGTCAACACCGAGCTGGTCGATCTGTCCCGGATGATCGAGATCCTCGCCGGCGAGGACCGCCTCGACCAGCTGGCCGACCTCAAGGACAACCAGCTCAAACCGAGCCTCGAGCGCCTCGAGCGGGAGCTGCGCCGGTTGCGGTCCATCGGCCTGGAGGACAGCAACCTGCTTCCCGCCAGGCCGGTCGACAGCATCAACGAGGCGCTGTTCGGCAAGGGATACACCATCTACCGGGAGTACCAGACCATCCATCCCGGAAAGGGCGGGCTCTACCAGCTGGTCTCCCGGCGCCTCACCCTGCTGCAGCAGCGGGAACGGCTCCGGCAGGAGGCCACCCGCGAGCTGCAGAGGCTGGAAGCCCTCTATCCCCCGTTGGCCAGCCTGACCCAGAAACGCAACCAGGAGCTGGCCCGCCGGGCGGAACAGAGCCTGGCGAACGGCGCCCTCAACCTCTTCATGCTCGGCCTGCTGACCCTGGGCGGATTTCTCGGCCTCGGTTTCCTGATCGTCCGCATGACCAAGGAGCAGTTGGCCGCCATGACCAGCCTGCGCCGCCAGAACGAACTGATTCTCAGCTCGGCCGGCGAAGGCGTGCTCGGGGTCGACAGCGCCGGCCGCATCGTCTTCATCAACCCGGCGGCGGAACGGATGCTCGGCTGGAACGACCGGCAGCTGGCGGGACGGCACTACCGGAGCATCCTGCCCGACGATGGCGGCCAGGGGCCGGATCCGGTGCGGGGCGCCCTGGAGGCGGGTGCCTGCTTCCGCAGCGACGAAAGCACCTTCCGGCGCCGGGACGACAGCCGGCTGCCCGTCGCCTGCGCGGTGACCCCGATGCTCGACGAACAGCGCGCCATCGAGGGGGCGGTCATCACCTTCATGGACATCAGTGACCGCAAGGCCGCCGAGCAGACCCTGCGCCGCTACTACGACCGGCTGGCCGAGCAGGAAAAGGCCCTGGCGGAACTGAACCGGGAACTCGAGCGGAAAGTGGTCGAGCGGACCCTGGAACTGGAAGAGAAGAGCCGGCAGCTGATCGCCGCCAGGGAGGAGCTGGCGCATGCCGAAAAGCTCGCCGCCATCGGCTCGCTGGCCGCCGGTGTCGCCCACGAGATCAACAATCCCGCCGCCATCATCCGCGGCAACGTCGAGATCCTGCGCTCCCGTCTGGCCGAGGACCGGGACGCTCTCGAGGAGACCGGCGAGATTCTCCGGCAGGTGGAGCGGATCTCGCTCATTACCGGCAACCTGCTGGCCTTCGCCCGCAAGCAGCACCTGGCGTGCGGGGATGTCGACCTGAAATCCCTGCTGACGGAGATTCTCGACCAGGTGCGCCACCAGGTGCCGGCGGACGGCATCGACGTCCAGTTCGCCGTCCCCCGGCGGCTGGCCCCCTGCCGGGGGGACCGGGAAAGGCTGCGCCAGGTCTTCACCAACATCATCGTCAACGCCCTGCAGGCCATGCCCGACGGCGGCCGGCTGGCCATCTGCTGCGAGCAGGACCGGCAGGCGACCCGGATTCACATCCGCGACACCGGCCCCGGCATCGCCGCCGAGATCCGGCAGCAGATCTTTCATCCCTTCTTCACCACCAAGACCGACGGCACGGGACTGGGACTCTCTGTCTCCTACGGCATCGTCCAGGCGCACGGCGGCACCATCGCCCTGCAGAGCGAACCGGGGCGGGGAAGCTGCTTCACGGTCTGCCTTCCCCGGGCGTCCCCGAACGGATGACTGACGGACAA